>JAQULR010000012.1:29423-46460 GCA_028749205.1 Acidobacteriota bacterium | reverse complement strand
TCACCTCCAACGGCCAGGAAGATGATGTAAACTTTCGCCGGTCTAAAAAAAAGATAATGGTTCTGGGCTCCGGTCCTTATAGTATCGGTTCCTCAGTTGAATTCGACTGGTGCGGTGTTAATACCGTCCTTACCCTGAGGAAACTGGGTTATCAGACTATTATGGTCAACTACAACCCGGAAACCGTCTCCACTGATTATGATATGTGCGACCGGCTCTATTTTGATGAACTGAGCTTTGAACGGGTGATGGATATATATGAAAAGGAAAAGCCACTCGGAGTAATCATCTCCATGGGCGGCCAGGTGCCCAACAACCTGGCTCTCAAACTCTACCAAGCTGGCGTCCGGGTTCTGGGAACTTCACCAGAAAGCATCGACCGGGCTGAAGACCGTTACAAATTCTCCAGCCTTCTGGACGACCTGGGTATTGACCAGCCAGCCTGGAAGGAAGTTTTCAGTATAGACGATGCTAAAAGATTCTCCAGCCAGGCGGGCTATCCGGTCATCATACGGCCATCTTATGTCCTGAGTGGAGCAGCCATGAGTCTGGTCTTTGAAGAAAAATTTCTGGAGCGGTATTTGAAGAGAGCTTCTGTAGTTTCACCGGAACATCCTGTGGTCATCTCAAAATTCATCATCGGTGCCAAGGAAATCGAGCTGGAAGCTGTGGCCTGCAAGGGGAAAATCGTGGCTTCTGCCATAATTGAACACCTCGAAAATGCCGGGGTTCACTCTGGCGATGCCACCATGGTTCTCCCCCCACAGAAACTCTACATTGAAACCATAAGAAGAGTGCGTCTCATCGGGGAAAAAATCGCTCAGGCCCTGAACATTACCGGGCCATTTAATCTTCAGCTTCTGGCCAAAGATAATGAGCTCAGAGTAATCGAATGCAACCTGAGAGCTTCGAGATCACTTCCCTTTGTCTCCAAGGTGTCTGGGATTCCTTTTATCGAGCTGGCAGTTAAAGCCATGCTTGGGCTGCCCGTAAGTAATGGCCGATCGGTCTTCGAACTCAATTACGTGGGAGTTAAAGCCCCTCAGTTTTCCTTTTCCAGGCTGAAAGGAGCTGACCCTTGTTTGGGGGTAGAAATGGCTTCGACTGGGGAGGTGGCTTGCCTGGGTGATGACCTTCACGAAGCCCTGCTCAAGGCTATGATCGCCGCGGGTTTCAGGCCGCCTGAAAAATCTATTCTTTTGAGCCTGGGCGGCGAAGAGAACAAACAAAAATTTCTGCCTTCAGCCAGAGAAATCTCTGAACTTGGTTTAACCATTTATGCTACTGAAGGGACCTCCAGATTCTTAAAAAGGCACGGGATAGAAAACCTTCCTCTTTTTAAGATACACCAGCCCCGCCAGCCCAACCTCAGAGATTACTTGCTGGAAAAGAAAGTAGATTTTCTGATTTCCATACCGCATACTGGTAAAAGAATTGAATTTGATTCGGACTACAGGATGCGGCGCTTAGCTGTGGACCTGGGAATTCCAGTTATTACTAATCTCCAACTGGCAGAAGCCTTGGCCACCGCCCTGAAAACCAAGGAACTGGAAGACCTGAAAATCAAATCCTGGAAAGAATATGATTAGCAATGGCCAAGCCTTCTGTAACTTCCAGTACAAAGTTGCTAAGAACAGCCAGGCCAAAAACGTTGAAGCTATTGGCTTTTATTCTTTATGTAAGGCTAAAACCATTCATAGCCGCCTCCAGACCATGACCAGGCAGGAGGCCTATCGTTTATCAGAAGGTCCTGGTGGCCACTGAACCATCGGCTGAATATTTTTCTTGACTGCCTTTTGGCTCGAGAAGAGTGGATCGGCTGATTTTTGGAGCTTTTTGGCTTGCCCCGGCTCAAAGCCTCATCTCTACCCCACCGGAGCTCGATTTGATACCCGTGAGCCTAAGCCTTATCCTTTCTCACAAAGAGACTGGGCAATTTTTGTGACCCCCAATACCCACTCGGCAGGCGCAGTGAAAAAGCCGAATTCCCTAAAAAATTCTTAAGTTAGGAGTTTCCAGCCTTTTCTTCAACATAATTTCTGACTTTCTCCAGCGAGGAACGAACGCTTTTCTTGTAGAGCCAGTTGCGGATAAATTCCGGCACAGGAAAATCCGGCACCACCCGGCTGCCATATCTGGCAATTGTCCAGTTCCCATCAGCAGGATACAGTTTCCAGAATCCAGAAAGCTCCTTCAAATCAGGCTGAGCTTTTTTATCCAATTCCCACCAGAAATAATATTCTGAAGGCCTAAAGTGATGGACGACTGTATATTTTACCCTCTTTCCCATCACTTTGACCACAAATTCCATCCGGTTAAAATTCTGACTCTGCTCGAGAAGTTTTAGCTCTTCAATTTCCTCAAGGTAGTCAATCTGTTTTTCTGTAGCCGATAGAACCGCCCAGACCCAGTCTAAAGGGGCTTCAATTTTCATAACAGCGGCAATCATCGTTTTGCCATCGGGAGTAATCTCTGGAGAGGAAGTCATCACCACCTGGCCAGAATTAAGTTTTCTTTTCTGATCTTCCGTTAAGCCTTTCAACCCATCTGGCCCAAAGTCAGGTATTGAATTTTCTGACTGACTGGCCTGAACTTCAGGCACTCTTCTCATACCTCTTTCAATATCAGTCTGACCAGATCCAGCAAAGAGCACCTTAACATTAGAAAAAAAGAAAACGAAAATCAGAAAGCCGGAAAGAAAAGAACTTAATAGCTTTTGCCAGCATCCAGCATAATAATCTTGTTTCCCACAAATCACCTTAGTTGCTTTAACGGCCACTTTTGATACCACCTATGCCTGTTTAAAACAGGTAATTTACCTGGTTATTTTACCAGATTCTGCTAAGGAGTCCCAGGTAGCATTGTATCAAATACCGTTACACTCATGAGCGGCTTAAAGACACTGAGTATGATTATACTGATAAGGCAAATGTTCATCGGGTCTTTCTCGGTGTTCCCCTGTTCTTTTAAGCTCAATGAAAATTAGAGCTTGAAATCAGAAATATTGCCAGGCTTGAATCAATTATAGGAATGGTAAAGGAGAACAGATAGATTCGGACAGCCTGGATAGAGATAAAAGATTCGGATTTTGGGCCAAAGATCAAATCGGGGGGAACACCTGGCTGCAGCTGCAGCTGTGTGTTCCTTCTCTTATTTTTGATTGAGTTTCTCAAACTCCGGCTGGCTGATCTTTTTTATTAACAGGTGACGGACAGTGTAGCTAAAGATCCTCTGCCCCTGAACTACTGCTGCCATTGCTTCAGGCAATCTGGTTTCGGTAACTACGAATTCATCCAGGGTGACCTTCCTTACCCACCCGGTATTCAGGTCTACATAAATATCGCCGATGTATTCAGAGCCACCTTCAGTGACTATGTCTCCTCCCGCACCACTTGACATGATCATCTTCAGGGTGCTTTCACCGGAATCATAGCCAACCACAGCACAGGCTGCGCCCTCTACCAGCCCGATTCCTTTAAAAATCAGTCTGACTTCTCCGTTACGAAAAACCGAGCCCTCTTTAATTCCCTGGCCCAGATGGACCGGCGGTTCAGAAAAGGCTGCAGCATGGCGGATGGACTGACCTGGATATTTCAGATCCTGAATTCCGGTTCCTCCCGGAATGGGCCTAGCAAGAATATCGCAGAAAGCATGAAAGTCTATAAAACTGTTGTAAATCGGGTAGCTACGGGGACCGGCGATTTTCTGGCCGTCGCTGGCAGTCAGACTTTCAAACCTGTCATGAGGAATCCCAAAAACCTGATTCTTCTCATCAATTCCACTTGCAGTATGCCTGAAGACATAAGACCAGCCAGCGAGCTCCCTGATGGTAACAGGTTGCTGGTCTCCAGATTGAAATCTGAACTCTCCGACTGTGCAAACGTCACCATCATGGTTGGCCAGACTGGCCGGGACGATTTTAAGCTTAAAGGTATAGGTCTCAGTTGACTTTCTCTTCCCATCAAAGCCTATCTGGATGACCTGAGTTTCCTGCAGATAGTACTGGATTTCCTGGCTTCTCTCGGGTGAAAGATCAAAAGGCCCTTTAAGACCTGATAATTGCTCCGGCAGCTTGCCCTGGTCTTTAGACTGGCCAGAACAGGCTGGGCTGAAAGACAAGGCTAAAATCAGCAAAAAACTTCCAGCTAAAACTGTAGGACCCCACAATGAAGATCTTTTTTTCATAAGCAATCTCCCTTTAAAGACTATTTGCTTGAAATAAGTTATTACCATGCCAAGAGTATCCGAAAAGCCCCTTGAGAATCAAGCTATAAAGGGGTAGCAGTTAGCCCCAGATCTCAGTTATCTGAAGACAGCTTAATCCATCCAGTCAATTGACTGCCAGGCCAAATTGTGCTTAAAATATACAATGCCGCCGGGGTGGCGGAATTGGTAGACGCAAGGGACTTAAAATCCCTCGGGGCGTAAACTCCGTGCCGGTTCGAGTCCGGCCCTCGGCACCATTTTTTCAATCCCGAAAATCAGGACTCCATTATCTTCATCTCCCAGGTCAGAGGCATAGCCTTCTTTATGGTGGCACTCACTCCGCAGTATTTTTCTTGCGACAGCTCGATAGCCTGCTTTAACTTCTCAGCCGGCAGGTTATGACCTGTAAATTCATAGATAACGTGGGTCTTAGAATACTGTTTTGGGTGCTCCGTAGTTAGGCTCCCCTCTACTATTAATCTGAATTTTTCCACCGGAACCCTCATTTTCTTAAGCATGTATATTACATCCATCCCCGTGCAGCCAGCCAGAGCTGCCAGCAGCAAGGGTTTGGGCCTTGGACCCCGACTTTCTCCCTTCTCATCCTGAACATCAAGAACCAGCCGATGACCCTCAAGCTCCACCTCAAAGGCCATCCCATTCAACCAGTCAGCCTGAATGACGTCTTTTTCTGCCATCCGTTTCTCTCCTAATTATTCTTTACCTTTATCAATAACAATTAAATTATAACCCGAATTTCAACATTTTTCTCCCTGGTAAATTCCAATTGCCTCAAACTCTAAAATTCGGGTATATTGGTTTAATAAAGATGTTAGAATTATGCTAATACCTGATGGAGGTTCTTTATGAGAAAAATTAGCCGTTCCTTTTTGCTGGTTGTTCTTTTGCTTTTTAGCCTTAATCTTTTCCTTCAGGCAGCCGATAAGGATGCCCTCAACTGTTACACCGTTCTGGTGGGCAAGAAAGCCAGTGCCGATGGCTCGGTAATCGTCGCTCATAATGAGGATGATTACGGGGAAATTATGGTCAATGTCAGAAAGATTGCTCCCCATGATTACGGGCCCAAGGTCAAAATCAATTTAAGGCGTGGAGCTGTTTATGAAACTTCTGGCCAGACCAACGGCTTTCTCTGGATAGAAGCTACCGGACAGGAATTCGCTGACAGCTTTATTAACGAATACGGAGTGGTAATAACCTCCGATTCCTGCCCGTCCCGCGAAACAAAAGAAGATTACACTGATGGCGGTATCGGCTACATGCTGAGAAGGATTGTGGCCGAAAAGGCCAGGACTGCCCGGGAAGCAGTTATCCTGGCTGGAGAGTTAGTAGAAAAATATGGCTATATTGGTTCTGGACGCACCTATTCGATTGCTGATAAAAACGAAGCCTGGATGCTGGCTGTCATCAGGGGACGGCACTGGTTCGCCCAAAGGGTACCTGATGATGAAGTGGCGGTAATCCCTAATTATTACACCATCAGGCAGATCCGGCTGGACGATCCGGATTATTACCTGGGCAGCCCGGATATCATAGAATATGCCAAAAACAACGGCTGGTATGACGAGACCAGAGACGGACAGTTCGATTTTAAGAAGGCTTTTGCCCGCCCTTCAAAACGCAACCCCGTCTTTGACGGTAACAGCCTTCGGATGTGGCGAGGTGTCGTTATGCTAAGCGGAAAAAACCGGGAAATTGATGACGACTTTCCCTTTTCCTTTAAGCCCGCCCAGAAGGTCACTCCGGAAGTCTTGATGACACTTCTTAGAGACCACTATGAAGGCACTGAATGCGATGCTACCCACGGCTATAAAGAAGGAAGTCCCAACCGAACAAAATTCCGGACAATCTGTACCTCCTCGACTATTAACTCTTTGGTGGCCTGTCTGAATGATCAGAAGCCGGAACCTATTTCCATCCTGGTTTGGTTAGCCCTGGGAAAGCCAGATACTACTGTCTATCTCCCTTTATATTATGGTCTTGAAAAACTTCCTGAGGGACTCGGCTACGGGCATACCAACCATGATTATGAGCTTTTCTACCGCCAGCACTTTGAACCCAACGAATTGCTGACAGTTAAAGACCAATTATTACACAGCCAGGTTCGAAGGTTTGAAAAACTGGTAGAGGAAAATTATGGCCAAATGATAAACGTAGTTAAAACTAAGCTCCTGCCTCTGGAAAAACAATATCTTGAAGGACATAAACTTTTTGAGTTAAAGCTAACCAGTCTTTTTCAGAAAAATCAAAAAGAAGCTCAGAAAAACCTTAACGATTATATTACCTCAGCCTTTAATTCCCTGAGGCAGATTTACCAACAGTTGGCGAAGAATTATAATTAGCGACCAGGGGGAGATATCCCCCTCGACTTTCTCCAATGATAGCCTTGGCAATAGACAATTCAAGTTGGCGGATTTCTCTATCGAATCATCTCACATAAATTTCATCAAATAGCATCCAGGCTTTTTGTCCGGCATTCCGAAAACCGTCAGGTACTACTCCAAGGTTGATGGCTTTAACCCTGATAAATCTGGCTTCTTGACCTTTCAATCCCAAAAAAATCGATTTTAGGGCTGGTCTCTGGATTCCAGTTGGTTGCGGAATATCAAGCTCTTTCTCGGCTACAACTTCAAACTTCCTTCCATCAAGCGAGACTTCTGCCATTATCCCTGAGGGTAGGAAGACCCGGCTGTTGTGGTTTTCACAACAGCTAAGCTCCAGCTCATATAGTCGGCGTTTCTGGCCTAAATCCAGGACGACCTCCAGATCATTTTCCTCGAAACCCTGCCAGTTGCTATCCCGTAAATCCAATCTGCCTCTAACCAGGTCTATAAGCGTCTTTTCTCCAGCCGCCCCAGTTCTCGAAGGAGACGGTGGACTGAAATAAATTATATCGGCGACCGGAAAGGAGTGACTGTAGAAGGCTACAGCTATCGGGCTGGGAAGCCTCTTTGGATGAAAGGCACCAGCTTTAAGAACCGCGTTTCCACTGATGGAGAGAGGTTCATTATAAACTGGAGATTTCTCAGTTGGTTCGCTGCCATCCAGAGTGTAATGGATTTCTGCCCCTTCGAGCTCCACCTCAATAGAAACTCGAGCTGGTTCTGAAGGGCTTACGTAAGACCTAGCCGGAGAAATCACCGGCCTGGGAACAACGGCAAACCTTTCATAACCTTCCTGGCTTCTTTCAAGATGATCAAAAAGTTTCTGGACCGGTTGGGAAAGACTGTTGTCATCACTGGCTAAAGTCATAGCCAGAATAGCAATTGAGGGATTGTTGGGAAGGACTATTTCCTTAACACCTCTGGGAATCTCAAAAGAGTACTTAAAGATATAGCCATATATATACGGTTCATTGCCTTCATTAGGGTGATGAAGATGAGTGGTGAACAAGGCTACATTATCATGCTTAGTGTAACCAGGAACAACCCCGACATAAGTAAAATTCTCCCGGTCAAAATCAATCTTAGCAGCCGGTCCTTCAGCCCAGATTCTGTTGTCCCATTGTCCGATAAAACCGGACCAGAAAGCCACAGGAATCTCCACCTGTCTTGGGCCGACCTTAAAGATACCTGTCTGCCCTTCCTCAGAAGCAGCCGCCAAAAGATAAAGCCGGTTGAAATTGCCTTCAGGAATCTTAATTACCTGGCCCCTACAGGACAGGGCATTTTTTTCTCCTTCTGGTTTTGGGCCTAACTTAAAGCTGATGCTGTCAGCAATTATTGTTCCCGGTAACCATTCGGCCGGATAGGTCCGGCCGTCCTGGTCAAAAGAACCATCGGTTCGGTGTTCATCAAAGCTAAAAATGTCTAGGTTGTAAGGAAGCTCCAGAGGTACTGACTCAGGCAAGTTCAAGGTACTGTTGGATGGATTTAGCTTCACCGCAAAAGTCCTTAAGCTATAGCGACTCAAGTCAAAAATGAGATTTCCTTCTTTTACCTCAGCAGGTCCGATTTCTTCTTCAACCCCGTTGACCTCTCGGGCTGAACTAATCCCACCAAAAAATGTGAGGCTGGCTTTCTTAAGATTCTGTCCTTTAGTTTCCACTAACCTTACTATTACCTCATCCGAATTCTCAGCCTTTTTAAGTGCTGAGATAGCCAGGTTATCATGGCTGGTTCTTAAAAAAGAAAAACTTTTACCCAGACTGCCTTCATGGGGAACGGTCTGAAATGCTAAAAGCGGCTGATTTAACCTTAGGGCCTGCCGTCGGCTATTTGCCTGACGCCAATCTCCCTGATGACCATAAAGGGCATAAAGAATTTCATGCCGGCCAAAATCCTGGGTGGCCTGTTCTTTAGGCCAGCTTCTAACCCCTGGAGTGAAAAGTAAAGTCAGGCGAAGTATGTTATCAGAAGGCTTATCCGAACCATATTTACAATCTTCAAGAATCGAAACTCCATACTTCCCGCTTCTATCAGTTAGGTCAAACCAGAGATGAGAAGGCACCTCAAACTTCTTCGGGTCGTTATTAGCTCGCTGAATCGTTCCCACTCCCCAGTTATAGGTGGCCAGGGGATTGGAAACAGTCAGGGGAAAGACCGCTTTAAGTGAAGATTCAGGTGTGGCCCAATCAATCTGATTGTAAAATTCAAGCCGGTCAGCTGCTCCCCCGGCTGCCAGTCTGACCACCTGAATAAACTTGGAACCCCTGGATTCTCTCTCGATTCGAACAGCCACTCTGGCCGGACCATTCTCTACAACATTGATTCTGGCAGGTCCCTCTACATAGCCTATCGGCGGCTTCATTCGGTCCTCCCAATCCATATTCCAGGCTGGCCATTGCTGGGGCCTTTCATGATGGAAGGATAACCTGGCCGCGGAAGCTAAAATCTCCCGGTTAGCCCCCTTATCAAAAATAGAAGAGACTTCGCCATCTCGGTTGATTTTAACCAGGTAACGGTTGTTTTCCAGGGTGTTGGAGCTGACTTTAAGCCCAGTATTAAGCCGACAAGGCTCTTCTGACGGCCTGATTTCATAGACACTAAAACCGACCGAAGGAACTTTAGCTAAAAAAATTAGCTTAACTTTCTTTCCATTAGTCTCCAGGATTTGAGAGGCTACTTCCTGACCAGCCGGACCGAAAACTCGAATCTGACCAGCCGCCTGGGCCAATTCCACTTCAGCTTCCACCACATCTTCCCGATCCAGAGCCAGAGAGTTGTAAACCACCACCGGAACCCCTTCTCCCCTGGTATCAAGGGCTCTAATGACTGCCCCAGCCGAATCCCTCAAAACACTGCTAAATTGATTGGCAGCCAGGATTTCATCGTTCCAGGAAAATTCATAAGCTCTGGGAATGCTGGTCCCGGGAAGGATATCATGAAATTGAGCCCCCAGCACTAAACGCCAGGCTTCATTGATTTTCTCCTGATGATATTTGGCCCCGCCCAGCCAGTCGGCGATGACAGCGACGGCTTCAGCTGAATAGCCAAGGAATTCGTTCTTCCGGTTCCAGCGTTTCATGGCCGCCTGCGAGGTAATAGAACCGGCTGAATGGTTGGTTAGAAGAAACTCGCCTGTATAAGCTGGCAATTTATTTTTTTGCTCATCGGTCAGATTCAGAAAAAACTCCTCTGCTTTAGCTGAGACTACTTTAATCTCGGAAGTCTGGCTGCTTTTAAGACTCTGTTGCAAATTCCTGACAGAATTTTCCTCGGGAGCGCCACCGATATCTCCGGTGCCATAATACATGTAATCACTATAGACTCCGTATTTTTGACCATTTTCCAGAATCCTGGCTCGCCATTTTTCGTCCTGAGTCAGGTCACTGGTTATTTTGCTCACATAATCTCCTGGGTTTAAAGCCGCTACCAAATATTGGCCGTCTGGGCCAAACCAGGTTCCGATATTAAAAGGCACCCCCACTGCTGACCCCCAGGTAAGCTTCTGAGTGGAAAAACCCTTCAACCCGCAATGGGCCAAGATAGAAGGCAAGGAAGCCGGGAAGCCAAAGCAATCGGGGAGCATATACTCTCGGCTACTAAAACCGAATTCTTTCTTAAAGTATTCGGTTCCATATAGCACCTGCCTGATTATAGATTCAAAGGAAGGGGCCATGACATCGTTTTCTTCCATAGAAGACCCAGAAGGAAACCAACGGCCGCTGGCGACGTAGTCTTTAACTTTTTGATACTCTTCAGGATAATACTCTTTCATCATCCGGTAGCGGTTGGCTCCGCTGAAATTGAAAACATATTCAGGATACTTCTCGAAGAGAGCAAAATTATCCACCATGGTATTCCAGATATACTCTTTGATAGTTTTCTGATAATCCCAGCGCCACTGGGTATCAAGATGAGCATAGCCCACAGTAAAAAGAACTTTTTCTTTGCTTAAATCATATTTAGTCTGAGCCTTAGTCCCAGGCTGAGCTAAAAGCCAGCCTGCTAAAAGCAGGAAAATAAAGACACCGGTTAATTTGGCCCTTGTTTTGATTTTATTACCCATTTTAAGCCTCTTACTTATTACTCAGTCTAAATAGATTTATCAGGATTCTAAGCTCTATCAGTCGTAGTATTCCAGCCCCAGGTGGGTTATCAATTTTTCTCCCTTAAGATAGCGAAGGGTATTTTTCAGCTTCATCAATTGAATGAACAGATCATGCTCTGGATAAAGTTCTGGAGCACACATCGGGCTCTTAAAATAAAAAGACAGCCATTCCTGAATCCCCCGAAAACCAGCTCTCTGGGCCAAGTCAATAAATAGCACCAGGTCCAGGACAATGGGGGCAGCTAGGATACTGTCCCGGCAGAGAAAGTCAATTTTGATTTGCATGGGGTAACCGAGCCAGCCGAAAATATCGATGTTATCCCAGCCTTCTTTATTATCCTGTCGTGGTGGATAGTAGTTAATACGAACTTTATGATAAAACTTGCCATACAAGTCAGGGTAAAGGTCCGGCTGAAGAATGTACTCCAGAGCCCCCAGCTTGCTTTCTTCTTTGGTTTTAAAAGACTCAGGATCATCCAGGACTTCTCCATCCCGGTTGCCAAGGATATTAGTTGAAAACCAGCCATTCAAACCAATCAACCTGGCTTTCAGACCTGGAGCTATAATGGTTTTCATCAAAGTCTGACCTGTCTTGAAATCTTTACCGGCAATCGGCACCTGATGTTTCTTGGCCAGATCAAACATGGCAGGAATATCCACAGTTAGGTTGGGTGCTCCATTAACAAAAGGTATCCCGGACCTAATAGCAGCATAAGCATAAATCATGCTCGGGGCAATAGCCGGATCATTTTCCTTCATAGCCTTTTCTAAAGAATCTACCGTCTGATGCACTGGTCCGGGTTTCATAAATATTTCGGTGCTGGCACACCAGATCATGACCAGACGGTCGAGGGAATTTTCTTGCTTAAACTTTTTGATATCTTCCATCAATTGGAGAGCCAGCTCATACTTATTGGCTGCTGTCTTTTTATTCGGTCCGTCCAACTTCTTAACGTAATTTCTATCAAAAACTGCCGGTAGAGGTTTTATGCTTTCTAATTCTTTCCTAATAGGGTCTAAATGTTCTTTATTTAGTACCCCAGCTTTAACGGCAGATTCATAGGCGTTATCAGGAAAAACATCCCAGGAGGCAAAGACCAGATCTTCAAGCTCAGCCAATTCTACGAAATCTTTTATTTTCGGAACCCTTTTTTCTGTTCTCTTCCCGAGCCTGATAGTTCCCATCTGCGTAAGAGAACCATAAGGCCGGCCAAGTCCTTTTTTAGTCAGCAGGACTCCAGAAATAAAAGTTGTGGCGACAGCTCCCAGCCCCGGGATCATCACCCCAAGCTTACCTTGTGGTTTTTTAATATTAACATTATTTTTCATTGCCATCTCCTCTTTAAGAAGCAAATCAGAGCGCTTATAACGCTATCACAAGAAGTATTTTACTTCAAGCTTGAATTATCCATGTCCCCGACCAGCTTTATTATTCAATCGCGCCTCCCTGATCCAAAGATTAAAGCAGGTCTATGAAAAAGGCAGTCTGGGTAGTTTAAAGTTTTTCAATGCCAGATTGATTTTTTGCCGCTCAAAAACTATAATTTCCACGTAATGGTTAACTACGAAAATAAGGGCTTTAGATTCTTACCTCGAAAGTTGATTATTTTTACTCTAACCGTCTTCGACCGAATTTCCCTGATCTTAGTCCGGCTGAAATTGAGTCCCAATTTCCTGAGCTTTTTGGGTCTGGTTTCAGGGATTCTGGTTGGCATTTTATTTGCTACCCGGCATCCCTTCTGGGCCGTTATTTTTATTGCCTTTTCCGGAATACTAGATATATTAGATGGCAAAGTGGCTGCTAACGGGAATAAAAAAACTGTTTTTGGAGCTATTTTTGATTCCAGCCTCGATAGATATTCTGAGTTTGCTATATATTTAGGCCTGGCCTTTTATTTTAAGAACTGGTGGGTTCTCTTGCTCCTGGCTTTGGCTTTCCTGGGCTCCACCATGGTCAGCTATACTCGGGCTCGAGCGGAAAGCCTGGGAATAGACTGCCGCTTGGGGATCATGCAGAGAGCCGAAAGAATGGTTCTCCTGATGTTTGGAACCCTGGTGGCCATTATTTCCGGCTATTTTGATGCAGTCATGATCGGCGTTATCATATTCTTAGCGGTAATTTCCAATTTTACTGCCTGGCAGAGAATCGCTTACGTTTATAAGATAGAAAAGGGGAAAGAGGCTTCCTGAATCTCAAGGTTTTAATTTCCAGCCAATAGATTATTCCGCCTTATTCATAAAACAGGACATTTCTTGGGGTTTACAGTCACCATTACGAGAAATATAAGGGCCAAAGGAAAATCTGGAGAAAGTAATACAGGTCAGCCTGACTTATTTTTAACTGGGCAGCTTATTTACCTTTTTTCTGGTTTCTGGCTTTTTTCCGGCTCTTAGAGATTCTGGCTCTTCTTTCCTTGGCCCAGCCTGGCTTTTCCAACTGCCTGGCCCGGGCAATAGCCAGGGCTTCGGGGCTGACATCATCTGTTATGGTAGAACCCGCCGCCACATAAGACCCCCTTCCTATCCTTACGGGGGCCACCAGCTCGGTTCCTGAACCGATAAAAACTTCTTTTTCTATGTAAGTTTTATTCTTTTTTTCCCCATCATAATTGCAGGTGATAGTTCCGGCCCCAATGTTTACTTTTTCTCCGATCCTGGCATCGCCCAGGTAGCTTAAATGCATGGCTTTAGAACCCTGGCCAAAAACGGTCTTCTTCATTTCTACAAAGTTTCCCACCTGGCTTCCCCGCTTGAGCCGAGTTTCCGGTCTTAACCGCGAAAAAGGTCCAACCTGGACCTCAGGTTCAATCTGGGTACCCTCAATTATAGTAGCTCCTAAAATCTTAACCCGGTCACCAACCCGGCTGTTGATAATATGGCAATGGGGATATAATAAGCAGTCTTTTCCAATCCGGCTGTTGCCCTCAATAAATACCGAAGGATAAATGACCGTGCCTGGCCCGATTTTAACTTCGGTATCAACCCAGGCTGAGCTGGGATCCAGGAAAAAAACCCCCTGGGACTCCAGCTGAGAAATTTTAATTTGCCTTAAAAAGGCCACTACCTTACTAAAATCTTCCAGAGAATTAACCGGAATAAAGGCTTCCTTTTCAACTTCGGTAACCCAGTGAAAGCCGATGCCTTTACTGGCGGCCCAAGCTGCCTCCACTAAAGAGACCACCTCAAGCTGACCAGAGGGATTAAAGGGTCTGGTTCCCTTTATCCAGCCATAAGAGCCGCCTACTCTGATTATTGCCAGGCCGGGGTAGACAAAATAGTCTTCTAACTGGCTGTCAGAAGCTGACTTGGTTTTTCCTGCTATTAGAGTCAAGTCGTTGGCAGATTTTTGATGGACCGATAGAACATTTTTTAAAAATTCGGCATCTTTTAGAAAAAAGTCCGAAGAAACCAGAACCAGGTCTGCCTCTTGCTTTCCTGGTCTCAGACTTCTTACCAGTCGATCCAGAGAATTTAATTTTGCTGAAGCTGGAAGTGGTTGAAGCCATTTTTTCCAGGACTTCTTGACTTCTGATTCTATGAGCGTTTCTCCTAGCAATCCTATTCTCAGAGGTCTTAATTTCAAGAACTCTTTAATAAAATGCTTAAGAATAGTCTGGGCTGAGATTATCGAAGGCAGGGCTTTATTATTAGTCTCCAGTAAATTAACCCCACTTCTGATAACTAGGAGTTTCTTTTTCATGAAAGTTTGACCAGAACCTTAAATCTTTTATCTACCCAGATCGGTTCAAAATCTGGCTCATTTTGGGCGATAATAGCCACGGTTTTATCTTTCTGAATAGCCTTCTTCAGAGCTTCCAGACCTTCTTCTTTCTGGCCATTCTGAACGTAGGCTGTAGCCATTAAATAATATACTCTGGCTTCCTCTCTCTTTAGCTCTAAAGCTTTCTCCAGAAGCTTGATAGCTCCGTCAAAATCGGACTGATTAATTTTCATCTGGGCAAAGAAAAGAAAATCAGAAATGTTTTTAGGTGAAATGACCTCTTGCTTCTTCCCCCTTTTACATATTGACATATAGACTTTCGCCCGGTCTATCAGTTCATGTTCTTCAGGGTATTTTTCCAGCAGGGATTCAAAACTGGACAGGGCTTTGTCATAGTCTTCCTTCCGAAACTCCTTTATTCCCTGGTTATAAAGGCTAAGGGCCTTTTCATAATCTCTTTTTTTATTGGATTCGCTCACCTTCTTACTCCTGGCAACCATAGCTTAAATTTTTGTTATTTTACAATATAGAAGGCACTTTGACAAGCCGAAGGGTGTTTCCCCAAAAATATCACCCAGATGATGCCAAAATGAAGTTTTTATGCTAAAATTGTCAAGTGAAAGTTCTTCTTTCGGAAATTCTCAATCAAGTCTATCAGCAAAAAATATCTCCTGACCAGGCTTTGAAGCGGCTTGAGGATTTTCCTTATCAGGACTTAAACTTTGCCAAGGTTGACCATTCCCGAGAGCTCAGACGCGGCAGTCCTGAAATTATCTACGGCGAGGGTAAGACTCCAGATGAGTTGATAAAAATCGGCCAAGCTATCCTGAAGAAAGGAAGCAATCTCCTCATCACCCGACTGATTCCAGAAGTCTATGAGAAAATCAAGAAAAAACTGCCAGAAGGCCTCTACCACGAGCCAGCTCGTTGTCTGACGGTAATAAAAAGAAAACCTCAGATTGCCAAGGGTCAGATCGCAGTCATCTCGGCTGGAACTTCCGACTTGCCTGTAGCTGAAGAGGCTGCCCTAACCTGCGAGTTCTTTGGCAATAGAGTTGACCGCATCTATGATGTCGGAGTAGCCGGTCTTCATCGTCTGTTAAGCCACTATGATCAGATGAAGAAGGCTCGGGTCTTGGTGGTGGTCGCCGGCATGGAAGGAGCTCTCCCCAGTGTAGTGGCCGGTTTATTCAAGGCTCCGGTTATCGCCGTTCCAACCAGCGTTGGCTATGGGGCTAGCTTTAAGGGGTTAGCTGCCCTTCTGGCTATGCTGAATTCCTGTCCAGGAGGAGTCGCTGTAGTGAACATAGATAACGGATTTGGGGCCGGTTACCTGGCAAATTTGATAAATCAGTTGTGATTTTTCTGGCTGAAAAAATATTTTTTTAAGGGTTGGTTGCTTGACAAGCAGCCATTGCCAACCTATTCTTATATGAGACAAGCAGACCTTATTTAGACTGATGGAAATAACCGAAAAGATCAAGGCTTCAGCTTCCATCGTCGAGATAGCTTCCCAGTATACTAACCTGAAAAAAAGAGGTAAAAAATGGGTTGGCCTTTGTCCTTTTCATTCAGAGAAAGACCCATCTTTTACCGTTGACGAAGAAAAACAATTATTCCACTGTTTTGGTTGTGGTATCGGTGGGGATCTATTTTCTCTGGTCATGGAAAAAGAAAACCTGACCTTCCCTGAAGCCGTAAAATTTCTGGCTGGGAAATACCACATTCCGCTGCCCGAGCCCAGACAGGCATACCAAAAAAGCCGTCTCGAGGAAAAAATCTTTGAGATTAATGAACGGGCTCTGAGCTACTTCAGAAACAACCTGTTCAAAACGCCTGAAGGGAAAAAAGCTTTAGAATACTTAAAGGGAAGGCAATTTTCTGAGGAAACGATCAAAAAACTAAAACTGGGTTATGCCCTTAATTCATGGGATAATTTATATGAAACCTTCAGGCAGAAATACAGCCCCCAGGACCTGGAAAAAGCAGGTCTTATAGTTAGAGGTCAAAGACCTGGAGAGTATCGGGATCGATTCCGGGGAAGGATAATTTTCCCTATTTTTTCCCTGACCGGGAAAGTAGTGGCTTTTGGCGGCCGGACAGTCTTTGAAGCTCAGCCCAAATATCTAAATTCACCTGAAACTCAGACTTTTGCCAAAGGAAATATCCTTTACGGCCTGAATCTTACCAGGGACAACATCAAAAAAGAAGGAGAAATGATACTGGTAGAGGGATATGCCGATTTTGCCGCTCTCTATCAAGCCGGTATTCAGAATATCGCTGCTTCTATGGGAACGAGCTTGACTCCCCAGCAGGCTACTCAGATTCTGCGATATGCTCCCAGAGTAATAATAAACTACGACGGAGATGAGGCTGGTGTCAGGGCCGCCTTGAGAGCTGTGCCTATTTGCCTGGAGAAGGGATTGCAGGTTAAGATTCTCATCCTGCCTTATGACCTTGACCCTGACGCCTTTTTGAAGAAATATGGACCCGAAAAATACCTGAACCTGGCCAATCGGAGCCAGGACGGCTTCAGGTTTTTAATACAGCAGTATTCACGAGGAGCTGACCTGAATATTCCCGAGGAAAAAAGCCGGGTG
>JAQULR010000012.1:6739-29323 GCA_028749205.1 Acidobacteriota bacterium | reverse complement strand
TGTCATCAGATGATAGCTACCAGAAAGAAGAAATCCTACGCCTAATCTCTAAGGGAAAAAGACAGGGGTTTTTATCCTGGGATGAAATCGACCAAACCCTGGGAGATGAATTCGGGACAGATGATGACTTCGATGATTTTCTCAATTCCATGGATACCTATGGAATTAAGATCCTGGACTCTCACCAACGAGAAATTCTGAGCTATACCCACAAAAAAGCCCAGCTTTGTCCTCATGGTTTAGAAAGAACAACCGACCCGGTCAAGCTCTATTTGCGGGAAATGGGTAATATTCCCCTTCTAACCAGAGAGGGAGAAATTGCTATAGCCAGAGAAATAGAACGCGGTGAAAAGAGCATCATCAAGGCTCTGTCAAAAACCCGTCTGGTTCTGACCAACATTCTTAACATTGAGGAAAAAATTAGGAATTATCCTGAAACCATCCAGCAGTATTTCGATCTCAACGATGAAGAAGTAGCCGATGATAAGCTAATGGAAAAACAACAGGAACTGCTGGCCAAGATAAAAACTATCAAAGACCTCTCATCAAAAACTGATGCCTTGCCCCGCAAAAAAAAATACAACCTGACCCGAGCCAGGATTATTGTCCAGCTGAGCCAGTTTATTCAGGATATGAACCTTCAGCCTGGTTTAAGAGAGGTGATAATAGAGCAGCTAAAAGACAAACTCAGAGAAATAAACGAGCTGGAATATCAGAAGGAAGCCCTGGAAAATGCTCTAAACAAAAAAACTCAGCCTGGCAAACAGACAGCGAAAACAGTAAAAAAGAAACTAACCCGGACTAGAATCTCTCCGAGGGATAAAAAGGCCCTGGAGAATGAAATCAAAAGAATCAATCAGGAAATAAGAAGAACCGAAAAAGAAATAGGATTGGACTCTCAGATCTTGAAGAGAGCGGTCAGGACTATCATGATGGGTAAAAGCACCAGCGAACACTCTAAGAAACAGCTGGTTGAAGCCAACCTCAGATTGGTGGTCTCAATTGCTAAAAAATACAGCAATCGCGGCTTGCAGTTCCTGGACCTCATCCAGGAAGGTAACATGGGCTTGATGAAAGCCGTGGATAAATTTGAATATCGCCGGGGCTATAAATTCTCCACCTATGCCACTTGGTGGATCCGCCAGGCTATAACCAGAGCTATCGCTGACCAGGCCCGAACTATCAGAATCCCGGTTCACATGATCGAGACCATCAACAAACTGGTCCGGGTTTCCAGGCAACTGGTCCAGGAACTTGGGCGAGAGCCTACTTCCGAGGAAATTGCCCGGAAAATGGACATACCCGTCAGTAAAGTTCGAAAAATCATCAAGATTGCTCAAGAACCCATCTCTCTGGAAACACCTATCGGCGAGGAAGAGGACAGTCATTTAGGAGACTTCATCGAGGATAAGATCCTGCCATCACCGCCTGAATCAGTCATCCATCAGAGCCTCCGGAAACACATAGATGACGCGCTAAAAACCCTGACCGATCGTGAGGCCAGGGTCTTGAAGATGCGGTTCGGTTTAGGAGACGGCAATGAGCACACCCTGGAAGAAGTAGGACAGCAGTTCAAGGTCACCAGGGAAAGAATTAGACAGATAGAGGCCAAGGCCCTCCGGAAGCTAAAACATCCCACCAGAAGCAAAAAACTTCGCTCCTTTACCCACAGCTTTTAGCTAAACCCGGCTCTTCATTGACTAATACTTGATTATCTGATATAAAAATTGGAAAAGGGCCTATAGCTCAGCGGCAGAGCTACCGGCTCATAACCGGCAGGTCCCAGGTTCGAATCCTGGTAGGCCCACCAGCTCAGGCTTATCTTAAAAAGCTACTAGCCGAAAAAACTCTTATTTTAAGTAACAAGATTCCTGCTGTTTTCTGAAAATTAAAAAAACTGCCTTATTCATGGAACTAAACATGTTTCGAGATTTTCAATTCACATTGGTAACAAAATGGGGACACGATACGATTTTCCGACGCACCGAAAAGCCCTGGGTTTAGCTTAGGAATAAATGGTAAATTCTGACCTTACGGAGGTAGGCACCCAGGTTTTCTGCTAGTTAGGTAAATTTCATCCCTCTACAGCTTGAGGTTCAGGAGCCAGTTGAACTGTATTCCGCGGGAACTTCGGTGAGATTAACTTCAGATTCCATTTTCTTTTTGTGCTTAATAAAAGTTTCTTTCCAATGTCCAGACTGAAAAATAAAGATCATACCGAGACCCTGGACAAGGTCAGAAGCGTTGATACCCAGCCAGATACCCTTATAACCCATTCCAAGGCTCAGGGCGCAAATATAGGCGGCCGGGATCCGGAACCCAAGCTGACCGATGGCGTTGATTATAGTAGGTGTTTTGGTATCACCGGCTCCATTCATCGCCTGTGAAAAGACCAGTGAGAAAGCCAGGAAGGGGAAGGTTACAGCCAGATAACGTAAGAACGAACTCCCAATTGTAACCACCTCTGGATGGTCATTAAAGATTTTAACGATATCTGGGGCCAGTAGGATGAATAAGAGGACTATAGGCATTAGAATAATCTCATAATAGAGAACTGTCCGCCAGGCGGCTTTCTGGGCTCTTTCAGGTTTCCCTGCCCCAAGATTCTGCCCGACTAAAACTGCAGCCGAGTTGGCCAAGCCATTACCGGGAACCATAATGAACGTCCTCAGGCGTGAGCCAATTCCATAAGCGGCCAGAGTAATAGCCCCAAAGGAAGTCACCAGACGCATTAAAAACAAAAAGGATATTTCGCGGATCAATACTTGAAGCGAAGCAAAAGAGCCAATGCTTACGATCCTCTCCATCAAGGAGACATTAGGTTGAAGATATTTAAGCTTCAAGTGCAGAGTGGAATGCCCAAAAAGAAGATGTCCAAAAAGAAACAATAGACCGACACCCCTGGTCATGGCTGTGGCCAAGGCGGAACCAGCTACGCCCATCTTGGGGAATGGGCCATATCCCATAATCAGCATCGGGTCGAGAACGATATTAAGGATGTTAGCAATAACCAGGGCATATAAGGGAGTTTTGGCATCCCCAGACCCACGTAAGGCTTGATTTATACCAACAAAGAAGAAAATAAAGAAGGAGAAACCAAAGGTTATCTTGAGGTACTGGGCAGCATAAACCAAGACCTCTCCTGAAGCCCCAAATAATTTTAAAAGAGGCTCTACCAAAAAAAATGAGGCCAGAACCATCAGGCCAGATCCGGCCAGACCTAAAATTAGAGTTTGCCCCAGGACCTTGTCAGACATCTCATAATTTTTTTCACCGGTAAAATGGGCCACCAGAGCAGTGGTCCCCACGGCAATACCCATTACCAACATCATCAGGATAGCCACCACCGTTCCAGCAATAGACAGGGCAGCTACTTCAACATGGCCTAAACGACCGACAAAAAATAAGTCAACCAGCGAAAAAAGATCCTGTAGGGCTCCCCCTATCATCATCGGAGCAGCCAGCTTCCAAATCGATCTGGAAAGCCGGCCCTCTACCAGTCCTTTCTCAATTTTCCTCTCTCGCTCGTTGTTTACATTATTCCTGCGCATTTTTTACGATCCGGAACAAATTTAAGTGAGGTTTGGCCTGCTTACTAATCCGCTTAGCTACTGAGACAGGCTGGACAGCCAACAGGCTTTACTTATTAAAGTGGACCAGCATAGAACTTAAGCCAATCAATATCTTGAAGCAGGTATTTTTTTCTCTTAGGAATCACCGATAGTATTCTCGGTTCCCCTTTCTGGCTTAACAACAGATTCATCTTGATATCCTTCTGACACTCCATCAGTAAAAAAATTTTGTTCCCAGCCTCAATTTATTATTTGTCCTTATATTCCATATAATCTGGGTTTATTGTCAATTTTCGTCTAAATAAGCTACATAAACCACTTATTAACAACTCAACTCTCGCCGTCTCTTCATTTTAATTTATGATAGCACTTATCAGACTAAAAGCAAGTTAGTCTCACCGGCAAATTGCCATGGGATTATGGGGCCAGCCTGAGGTCCCCTGAATGATATCTGGCTAAAATTATCCGGCGACATCTTCCATCACTCGGGGATTTTTGATAGAATAAGGAAAATTTATTGTAAAGTTGTCTAAAAAAGTGTTTAATTTAGCAGAGAGAAAGAATGGACGGAGCCGAAGTTGATTTTGAGAAATTGATCCAGCTTCAGGAGCTGGACAATTCTCTTCGGCAGATTACCGCTGAACTATCTGATATCCCCAAGTTAATTAAACAAATAGAGGAAAAAATCAAGGCTGACTCAGAGCTGGTGGCCATCAGCAAGGAGAAGCTTAGCCAAAACCAGAAGAAAAGGCGTGAGCTCGAGTCTGAAGTTAAAGACCTAAAGACTCAGATAGCTAAGTTTAAACACCAGCTCAACGAAGTCAAAACCAATAGAGAATATACTTCTTTGGTTAAAGAAATTCAGGATACCCAGTTTAGGGTTGACCGGTTGGAAGAAGAAATCATCAAAGAGCTCCTGGCAGCCGACGACATTGAAGAAGAAGTTCGGACCGCTAACCTAAAGCAAAAAAACGATCAAGAGCATTTGAGACAAGAAATTGAGGCTCTAAACCAGAGAAAGAAAACCTTAGAAGAAGAAAAGAGTCAACTGCTAAAGCAAAAAGAAGAGCTTGTCCGACTGATTCCCCATTCCCAATTTCAACTTTATCAGAGCATTGCTAAAAAACGGGGTGGAATTGCCCTGTCAAGAATAAAAGATGAATTCTGTTCGATATGCCAGTTGAGAATCAGACCGCAGATGCTAAATGAAGTTCGCGACTGCTCTAAAATCCATCTTTGTGAAAGCTGCGGCCGGATTCTTTATATTGATTTGTCTGAAGAATCCGGAGAAGAGACCGAAGGCTCTTCCCGGTAAAGGCTATCTATAAGTTCCCGATAACGATTTTCTACCTCAGCTCTCCTAACTTTAAGGGTCGGAGTGATTTCGCCCTTTTCAATTTCTAGTTCTCTATCAAGAAGCCCCACTTTTTTTATCCGCTCATAAGAGGCCAAACCAGCGGTGGCTTGGTCGATTTCAGCCTGAATGAACTTGACTATCTCCTCATTTCTGACCAGAGTTTTCCGGTCGGTAAATGGCAGACCCCGATCTCTGGCCAACTCTTCCAGCTTTTCAAAATTGGGAACAACCAGGGCAGTAACAAAGCGCCGCTGGTCGCCTATGACTACTGCGGTGTCTATATAAGGGCAGCTCATTAATAGGTTCTCTATCGGTTGTGGAGCTACATTCTTGCCTCCCGAGGTGACAATCAAGTCTTTTTTTCTATCGGTAATAACCAGAAAACCATCTTGATCCAGATAACCAATATCGCCAGTATGGAACCAACCCCCCTCGAAAGCCTCATGGGTTTCTGCTTGTTTTTTATAATAACCCTTCATCACATTTGGTCCCCGGGCCAGGATTTCTCCATCAGAATTAATTCGGATCTCCACTTCAGGTATTGGCTTGCCCACCGTTCCGAACCTTAAAGCTCCCGGCCGGTTGACTGCCAGAACCGGGGCCGTTTCCGTTAATCCATAGCCTTCATATATGACTAAACCCAGAGCATAGAAAAACTCGGCAATATCTTTGGCCAAAGGAGCTCCACCGGAAATAAAAAACCGCACCTGGCCTCCTGTTTTTTCTATGATTTTGCTGAAAACCAGCTGATGAGCTATTTTCCTTTTAAGTTTCAGAAGAGAAGGAATTTTTTGCTGATTTAATTCTTTCTGAGCATAACTCTTGCCGACCTTATAAGCCCAGAAAAATATCTTTCTAGTCAAGGCTGAACCGGCCAGAATAGTATCCATAACACTGGCATAAATCTTTTCAAAAACCCTGGGCACACTGACCATTATATTAGGTTTAACTTCCAGAAGATTCTGAGCCACAGTTTCTACACTTTCAGCAAAACCGACGGTAGCCCCAGCATAAATATAGGCAAACATTACCATTCTTTCCAGAACATGGGATAGGGGTAAGAATGACAGAACCGTATCCCGATAAGAAATATCAAAGAGCGAAACACAAGTCTTAATATTAGAAATGAAATTTCGGTGAGTCAGGATAACCCCTTTAGGTTCACCGGTTGTTCCTGAAGTATAAATAAGTGAAGCTTCGTCCTCGGGTTGGATGGCAGCTACTAATTCAGTAAACAGCCCGGGCCTTTCGGCTGCTCTCTGACGGCCAGTTTCCAACAAGCTCTCCAGGTTAATAAAGCCAGGGTGACTGGCCGGCTCAAAGGTAATAAAGTGCTTTACCCCCTTTAGACTACTCCTGATAGCCTCTATCTTTTCCCGCTGATCCTGACAGGACACCACTACGATAGAAGTATCTGAGTCCTGGAGGATGTATTCTACTTGTTGGGCAGTTAGCGAAGTGTAAATGGGTACGGTGAGTGCACCTTGACAGATGGCAGCAAAGTCAGTCATTACCCAGTCAGGTGAATTTTCTGAAAGAATTGCCAATTTATCTCCTTTTTTTAAGCCCAATTGATTTAAGCCTAAAGCCAGGCTGATAACTTTTTTCTCAAATTCTTCTGTGGAAATTGGCGTATACTGACCTTCCTTTTTGTAGAGCATCAGGTCATCTTTTCGATATGATTTGACCGTATTCAAGAATAACTGAGCTAACGTTTCTACCACTAATAGCCTCCTTGGTGGTGATTTGGCCAAATTGTAAAAAACCCCTGCCTGTAAATCAATTATTTTTTTAGCTAATCCATATTCTCATATAACCGAGCCTGACTCGAAAAATTCAATTATCATTAATTAGAGATAAGAAAACCAGGGCCTCAAGAGTAATCTAACAAGTTGAGAATAAATCAAGTTAATAAAAAAGCCGGTTAGTCTTCCTGAACCTTGGCTATGGAGCAAATCCGGTCTCCATCCTTAAGCTGAATAAGCCTTACTCCCTGGGTAGCCCGGCTTAGAGGACGGACAGCCGTAGTTTTTATTCTGATAACTTTTCCACTGATAGTAATTATTAACAGATCATCTTCGTTAATCCCAACCATGGCCAGGGCGGGACCTATTTTATTAGTTATCTTTAAGTTAATTACCCCCTGGCCACCCCGGTTATGAATGGGATAATCCTCCGCCGGGGTCTTCTTGCCATAACCAAGTTCAGAAGCAGTGAAAATATACTTATCCTCAGGTCCAACCACAATCATACTAATAACTCGGTCTTTGGGCTTAAGAGAAATTGCTTTAACTCCGCTGGCCTGTCGGCCCATCGGCCTGACCTGTGCTTCTTTGAACCTAATAGCCTTACCCATCCGGGTACCAATGATGATATCATTCTGACCGCTGGTAAGAGCGGCGGTGAACAGCTGGTTTTTCGGCCTCAGGGCCATGGCAATAATTCCACCCTTCCTAACATTTCTGAATTCGCTTAGTCTGGTTTTCTTGATTAAACCTTTATCGCTTAAAATAACTACAAATTGGTCGTCACGGAACTCTTTAACTGCCAGAATGGATTGAACCTTTTCTTCTGGTTGCAACTCCAGCAGGTTGGCAATGGATTTGCCCCGTCCTGATGGTCCGACATCCGGGACATCCAGGGCTTTCAGCCAGTACATCCGACCCAGGTTGGTAAAAACCAGCAAATAGGAATGCGTTGAGCCAATAAACAACTTTTCCACCACGTCCTCTGCCTTCATCTCAATGCCTTTGCGGCCTTTACCTCCCCGAGTCTGATATTTATAAGAACTAAGTGAAGTTCTCTTGATATAGCCCGACTGAGTATAAACAATAGCCACATCCTCTTCCTTGATCAGGTCTTCAGCCTTGATCTCCGTTATAATTTCATCCCTGATCTCAGTCCGTCTTTCATCTGAGTATTGCTCTTTGAGTTGTTTTAGTTCATCTTTGATTATCTGTAAAACCATTTCGGGGTTCTTGAGAATCAGCCGCAGTTTTTTAATCAGGCTGACCAGCTCCCTATGTTCCTCAACAATTTTCTGCCTCTCCAATCCAGTCAACCTTTGTAGCTGCATTTCCAGAATAGCCTGAGCCTGGATAGGGGTTAGCTTGAATTTTGTCACCAAACCGTTTTTAGCTTCTTCCACTGTTTTAGAAGCCCTGATAAGGCTGATGACAGCATCCAGGTAATCCAGGGCAATTAGCAGGCCTTCCAGAATATGAGCCCGGTGTTCAGCCTTTCTAAGGTCGTGTTTAGTTCGCCTATGAATAACATCCCGGCGATGGGCAATGAAGTAATTCATCATCTCCAGCAAGTTTAAGAGTTTGGGTTGTTTATCCACAATCGCCAGCATGATGATGCCAAAAGAGGTTTGAAGGGCAGTATGCTTATAAAGATTGTTAAGGATAATCTCAGGTAGTTCACCTCTTTTTATTTCGATGACTACTCTTATTCCTTCCCGGTCTGATTCATCCCTAATATCGGCAATGCCTTCGATCTTTTTATTATTGACCAGGTCAGCTATGTTCTCCAAAAGACGGGCTTTATTAACTCCAAAAGGAATTTGAGTAATAACAATCTTGTCCTTATCTCCTTTATCAACTGCTCTCTCAATTGTGGTCTTAGCTCGAAGATGAATTACTCCCCGGCCTTCCTGGTAGGCTTGACGGATATTCTGCCGGTTGAAAACATAACCTCCAGTGGGAAAATCTGGCCCAGGAATAAATTTTATTATGTCATCTATAGTAGCTTTAGGGTGATCGACAAGATAGATCAAACCATCGCAGATTTCGCCTAAGTTGTGGGGGGGGATGTTAGTGGCCATACCTACAGCAATGCCAGCAGCTCCGTTGACCAGCAGGTTGGGGAATTTTGCTGGCAGGACATCAGGCATCAGCAGGCTTTCATCATAATTGGGTATAAAATTGACGGTATCTTTTTCTATATCAGCCAGCAATTCTTCGGCCAGCCTGGTCATCCGGACCTCAGTATAACGCATGGCTGCCGGAGGGTCTCCGTCTATGGAGCCAAAGTTTCCCTGCCCATCTACCAGCGGATAACGCATACTAAAGTCCTGAGCCATGCGGACCAAGGCATCATAGACCGCAGCATCACCATGAGGATGGTATTTACCAATAACATCGCCAACAATTCTGGCCGATTTTTTGAAGGGCTTATTATGGATGGTCCCCGTTTCCCACATGGCATAAAGAACCCGACGGTGAACTGGTTTGAGACCATCCTTAATATCGGGAATGGCCCGGCCGATAATGACGCTCAGAGCATAGTCCAGGTAGGACCGCTTCATTTCCTCTTCCAGACTGACAACCGACAAACTCTGAGCTATCGGGGCTAACTGTTCAGATTTTTGGCCGGGATTCTGGCCGTTATTGTTGTCTTTTTTCTTTTTAGCTGGCAGGTCAGTTTTTTCAGCTGTTTTTTCTGGCTTTTCCTCTTCCGGCCGAGCCGGGTCTTGTTTCTTCTTTTTTCGGACCATCTATTAACTCTTTCCCTCTAAGCTTCCTGACTACCTCAGACATCAAGGTTCTGAGCCATCAGGGCGTTATTTTCAATGAAGGCTCGCCTTTGTTCTACCTCTTCACCCATCAAGACCGAAAAGACATTATCCGCTTCGACGGCATCTTGGATTGAGACTTGCAGTAGCGACCTTTTCTCAGGGTTCATGGTAGTTTCCCAGAGCTGTTCAGGAGTCATCTCCCCTAAACCTTTGTACCTCTGGATAGTAACACCCTTCTTAGCTTTTTCGAACAGATGCTCTAACAACTTGTTGTCGTTCTCAATAGTTACTGAGTCGTTAGTATTGAGGACTTCATATGGCGGCTTAAAATCCTCCAGTTCTTTCACTATCCGGTAAAGATTCTTATATTCGATGGAATTAATCAAATCGAGGTTGATTCTAGTCCGGCTGGAAAATCCATTAACTTTATAATCAACGATTATCTCATAAGCATCATATTCCTGGTCGTGAATCAATTCTGTTCGATAGTCTTTGTCCAGCTTGACGATCAGCTCCTGAGCTCTCTTCATCTTCTTTTTGTCCTGCAGGGTCTCCAATCCCAAAAAATTTTCCTTAATCAACAGCTCAATCAGGTTAATAGGAATATTTCTTCTTTCTAAATAATTCAAAAAGTTTTTCTTCTGCATTATCTTGAGGATAAACTTTTTTAATTTTTCACCTTCGACTGACTCTATCTGATTGCTAGCCTTTATCTTGAATTCCTCCGAAATTCTTTTAACTATCCACTTTTCGTATTCCCTTTCTTCTTTGATATAGAAGGCTTCTCGTCCCCGTGATATCTTGTAAAGCGGTGGCTGGGCGATGTAGAGGTGCCCATTCTCAATCAGCGGTTTCATCTGGCGGTAGAAAAAAGTCATGAGAAGAGTGCGAATATGAGAACCATCCACATCAGCATCGGTCATAATGATCACTTTATGGTAGCGTAGTTTTTCCAAACTGAAGTTTTCTTCACCAGCACTGGTTCCCAGAGCGGCAATTATTGTTCCGATCTCCTCATTATGAAAAATTTTGTCTGGCTGAGCTCTCCAGACATTTAGAATCTTCCCCTTTAAAGGAAGAATAGCCTGAAAACGCCTATCCCGCCCCTGTTTAGCTGAGCCACCGGCGCTATCGCCTTCAACTATGAACAGCTCCGCCATCGCCGGGTCTCTTTCCTGGCAATCAGCCAGTTTCCCTGGTAGCGAGGCAGTTTCTAAAACACTTTTCCTCCTGGCCAGCTCCCGGGCTTTCCTGGCTGCTTCTCGAGCCCTGGCAGCATCGGCGGCCTTAGATATAATCCTTTTAGCGTTGGTGGGGTTCTCTTCAAGATAGGCAGCCAGTTTTTCGTTAACCAGAGATTCTACAATTCCCTTAACTTCGGAATTACCCAGCTTGGTCTTGGTTTGGCCCTCAAACTGGGGCTCACGCATCTTGACGCTCAGGACGGCAGTCAAGCCCTCCCGGGCGTCATCTCCAGAGATCCCGCCAGAGCCCAAGTCCTTGAGCAGATTATGGGTTTCAGCATAGTTGTTAAGGCATCGGGTTAGAGCTGATTTGAAACCAACCAGATGGGTTCCGCCTTCTATGGTGTTAATATTGTTAACAAAAGTAAAAATATTTTCTGTATAACCAGTGTTATACTGAAAGGCCAGCTCGACGATGATGTCATCTTTTTGAGCCTGAAAATAAATCGGTCTGGGATTTAAGACTGTTTTGTTTTGGTTTAGATACTGAACAAACTCTTGAATCCCCCCTTTATACTGGAATTCATGTGATTTGCCAGTCCTCTCGTCGGTAATTGTAATCTTCAAACCACCATTAAGGAAGGATAATTCTCTCATCCTCTGGGTCAGAATTTCAAAGTTAAATTCAGTAGTATCAAATATTTCCTCATCAGGCCAGAAAGTGATTTTTGTTCCAGTCTTATTGGTCTTGCCAATTCTCTTAAGAGGAGTTATAGGATTGCCTCTCTCATATACCTGAGTATAAATTCCCCCGTTTCTCTTTATTTCCAGCTCCAGGCGCCTTGACAAAGCGTTAACTACCGAAACTCCCACACCATGCAATCCACCTGAAACTTTATAAGATTTATTATCAAACTTGCCGCCGGCATGAAGCACCGTCATGACCACTTCGGCCGCCGGTTTTTTTTCTTTCCGGTGCATTTCCACCGGGATACCGCGGCCATCATCTATCACCGTAACTGAATTATCAACATGGATGATGACATCTATTCTGCTACAGTATCCAGCCAGAGCCTCATCCACTGAATTGTCCATAACTTCGTAAACCATATGATGGAGGCCATCGGGACCAGTGCTGCCAATATACATAGCTGGTCTCTTGCGAACAGCTTCCAGGCCCTTTAGAACCTTTATGCTTTCTGCCGTATATTTTTCATCTTTCATTTTCGTTCCTCGTAAGGAAAATTTAGCAATTATGAGGCCAGAAAAACCTACCTAACTTGATCGATATCTTTAGTGGGGATTATAGCTTAAATCACTCTAAAAGTAAAGAAAAAAACCACAATAATTAGCTATTTTATTTCGCTATAACTTATTATATATCATATATTTATTATAATTTAATCGACTGTCAGTTTAGAATCTCTCGTTTTTGCCATTTACCTGCCAAATTTTACCATGAGAAAAGAAGAGGAAGCCCTCATTTTATCTCTTAAAAAAAGATCTCGGCTCGGCTAAAATATGTATGAAAGAGGTAAAAAAGTGCCAGCTAATCTGCCTCCTGAATACTTCGAGGTTGAGAAAACTCTGCGTCAGGCCAAGACGCCTGAGGAAAAAATTACCATAATGGAAAAGCTGCTGTCCATAATTCCCCGGCATAAAGGCACTGAAAAACTGGTAGCCCTGTACCGCTCCAAAATCTCTAAGCTCAAAGAGGAAATTGAACGTCGGCCAGCTGCCAGAAAAAGCCAACTGTTCAAAATAGACAAATCAGGTGCTGGTCAGGTCATTGTTATCGGTCCACCCAACGCTGGAAAGTCCTCTTTGATTAAGGCTCTGACCAGAGCCGAGGTGGAAGTGACAGATTTTCCTTTCGCTACTCGAATAGCCGCCCCATTCATGATGCCTTATGAGAATATCAAAATTCAACTGATTGATACTCCCCCCATAACAGCTGATTATCTGGAATCCTGGCTCACTGAAATGATCAAGATGGCCGAGGCAGTCCTATTAGTTATAGATGCTTCGAGTCCAGAAGCTGCTGAAAATCTTGAAGTCATAATCAACCGGCTTAAAGATAAAAAGGTCGAACTGGTATCTGAAGAGACCATCATTCCTCCAGATAGATATCCTTTTCTTAAAAAATCTTTGCTGGTTCTTAATAAAATTGATCAAACCGAAGCAGAAAAAACAATTGAAGAGCTCGACATTCTGTTCAACCTACCACTCCAAAAAATATTGGTCTCAACCAGAACAGCTGAAGGCCTGGAAGAGCTGCGCCGGAGAATCTATAACTTACTGCAGATAGTTAGAGTCTACAGTAAAGTGCCCGGGAAAAAGCCCGACTATGAGTCGCCCTTTGTCTTAAAAAAGGGCAGCAACATTCGCGATCTGGCCAAGCAGGTACATAAGGATTTTGCTGAAAAGTTAAATTATGCCAGAGTCTGGAACAAACAGGGTGTAATCTCGGGTCTTAGGGTCACCCATGATTATGTGCTTAACGATGAGGATATAGTTGAGCTCCACCTGTGATTATTAAAAGCTTCTATTAGAAGCCAATTGTCTTTTAATATCCCCCTTTTAACCTTGATATACGGCATTGTTTAAGCAACACAATAGCACTCGAGTCTTTAAGTGTTAGAGCCACCCTAAACCCCCATAGGGGAAACGCCAGGTCAGATAAGGGAAGGCGGTGAGTGAAGCTAACATTGGCTGGAAACTCATAGTTTCGTGCAGCTTATTAAAGAAGCCGAGAATGAAGCCTCCCTAGGCTAAAGCCCAAGGCTTTCTGGGCAAATTTCCACCTGGCAGCAGACTTAAAATTTCACTTTAAATTTCCAGCTGGGGTAGTGGCCAGATCCATCACTGCCAGAAAAACCAGCTTAGCCATATCCTCGAGAATTTCAGGATTGATGAGATCGAGGTTATCTCTAGTGTTGTGATAAGTAGGATATGGTAGTCTTGCACCTGAAACTGAAAAAGAAAGTGAGGGAATATTTCTATCCATGAACCGAGCAGCATCCAGCCGAGGTCGGGTCAGGTTGGCCCAGAAATTAGCGCCGAGTTCACGGTGTATATAGCTACTATTGGCTCTTTCAAAAGGAGCAAATAGGTAAGGAAAGTTCTTTCCTGCCAGAGCAAAGATTCTGTCACCTGAGCCCACTCCATCCATGTTTATTAGGGCCAAAGTTTTATTCAGGGGAAAAATTGGGTGGTCAAGATAATATTCGGAGCCTTTAACTCCCTGCTCTTCGGCCCCAAAGAAAGCAAATAGAATGCTCCTTAGCGGCTTGACTTCAGATTTCATTATAGCTTCAGCCACCCCAAGCATCACCGCCACAGCAGAAGCGTTATCATTGGCTCCAGGCATCAATTCAGGGAAAAGGCCCAAGTGGTCCAGATGGCCACCTATGATAATGACCTCATTTTTTAAGACCGGGTCGGAACCGGTGATTTGGCCAAGGACGTTATAACCCAGTCCTTCTGGATGATGTTCAGTTTGGTTCATGATAGTAAATATCTTCCCGGTGTGAAAAGATTCTGGCTTCAGATTGGTTCTGATTTTTTTTATGGTTTCCTGATAGCTTCGGCCAGTTCCAGCAAAAACATCGTTTACTACTGCCTGGCCAACATGGCTGTAAATGAACCCTTCTATATAATCATTATTGGGATTGCAGATAGGCCCGTAAAAATAGAGCATTCCTCTGGCTCCATGAGCGGCGGCATTCTGAATCTTATATTGATGAAACGAGTAAGGCCGCCATTTTTTGAAAGTTTCAGGATCTTTTTCTGGATTAAACGGGACCTCATTTTCCATCAGGACAATTTTCCCTTTGACATCAACCCCTTTATAATCATCATACCCTAATTCGGGAGCTGTAATTCCATAACCAACATAGACGACTTCAGCCGTTATCTCTCCAGAGGCGGAAGTCCCGCCTGGAAAATATTCATCCTCATAAGCATAGTATTTTTTTATGACAGACCTGTCTTTCTGATCCTTTTTACCAAATTCTATCTGGAGCGAAACTTCTCCTTTATCCAGAATGAGGGTATAAGAATTAGGAAAAGCCTGAAGATAGGTTCCGTTATCACCAGCTGGCTCCAGGCCATATTCTTTGAGCTTAGAACTAACCCATTCTGCTGATAGATTGTAACCTGGCGTTCCTGTCAGCCGACCAGCATATTTTTCTGAAGTCAATTCTCTAACATACTCGAACAGTTCGTTACTGGAAATAGAGTGAAAAACCCTAAGCAGCTTCTGATTTCCCTCAGCTATGGGCTGCTGGGCAGTAAGCTTAAGGTAGCTGAGGTTAAAGGTTAGGAGAAAAAAAATAACGATTGAAATAGATATTCTGAAAATTTTTTTCATTAGGTTCCTCCAGCCGGCCTCTTTAAGCCTGGATTATTTTTAAGCGTAAGGGCCTGCTTCATATTTTTTAAAACATCACCTAAAATAAAATCAATGAGACCAAACCGTTTTTAGAAAATCTTATAATATCCTGATTCCCTTATCAATCATAAAGTAGAATCTCGTGACCTGTTCGGTTTGAATGAATCATCCGGCTAAATTCTAAAGGCCAATCCCCCCCTCACCAGAAAGCCATTAAAAATCCCGGCCTCCAAAATAAGATTTAGAGAACCAGATATTTTAGCTCTTAAGCCCAGATTAAATTGAACAATCGGCAGAAAATTAAGAGAAAATTTCTTACCCTTCGCCAGACGTTCATCTTTAATCTCCTGCAGAGTTTTGGTAGCCGAATCAGCATAGTCTTCAGTGGAACTATCAGGCAGAACCAGCGTTCCAGAGTAACTATATTCATAATTGGCATTAAAAAAACTTTTAGAAGTGGATAGACCAGCTCCAACGGTCAGGTAAGGAGAAATAGCTTTGGTGGGCAAAAACTCCCAACGCATGCTTAAATGAAAGGACAGAGGCTTAATCACGAATTCTCCATTGGCCACGGCTGTAAAAAAAGCTGATTGATCAACTGCCTCGTCAATCATTTCCAGGTAGGCTATAACCTGTGGAAAGGAAACCTTCATGGTGCTCTGTTCTACAGCCAGACCGAGGCTGAAAGCTCCATTCTGGCCTTTAGGATAAAAACGAAGCTCAAGACCAAGGTTATGGCCAGGAGCATCAAAGTCAATATCCTGGTCATAGCTTCCTTCTACAAAATCAGGATGGTTATTCTGAATCTGTTCTACAAACCTGTCTTTCAAATCGCTCTTTAAGGTATCGCTAACCATATTTTCAACCAGTCCTCTCACTGTATTTAAGGTCCAGTAAGAATAGTGCAGGCTAATTTCTAGATGACTATCGGCCAGAAGATAGCCAGAAGATAAAAATATGATTACCACCACCGTTACCAGGATTCCTTTAATCAGATTCTTCATTCACTTCTCTCCGAACTCTTTCATTTTATGCCAGGCAAAATAAGTAAAGTCAAGCTTGATTAATTAAATCTGATTTGATATGGTAAATTTTGATTTTGGAGGTAGAGGATGAATAAAAGTCTTATAGTTTTTTTTAGCCTGCTTCTGATATTCTCTGTGACTTCTCTTCTAGCAGATAATCCCAAAGTTCTTCTGAAGACCACCAAGGGAGATATAGTTATTGAACTCTATCCTGACAAAGCTCCCATCACGGTAAAAAATTTTCTAAATTATGTGGACGACAAGTTCTATGATGGAACTATCTTTCACCGGGTTATCAAAGGGTTTATGATTCAGGGTGGAGGTTTAACGCCTGACCTTAAGGCTAAGCCCGAAAAAAGATCTCCAATAAAGAATGAAGCCAATAACGGGCTGAAAAACTTGCGTGGCACAATAGCCATGGCCAGGACATCAGAAATTGACAGCGCTACCTGCCAGTTTTTCATCAACCTGGTAGATAATCCTTTTCTGGATCACGTTCCTAACGACCCCAGCAAGTTTGGTTATGCTGTTTTTGGAAAAGTAATTAAGGGAATGGAAGTGGTCGATGCTATCGCTGATGTACCCACTACCACCAAGGGTATGTTCCGGGATGTTCCAGCCGAATCGGTGGTCATAATTTCTGCTACCAGACTTTAAACAAAAAAATCTATCTGAACATTCCTGGTTAAAGAAACCAAAGGAATCTGCCGGAACGGAGCAGACAAATATATCCACTCTTCGCCTTAGCCAAATAAAATTTCTGGCCTTCTTCACAATATCCCGAATCCTAGCTTAGATAATGATTTTTATCACCTTTCGCCTGAACGAAGTCTTTGACAGCAAGAGGAGATTTTGCCCTTTCCCGACCTTTTGATTTCTAGATCAATAATAATTGATGAGCTCGAGACCTGCTTAGTTTTATATAAATATTGCAGATTTGTTTGCAGGTTAATCCTGGTTCTGTGTTAAACTGATTCTGTGTTAAAATTGTTTAAAATATTTATTGTGAGGTTAATGTCTATGAAAAGACCAAAGATCCTTTTTTCCATTTTGGCTATCATCATTCTATTAATTCCTGGCCTCTTGAAGGCTGACGAGCTGCCAGCCGGTCTAAAAAAAGCTGCCGACTCCATTGATCCGCTCCTGGCCTATCAACTTACCAGGACCATGGCTTCACCGGAATTCGCCGGAAGACTCACTGGAGATAAAGGTTACACCAGGGCTGCCAAGTGGGCTGAAGCCAGGTTCAAAGAATGGGGTCTTAAACCTTTAGATTCAACCTCAAGCTATCTTCAGCCTTACCCTTCTCCTTATACAATCATAGACCAGGCTTCGATGGTTCTTCATTTGCCAGTCAATCCTGGGCCTGAAGGTCAGATAAAATATCAGACAATTGAGTTAGAGCCGGAGAAAGATTTTCTGCCGCTACTATATTCTGACAGCGGGTATCTGACTGCCGATCTGGTCTTTGTAGGCTGGGGCATTTCTGCCCCCGAACTTAATTATGATGATTATGCTGGAGTGGAGGTAAAAGGTAAATTTGTTTTATGTTTTAGGGGAACCCCGGACCGGCGCCGAACAGAATTTCAGCATCATGATGAACATCGTACTCGAATGAAAGTAGCAAAAGACAAGGGGGCTTTAGGTTTGATCTATATCTATCCTACAGCTCAGGCTAACCCCAATGGAGACTGGTTGAAGGGCTTCATGCCTGGCATGATAACCGAAAAGATAGCCGACCAGATTTTTAAGGAAATTAATTCTACTACCTCTGATCTTAAAAAGGCTCTTGAGACTTACAAAAGACCTATCTCATTCGCTCTTAAATCCAGGTTGACTTATTCTGTTAGTTCAAGGCACTTTCCTGATGGGACAGGTTACAATATCGCTGCCTGGGTGGAAGGGTCTGACCCTAAGCTTAAAAAAGAGCTGATTATCATCGGTGGTCACTTTGATCATTGCGGCCAGCACCTGGGGCTGCTATTTCCGGGGGCTGATGATAACGCCAGTGGCTCAGCCGTAGTTATGACTTTGGCCAAAGCCTTGGCTTCTTTGAATTCCAAGCCAAAAAGATCGGTTATGTTTGTTCTGTTTGGAGGAGAAGAGCTGGGCCTCCAAGGTTCAACCTATTTTGCCAACCACCTACCATCTGGCTTTGAAAAGGTGGCAGCCATGTTTAATTTTGACATGGAGGGAGCCGGAGATGGAGCCTGGTGTGGAATAAGTGAGGAGCCCCCGGCCCTTAAAGAGGCCATAGAAAGAGCCAATAAAGAAATAAATATAATAAGAGGAATCAATATTATAAGAGGCGTTGGAGTCAGAAGCTCGGATTTTGCTCCTTTTTTTCTGAAAGGCATTCCTTGCGCCAGTATTGGCTCCAATGGTCCTCATCTGGCCTATCACGGAACTGGAGACACCATCTACCGGATAAATCCTGAGATTATGGGCAGTATTGCCCGGGTTGCTTTTCTATCAATTTATTTTTTGGCAAACAATTAAGGCTTATAATAATAAAGAGAGACTGCGATGAAAATTGCCAGAGAAGGTTTGACCTTTTACCTGCCTTCTTTTATTGTCTTTATTCTTTTGCTTGTCCTGGGCTGGTGGGTAGCCAGCATATTTTTCCTGCTGCTGACCGCAGCTTTTGTCTTTTTCTTCAGAGATCCCCAAAGAACTCCACCTATCAACCAGAGCCAGGTTCTGGCACCGGCTGATGGCCGGGTAATAAAAATAGAAGACTTTTCCAATCAGGCCGAGGTAGGAGCTCCTGGAAAGGTTATAAGTATCTTCCTGTCTCTTTTTGATGTCCATTTTACCCGTTCCCCCTTAGCCGCCGAGATTAAAAAGGTAGATTACCAGCCGGGGAAATTTTTTCCTGCTTACCGGGAGGAGGCCAGTAGTCAGAACGAATCCAACAGTCTGGTGCTTCAGACCCAGGCCGGTAACATATTCTTAAAACAGATGGTTGGAATCGCCGCCCGGCGGATAAAGTGTTACGTTAAACCAGGAGACCAGGTGACCGCTGGACAGAAAATTGGTTTGATGTATTTTGGCTCCCGGGTTGACCTCTATCTTCCCAGTAATATCAAACTTAAAGTTGGTCTCAACCAGAAAGTAAAAGGCGGATTAACCATCATTGGAGAAATAGGCAATGAAACCAAAAATTAAAAAACCCAAGGTTACCCAGCTTTATTTTTTACCGAGTATTTTTACTCTGACTAATGTTTTCTTTGGTTTCTTAAGTTTGACTGCCACTTTCTTCGGCCGTTACCACATGGCAGCCCTCTGGATAATAATAGCTGCCATACTTGACGCTCTCGATGGGCTGGTAGCCAGAGCTACCAAATCCAGTTCTGAGTTTGGTATTCAGTTAGACTCATTGGCTGATGCGATTTCCTTTGGTGCCGCCACTTCTATTTTAATGTATTTTTGGGGCTTAAAGGTCCTGGGACCAGTGGGAATTTTATTCAGCTTTATGTTCATCGTTGGGAGCCTGCTCAGATTAGCTCGTTATAACATTAGAACGAAATCTTTGCCTGATCGGAGATACTATCAGGGTTTGACAGTTCCCTCAGCCGCTCTTTTCCTAATTTCTCTGGTTATTTTTCAGCCAGCCCCAATATATGAAATTGGCCAGGCTGTCTTTCTGGCCATCGTAACTCTGGTGGTCAGTATGCTGATGGTCAGTAAACTCCGCTACAGGAATTTTGTTCAATTTCTGGTTAACCGGCCAATTGACATGCAAAACGGGCTGCTAATGGCGGTGATAATAGCCGGACTTCTTTTTCGCCCTAAGTATTTCTTGCTTTTATTCTTTACCTTCAATACCCTTTTTGGACCGCTTGATTTTGTGGTAGTTCGTATTAAAAAGAAGTGGCAAGCCAAACACCAGCCTAAACCTAAAAAGGATAAGATGGCCAATCAAATTAATTCCCATTGAGAGTGCTGGAGGGTGATGAGGAGTAGAAAAAGAATAAACAAGAAAAAAGTCCTGGCGGTTCTTCTCTCTCTCTTTCTGTTGTTAATAATTATCCTGGTTCTTCTGAAGAATTTAACCTGGGAGCGAGAATCCCGGAGTCTGGAAAATACCACCTTGCCCAAAGAAATTTCTGAAGCTCCTTCGGTTGAAGTTGAAGAATTAATCATTCCCAAGGGCAAAACTATTATCGAGCTTTTAGCCCCTTATGGTTTTTCTCCAGCTATGGTTCTTGAAATCAGAGAATCAACAAAAAATGTCTATGACCTGTCAAGGATTCTGGCTGGTCAGAAACTCAGGCTATTAAAGCAGGGAAGCAAATTCACTGGAATTCAACTTGACCTGGACGTCGAAAATTACCTGGAAATTGACCTTAAATCCGAGCCTCCAAAGGCCAATCTCAAATCCCGCCCGGTAAACCAGCAGTTAGTTCTGATAGAGGGGCTGATCGAGGATTCTTTGATTGCGGCTATTAATCAAGCTGGCGAACAAGATATTTTAGCTCTGAATCTTTCCGAGATTTTTGCCTGGAACATCGATTTTTATCTTGATCTAAGAAAAGGTGATATTTTTAGGGTATTAGTTGAAAAAAAATATATTAGCGGCCAGTTCGCCGGTTACGGCCCTATTCTGGCGGCAGTCTTTCTTAACAACAACCAGGTTTATGAAGCTTTCCGTTATGTTTTTCCTGAATCCGGCAAAGCCGATTATTTTGATCGAAGCGGCAACTCACTTCGGAAAGAATTCCTGAAGTCCCCTCTTAGGTATGCCAGAATTACCTCGCGTTTCAGCCACAGTCGGCTGCATCCTATCCGGAAAATATACCGGCCTCATTATGGTGTTGATTATGCGGCTCCTATCGGCACCCCAGTTCAGGCTACGGCACCAGGTGTGGTAACCTTTGCTGGCTGGAATGGAGCGGCCGGGCGAATGGTAAGAATAAGGCACAAAAATGCTTATGAAACCATGTATCTTCATCTCAAGTCATTGCCTCCGGGTATCAAAACCGGCGCCCGGGTGGAAGGCGGCCAGGTCATAGGCTATGTGGGGTCAACCGGAGAATCAACTGGGCCTCACCTTGATTACCGTCTGCTTTATCACGGTAAATACGTTAATCCCTTAGCCTGGAAATTTCAGCCGGCCGACCCTTTGCCAGAACAGTATAAACCAGATTTCACCCGGAAGGTAAAAGTCCTTCAATCTCTGATACTTTTCCCAATCGGTTATATTTAAGCCAGGTTCCCGACTAATAATTAATATCTTTGCCTCCCGTCATTGGTTAAAATCCGCTCTCCCCAGGATAATATATCTTATCCTGAATGATTAAATTATTTGACTTAATCATAAGATAAAAATTATAATTTAATATCAAAAAAAGTAAGGAGGTCCAAAAGGATGAAAACCACCATAAGTGTCTTAAAAGCCGATATCGGAAGCATCGGTGGCCACATCAAGCCAAGCCAGGAATTGCTTGCTGAAGTCAGGAACTCTGTGGCTGCTAATGCTAAGGGATTGCTAATTGATTACTACATTAGTTTCACCGGTGATGATATTGCTATCCTCTGCACTCACACCAGAGGTGTCAATGATGAAAAAATCCATAAATTAGCCTGGGATGCCTTTCGAGCAGGAACCACGGTGGCCAAAAAAGCTGGGCTCTATGGGGCCGGCCAGGATTTGCTGAAAGATGCTTTTTCTGGAAACGTCAGAGGCCTGGGACCAGCAGTGGCAGAAATGGAAATAGAAGAAAGAGAAAATGAACCTTTTCTTTTCTTTGCTGCAGATAAGACTGACCCAGGGGCTTATAACCTTCCTTTTTACCTGGCCTTTGCTGACCCTATGTACTGCTCGGGGTTGATCTTGAGCCCAAAGATGAGCCAGGGATTTAAATTCCGGATTATTGATGTTAGCTATACTGAAAAAAACAAAATAATTGAGTTAGTAGCCCCTGAGGAAATCTACGACATCGCTGCTCTTCTCAGAGATACCGAAAAATACGTAATCGAGAGTATCTATTCGCGTAGTACCGGCAATCAGTGCGCAGCCTTATCTACTCAGAGATTGCACAACATTGCAGGCAAGTACACTGGTAAAGATGACCCGGTAGCTCTGGTTAGAGTTCAGGGGGAATTTCCCGCTACGGGAGAAGTCCTAGCTCCTTTCAATATCGGACATTATGTGGCTGGTTTTATGCGGGGAAGCCATATTGGACCACTTATGCCTTGCAAACTGCAAACCACCATTTCTTACTTTGACGGTCCTCCAGTTGTAACCGGAGCAGCTTTTTCAATTAAAGAAGGAAAACTTTCGGAACCGGCTGACGTTTTTGACCATCCTTATTGGGAAGCAATCAGAATGCAAGTCGCTCATAAAGCCTCAGAGATCAGGCGCCAGGGTTTTTGTGGACCTTCCATGTTACCCTTTTCGGAGCTGGAATATGGAGGGGTAGTCGAGAAATTAAAAGAACTGGATAAGAAGTTCAAGTTCTCTGATTGACATTTTTTGCCCTCGGCTGTATGGTGCCGAGAGCGGTTTTACATGAGTGAGAGAAAATATCC
>JAQULR010000012.1:0-6639 GCA_028749205.1 Acidobacteriota bacterium | reverse complement strand
TGGAATATGGAGGGGTAGTCGAGAAATTAAAAGAACTGGATAAGAAGTTCAAGTTCTCTGATTGACATTTTTTGCCCTCGGCTGTATGGTGCCGAGAGCGGTTTTACATGAGTGAGAGAAAATATCCTATACCAGCAGTAGATTTGATAATTGAGATCAGATTACCTGATGGGCACCTGGGTTTAGTTCTGATCGAAAGAAAATATCCTCCTTATGGTTGGGCCCTTCCTGGCGGCTTAGTCGAATATGGAGAAACCCTGGAGCAAGCAGCTATCCGTGAGGCCAAGGAGGAAACCTCTTTGGAGGTAGAGCTTATTCAACAGTTTCATAGCTATTCCGATCCGGCCAGAGATCCGAGGCGCCATACAATTTCTACAGTATTCATTGCCAGGGCCATCGGAAGACCACAAGCAGCCGATGACGCCAAAAATGCCGGCGTATTTACCAGAGAAGAGATAAACTTTCCTTTAGCCTTTGACCACACTCAGATACTGGGGGATTATTTTAGATGGCGACAAGCGCATCCGGTTGAAGCTGAAATCGAAAAGCTTGCTGATGAGGTCCGTCCGGCTGAGGAAGAGTCAACAAAGGAAAATTTAATGGTAGAACTAACCAGAGTCTGGAGTCTGGCTGAGGCTGAAGTCATCAAGAGCTTTCTTGGCATTAGCGGAATCAGGTGCCAGCTAAAAGGTCAAATAGTGCACTCCATCTATCCATTTACCCTGGATGGCCTGGGAGAGACCATAATAATGGTTTTGGAAAAAGACCTGGAAACGGCCCGTCAATTACTGGAGGAGTATTCATCTTCCAAAACTGAAGATTAACCAGTCTTAAGCCAATAAGCTGGATTTTTCTCCAATAATCCAGGCCAACTTGCTTTATTCTATTCTAAATAAATGATCTTATTTTTCTATATCCTTGATTTTCCAATCAATGAGGGTTGAACGTCTCAAAAGAGACCCGGTTTTATAAATAATCCAGTCTAAAAACTTCTTAGTAATAAAGGGATTTTTTTCTTGACTTTTATATATACATATCTTATAGTTAACCCAAAATGGGATAAAACGGGATAAAATGGGAAAGGTAGCTGACAACAATTTGTTGATCGGAAGTTGCTCGGCCCGGCTGGACCGCAGTGGCCGTCTGAAAATTCCTGAGAAATTTCGTGAGACCATTGAAAAATTTTATGGTAAAGACGTCTTCATCACTTCACTAACCGACGAAGCCGTTCAGATATATCCCCTGACCGTCTGGGAAGGAATGACCAGTGTGGCTAATGAAGGAGCCCTACATCTCAGACCAGATGTCAGACGCTTCTTGTTGCGGGTCAATCTCAATGGTAGTCATAGCCAGGTTGATGCCAAGGGAAGAGTGCTCATTAACCAGAGCCTGAGAGAAAAAGCTCAGCTCAGCGATGAAGTAGAGATAATCGGCTTAAACAATCATTTAGAAATCTGGAATAAGGGAGTTCTGGCTGCCGCCATAGAAAAGAAGCCTCTTAGTGAGGAGGATTTTGAAAATATTGCCCGTCTTGTCCCCCGAGGGAAGACTGAATGAAAGACTACGGGCACCAGCCGGTTTTAGTTGAGGAGACCCTGGCCTATTTGCAAGCCTCCCGTCCAGGGCTTTATCTGGATTGCACAGTTGGCTTGGGCGGACATGCCCTGGAGATTTTAAAGAGAAATCCAGGGGCTAAGATTATTGGCCTTGATCTCGACGAGCTTTCACTCAAAGAAGCTGCCAGAAGATTAGCCGATTACTCATCCCGGATCCAATTATTTCAGGCTGATTTCAGAAACATATTGGAATTATCGGAATTTATTCCGTTGGCTGAATTAAAAGGAGTTCTAATTGATCTAGGAATTTCTTCTTTTCAGCTTGATAATCCTGAACGTGGTTTCAGCTTTAACCTGGAAGGACCGCTGGACATGCGAATGGATACCAGGCAGAAAACTACCGCGGAAAAAATCTTGTTAACCTATCCTGAATCTCGGTTAGCAGAAATTTTTAAAAAATACGGCGAACTCCGTCATACCAGATTGTTGGCCAAAAAAATTGCCAGCTCTCGAAAGCTGGGCCTTCTAAAAACTACCACCGATTTAAAAAAACTGGTGGAAGAAGTCTATCGCTGGGTTCCCCAAAAAAACCGCCTGCACCCGGCAGCTCGGGTGTTCCAGGCCTTAAGGATAGAGGTCAATCAAGAACTTAAAGGACTGGACGTGTTCCTGGAACAGTTGGCCAAAGAAAGTCCACCCGAAACCAGACTGGTAGTTATCTCTTTTCATTCTCTCGAAGACCGGTTGGTAAAAAGGGCCTTCCAAAGACTATCTTCAAGCGATGAAGGCCAGCCGGTAGTTAAAATTCTTACTCGAAAACCAGCTACTCCCACCCTGGAAGAAATAGCGGCTAATTCCCGCAGCCATTCGGCCAAACTGCGAGCAGTAGAGAGGCTACTATGAACATGGTCAGGAAGAAATATACCTGGAGGCAGTTAGCTCTGGCTACGGGGGTAATTATTCTATTTTTAGGTAATCTTACTTTTTACATCTGGTATCAGAGCGAATCCATCCAGCTTGGCTACCGGATTCATGAATTGGAAATTAAAATTGAACAACTGAAGGAAGAAATTAAGAAACTTGAAGCCAAGAAGGAATCCTTATTATCTCTGGAAAGAGTTGATCGGATTGCCCGTAACCAGCTCCACCTTCAGGACCCAGCGCCCGAACAGATAATCTTTGAAAAACAGGTTAATAAATGAAACTGATAATTCAGGACCGAAGCCCAGTTCCGGCTAACCACCGGAAAAAAGTAAAGTTTCTTTCAGTTTTTATTTTTATCTGGTTCTTAATTATCACCGCCCGGTTGGTAGAACTTCAAGTTCTTGAGCATAAAAAACTCAAAACTGAAGTGATTGAGCAATCTCAAGACCTGATAAAAATCATGCCCACCAGGGGCACCATCTTCGACCGTAACGGCCGGATTTTAGCCAGAAGCCTTCCAGCAGCTTCGGTTTTCTTCTCACCAGTCAAGGAAGAAAGCCTCGACAGCCAAATTGAAAATGTCTATCAACTCAAAAAATATTTGAATCTCCAAGACTCAGAAATTAAAAAAATTATGACTTCCATTGAGAAAAGAAAAAGATTTACCTGGATTAAGAGGAAAATCCCTCTCGAAGTAGGCGAAAAAATAAAAAATTTAAAGTTGCCCGGAATTTATATTCTGGAAGAAAACAAGAGATTTTATCCTCAAGCCTCACTGGCGGCCCACGTTCTCGGCGGAGTTAATATAGATGACTATGGGCTGGCCGGGGTGGAATATTATTACAATTCTTTACTCAGAGGTGAAGAAGGCCAGCAGCTTATTATGAAGGACGCTCGGCGACGGGAGTTTTTTATTGAAACCATAAAGGAAACCAGGCCAGGACAGGATATCTATTTAAGCCTTGACTCTATCATTCAATACATCGCTGAAAGGGAATTAGGGAAAGCCGTGGAACAATTCCAGCCCAATTGGGGGACCGTTATCATCTCGGCACCCTCAAGCGGAGAAATCCTGGCCATGGCTAACTACCCTGATTATGACCCGAATTATTTCCCCCCTACCGAGAAAGCCATGGTTAACCGGGCTATTCAGCATGTTTACGAGCCTGGCTCCACAGTCAAAATAGTCACTGCAGCTGCAGCCTCTGAAGCCGGGGGAATAAGCTGGAATTCATCCTATGATTGCCGCCAGGGCTATGTAGTTCTGGGCGGAACCATCGTCAGAGATCATGTTCGGATGGATATTTTAAGCTTCCCCCAGGTCTTCATCCAGTCTTCTAACGTCGGAGTAATCAAAATAGCAGAACTTATTGGTGAAGAAAACCTTTACCAAACGTTTAAGGCTTTCAAGTTCGGAGAAAAGACCGGGATAGACCTGCCGGGTGAGGAAGCTGGTATCTTCCATCCTCTGGAAAAATGGAGAAAATCTTCCCTGCGAGTAGCCATCGGTTATGAAATCGCCGCCACCCCTTTACAGATTCTTAGAGCCATGAATGTTTTTGCTACCGGCGGCTATTTAATAAAACCGAAGGTCAAACTCGAGCAGCCGAGGCCTCTACACCAATTGATTAAATTTGGTCAGGAACCTTTATCAGAAGCTAGCCTGGTTTTGAGTCAGCCGACCGCTAAGAAGCTGGTCGAGCAGATTTTCAGTAAAGTCGTCGAAGAGGGCACCGGTCAGCAAGCCTGGATTCCTGGCTATCTTATGGCTGGGAAAACCGGAACCGCTCAGAAGTTTGATCCAGAACTTAAAGCTTATTCTAACTCTAAACACGTGGCTTCTTTTGTTGGCTTTGTGCCAGCTGATCAGCCGATTATCTCGATGATTGTAGTTATAGATGAACCCAAAGGCTCGTTCCATTACGGAGGACAGGTGGCCGCTCCGGTTTTCAGAGAAATTGCCAGAAAAGTCCTTCTCTACTTAAATCAACCACCGCAGCGGGTGTCGGAAAAAATCGTGGCGGCCAGGAGTAATCGGTCGGAAACAGGAGTTAATGACTGAGATGAAACTGAAAGAACTACTCCAGGATATTCGGATCATGGATTTTCATGGTCCTGAGGATCTGGAAGTAACCGGTCTGGCCTATTTTTCCAAAATGGTCGAGCCTGGCAATGTTTTTGTCGCTATCAAAGGCCAGCGGGCTGATGGTCATGATTATCTGTCCGAAGCTCATAGTCAAGGGGCGGCGGCAGTAGTTTCAGAAAGGACAAAACCGGCTATCCTGAATCTACCCTGGGTTCAAGTTGCTGATGCCCGCGAGGCTCTGGCCTTGATGGCCACCAATTTTTATGGCCATCCAGGAGATCGACTTAAAACCATTGGCATAACCGGAACTAAGGGTAAAACCACAATCACTTATATCCTGGAGGCCATTCTAAAGGCCGCTGAATTCAGGCCGGGAGTGGTTGGAACTGTGGAATATCGCTGGCTGGGAGAACGAATCTCCGCCCAAAGAACTACCCCGGAAGCTCCCGATATTCAAAAGATTCTGAAACAGATGGTTGAAGACGGAATCAGCCATTGTCTGATGGAAGTTTCTTCTCATTCTCTTGACCTGAAAAGAGTTTGTGGCCTGAGTTTTGACCTGGCTATTTTTACCAACCTGAGCGGGGAACACCTCGATTATCACCAGACAATGGAAAATTATTTTGAAGCTAAGAAGAAGTTATTCTTCTTAAACCACAAACGCCAGGCTTCTATCGTCAACATTGATGATCCCTGGGGCCGGAAGCTGCTGAGCGAACTACCGATGAAAACCATAAGTTTCGGTTTAACACCTGAAGCTGTAGTCAGAGCAGAAAAGTTTACCATCACCCATTCCGGTATGACGGCTACAATCTCCTACCCTGGAGGCCAGCTGACCTTCAGCTCGCCTCTGATCGGCAAACATAACCTGTACAATTTTCTGGCTGCTATTTCAGCTTCTCTGGTCTTAGCTATTCCGGTGCCAGCCATCCTCAAAGGTATTAATTCTATAACGACCATTCCCGGCCGCTTCGAAAAGGTTTCTAACAAACTAAGCTTAAATGTCATCGTGGATTATGCTCATACTGATAATGCCCTGCAAAATCTGTTAGAAGCCATTAAAAGCTTAAACCCACAAAAGATTATTCTGGTCTTTGGTTGTGGCGGAGATCGGGACCGCCTGAAACGCCCCCGGATGGGCCAGGTAGCTGCCCGGCTGGCTAACTGGACCATTATTACTTCAGACAATCCTCGCTCTGAGGAACCTGAAAGCATAATCTCCGAAATTGAGCAGGGTTTTAAAAAAGAAGGTCGAGATAATTATGAAAAAATTGCCGACCGGGAAAAAGCTATAGAAAAAGCCATCTTGATGGCCCAAAAAGGCGACTGGGTAGTTATTGCCGGCAAGGGACATGAAACCTATCAAATTTTCAAAGATAGAACCATCCACTTTAGTGATGTAGAAACCGCCAGAATGATCCTCTCTGGCCTGGAGCAAAAATAATATGGTGAAGCTTTCTCTGGAACAGGTAACTAAATTAACAGGAGGTCAGCTCCTGCGGGGTAATCCCGAAACGACAGTACTTTCCTGGGCCTTTGATTCTAGACAAGCTGGTCCTGGAAGTCTGTTTTTTGCTCTTAAAAATAAAAGAGACGGTCACGACTATGTGAGAGAGGCTTATGAAAAAGGAGCTATCGCTGCCTGCATTTCTGAAGTGGTTAGCGGGTTGCCACCTGATTTTGGACTGATAAAAGTTGCTGATCCTTTGAAGGCCTTGCAGACTCTGGCCGCCAGAGTGGTCCAGCAAGCTTCGATAAAAATCGTCGGGATAACCGGAAGTCTGGGTAAAACTACAACCAAAGAATTTATTGCCCGGCTGTTATCCGAAAAATTCAAGGTGTTAAAATCTCCAGGGAATTTCAACAATCAACTCGGAGTTCCCATATCGATACTTTCCATGGACAGCTCTCATGAGATAGCTGTCCTGGAGATGGGTACTAGCCGACCAGGAGAAATCAAACAACTTACCCAGATAGCTCCCCCCGATATTGCAGTAATAACCGGGATTGCTCCAGTTCATCTGGAATTCTTCCAGAATTTGGAGGAGATTGCTCTGGCTAAAAAAGAAATTC
>JAQULR010000090.1 GCA_028749205.1 Acidobacteriota bacterium | reverse complement strand
TTAGGTATTGAGCGGCACGGTCAAGTTCGTTTTGAGTAAATTGGGTCTCGGTCTCAAAGATTTCCGTCTGAACAAGATTGAAAGTGGATAATAAGACAATCATCACCCGGTTATCTTTCAATTTAACAAATTTAACCTGCTCAAAAGCCAATTGAGAGACATGAGGAGAAATAACAAAAGCCAGATTATCAGAATTATTCGCCAGTATTTCACCAACCTGTATCAGCAAGCTGTCAAAATCACCAGACTTGACCGTCAGTTTGCCCGGGTAGATTTTCAATTTATCGGCACTGGGATAGATAGTTTCAGATAGCAGATTATTAACATAAGACCTTAGTCCCTCATCAGTCGGCAGCCGGCCGGCAGAAGTATGGGGTTGGTATAAAAGGCCTTGTTGCTCTAACCTGGCCATCACATTTCTAATAGTGGCAGACGAAACCTTATAGTTGATTCTCTTGGCCAGATGGCCAGAACTGACCGCTTTTCCGGTTTGAAGATAAGACTCGACTGTAAGATTTAGAATAACTTTTTCTCTATCTTCTAATTTTAAGTTAGTCATCTTTCTTTTATATTTTTTACCGCAAATAGGGGAATTTGTCAATTTGCTGGGCAGTCTTGGCTAAGCTTGATTTATTTTGCTTTGGTGGGTTTATGTATCTATCAAAAGACCCGTCAAGCGGAGGAGCCAACCTGACAGTTCTGATGTAACTGTCATCCAGGGTTGAGGGCTAGACCAGAAAAGCCTCTTTCCCCATTTCCTGCAGATCTCCTCTGTGAAGATTTTTATGCCAGGTTAGTAGTCAGTAGATTATCAAGCCAGCATAACTGACTACCTCTAAATAATCTCCTGTTCTATCTCCAGAGGTCTGATATTTTATTAATTGACCTTTTTTAGCTCCTAAACCTCTGGCAGCAACCAGCAGAGCCGTGGTTGGCTGAAAACCGCACATCGATATCCCATAAGAAGTTACCACATTAAAAAGTCCCCCAGGGTCTAATTTCTCAATAAAAGAAATGGCTTTGCTATCAAGCTCTTCAGCTACTTTCTTATTGACATAGTGGCTCATATCAGTGCTGGCTATTAACATAACCTGTTGGTCATATTGCTTGATAGCTTTAGTCAGAGCCTGACCAAGCTGGTTAAGTTCTGGAAATCCAGCTTGATAAGAAACCAGGATGGGAACAATACCAACATCAGGCCTGAAATATTGAAGAAATGGAATTTGCACTTCTATAGAATGTTCTTTGCGATGGGCGTCTAGATCCCTGGAAACCAGGTCAGTCTCCTCAACAATCAGCTCAGCCAACTCACTGTCCACAGCAACTTCACCCAGGGGGGTTAACCAACTCCCCCGGTCGAACAGAGCAAACAGGGAAAGTATTGGCTGATGGGCAGGGCCTAAGATTATTACCGATTCTGGTATCTCTATTGAAGCATAAACACTGGCGGCCACCGGCCCAGAAAATTCATACCCAGCATGTGGACAAACTGCTCCGATAGCTCTATTCTTGATGCCTTCTTCTCTGATAAAAGACTTTATAGTTTTTTTCAAAATTTCAGGCTCATCAGGATAAAAGTAGCCCGCCACATAAGGCTGTCTTAACATTTCCTCCTCCCTACTTGGGATAAGCTCAAAGAATTACTTTTTCTTCTTTGAACTTGATACCCAACTCTTGAAGCTCAGCCAAAATTGGCTGATAAATTTCAGCCACAGTTGGTCTCAGCACACCCTTAAGATTTATCTTATTTTCTAAAATTAATTTTACACCAAGGGCTGCTGGCAATCCAACCATTCTTGACATAGAAGTATGGCCACGGGGAATTCCGAAATCAATTAAAGTTGAAGTTATTTTTTCTGGTTGGCTCTCAGGATATTCTACGATGATTTCGTGCTTCAATATTGACATGTCTCTTTCGCCTTCCTGATATTTTAATTTTTCTACCATCAAGGCTACCAGAAGATCAAGGGGTGAGATCTTTCTTGCCGGTAACGGCTGCTGGCTGAATAAACCCAGCCAATCAAAACTCTGCATTACGTCTGATTCAAGCTGCAGCCCAATTTTAGCGGCAATTTTTTCCTTGAGATTATCAGCCTCAGCTATCCTTAGATACTCTCTCATAAACTCGGCATAGGTTTTAGCCCTCCATTCTCTTTCCTCGATATCAAGAAGGCCTAGCTCTCCAATTTTCTTAAGTTTTAAACACCAACCTGGATAACGAAGAGTGCCTCTTAGCATTGTTTTAGCCTTCTTAAGACCATAAATTTCAAGATAAGCAACCGAATTCCGATTGGGATAACCTTCAAAAATACCCAACCCGGGGATTTCAATCATTTTATAATGGCTGAAAAGCTCTTCTGATGGGACTACAATTTCCTGGCCATCCAAAAGATAACGAGCCTCGTTGCGACCGGCTAACAAAACTCCCCGTGGGCTCCAGGAAAATTTATATCCAAAAGGGTTATTATTGGCTTCGGGAGCCGGCAGCCCACCGCAATATGAAATAAAACTGACCACCTGACCACCGCTGGCTTTAGCTTCGTCAATCAACCGCTTAGCTTCCATATGATCTATTCCGGGGTCCAGGCCAAGTTCATTCAGAAAGATCAAGCCTTTAGATTTGGCTTCTGGGTCCAGCGCCTTCATTTCCGGACTGATATAAGAAGCGGTTACCAGATGCTTTCCCGCCTCCAAGCAGATCTCTCCCACATAACCGTGATAAGTATAGGGGACCATACTGACGACAACTTCCACCTCAGAGATTATTTTGGCCAGAACACTACGGTCTTGAAGGTCCAGCTTAATGGCTTCTCCCCGAGGGTGATTTTTTACCCAGTATCTTGCTTTGTCTATTTCAATATCAGCTACTTTTACTTGCACCTCATCGTAATTTAAAAGATATTCAATCAAAGGCCCGGATACCAGGCCGGCACCAAGGACACAAACTTTTTTCATTTTTGTCTCTCCCTTATTACTATAATAAAAATACCTGACCTATTTTATTATTTAGATGGATAATATTGCCAGGTAACTCGTTGATGTTCTCAACTTTACAAAACCGGTTAAAGATATTTCTCTAAGTATTTATAATCTGGGGTCAACTGGCCATTATGAACAATCATTGCCCTTTTTAAAACATCATTTAGCTCAAGTTTGTCAAACGGCTTTGAATAATCTGTCAAAGCCAGCTCTGGGACATACTTTTTGAGGCCCTGGCTAAAATAAGTCGACGATTCTAAAGGTAATTCTG
>JAQULR010000045.1 GCA_028749205.1 Acidobacteriota bacterium | reverse complement strand
TGGCTGCGCCTGCTGGGTTTTGATGTAGCTTATTATCGCCGGATTGACGATGATAAGTTGTTGGGGCTGGCCTCTCAGGAGAAGAGGGTTATCCTTACCCGGGACCACGAGTTAATAAATAAAGCCAAAAAAAGACAGTCCCTTAAGCAAAGGTTTTTGCTGATTGAGAGCGAATGCTGGGAAGAGCAGGTTGAACAAGTGCTTGATCATTTTAAGCTCAGAGATAAGATTAACCCCAACTCCCGCTGTTTAGAATGCAACAGCCAGCTTAAAATCCTGCCTAAAGCCCGGGCCAAGAATTTGGTTCCACCTTTCGTCTATGAGCAGGCCGAGGGCTTTGCTCTGTGTCCAGGCTGTGGCCGCATCTTCTGGAAGGGTACTCACTTCCAGGATATGGAAAAGAAACTTTGCCGTTTCCAGAAAAAGGGGGACACAAAACTCATTTCCTGATTTTTTCTATTTTCTGAGGCTCAGAAAAAACCGGAACTTCCAACAAGATTTGTATCCTGGCGACTGTTACCGGAGGCGAGTTTAGTTAGAAAGAAGGATCAGGTCAGGTTTTTAAATTTACCTTGTTAAAGTCCGAAACTAACGAGGAAGAAATAAGGAAACAAAAAAGAGGGCCGCAGAAATTCCCTCAAGAAGTTATAGGACATCCCTCAGCTTACCTGGATTATTTCCCTCCACCTAGATTATTACAAGAGGAAAATCAAGGACACGAATGGAAAATGGGAGACATAATACGATTTTCCCACGCATGAGAAAGCCCTGGGCTTTAGGATAGGAATCAATGGTAAATTCGGATAGGCTTTCGGTGCGGGGTTTCGCCTTCTACAATACAAGGAGGTTATGGATTTTAGCTCCTGGAGGCTTCACTTAAATCGGTTCGTGTCCCTCATTTTCCCTGTCCCGATTTTCCTATCAATCATAATTGAATGTCTCGATATATATTCATTTTTTATGAATAATGCAGGCTAAAAAAAATAGTGAAATGGATAGTGTGTCCCGCGTTTTTGGGCTTAAAAATAGATGGCTTTCAGGGCCTTAACTGCCCTGTCGGAGAAAAAGTCAGGAGCAGCAAAGATGGCAAATTTACCTCCTTCTTTTTCTTTCTGCTCATAAATTAGTATTTCCTGAAAATCATTCCGATTGAATATTTCCGAGATGGAAAAAACCGCCCGGTATCCATCTGCCCCAGTTATTACCAGATATCCCTTCCTGAGACTGTTTTTATCAACGTCAACAAATTCTTCAAGTACTGACTTCAGGGAGATCCCTGAAAAGGTTCTGACACCATGAAACCCTTTGCCTCGACCAAAAAAGACTGCCGGGTAAGTCAATTCTGGTTGTGCTATCGGCAACTTATTTAATACCCCGGCATCTTTACCGTTCTTAATGAGACTGATTTTTTCTGAATAAAGAGGCTTTTTCCCTTTGTCAACAGACATAGATACCGGAGAGCTGCTTACAATGATTTTGGCCGGGCTCTGAAGGTTGCGCTCGGAAATAAGGTCGTTAGCGGCGACTACCTTGCTTTCATCCGGGAGCGGCCAGGTTTCCCCAGTTGTAGATGGAATAATTGGGGCGACTCTGGTGGCGATGATAATCCGGTGAAGAATATTCGGGTAAAAAATTTCTCCCCAGCTGAAGATGGCTCTCTCCCCCCTTTTATTCTCAATGGTGACTATCAGATCAATAGGGGAGCTGAATTGTTCCTGGTTTTTCTTATTCAAAATTTGGTCTCTTAAAATATCAAAAAGAGAATAGCCCTGATAGACATATGCCCCGATGAAAGCTGTTCCCTCTTCGCTCATCCGAGCCTCCCGCACCTGAACCTGATGGAGAGCGAGCCGCGACAGGTCAACTGGCCCTGGGTTAGCCACCTCTCCGGTTATTTCAATCGGCAGGACAGCCAGGTTCTTAAAAGGTTCGTTATCATAAAAGTCATTATTCTCAGGAAGCTGCTTTTGCTGGCCATAGACTGAAGGATAAATCAGGATGATTAAACATAAGGTCAGGAATAAATATTGCTCAATACCTAAAGTTCTCTTCATTAAAACCTCCCTTAATAAAGCTCTAAGTTATTTTGCTCGACCGAGCCATCATTATTTCAGCCCAGCTTTAAACCTAAAGCCAGCCATAATCCGGCGGCATGAGGCCGGATAGCCCGGTTCGGTAAAGTAGTCCCTATCAAAAAGATTTTCAATTCTAAGGAAGATAGCCCCCGGCCGGAGTTGCTTTTCAAGAGAGAGGTTGAAGGTGAAATAAGATGGAACTGTCACCATATTGCTGCTTATTAGAATTTCCGATTCTGAAGCGGCCAGAGCCCATAAGGCAGCGCTGAAGTCATCCTGGCGAAAATAGCTGATTATGAAACTCAGCTGGGATTCTGGAACCAGTTCCAGATTTCGTTCTTCAGTCTTATTCCAGGCATCAAGATAAGTGTAGTTAAGCTGAAGACTAACTGGACCAAAACTCTTCGAGGCTTCTATTTCCAGACCTTTAATTGAGGCCTCACCTATATTTATATATTTTTTGGTTCCGTCGGGCTGACGGATGACAGAGATAAGATCTTTGTATTTAGAGCTAAAGACGGCTAAGCCGCCATTTATCCAGCCTGAAAAGCTCGTTCCTAATTCCAGAGTAGTTCCGAGTTCATCTTTGATATCTGGATTACCGCTGGTTGGGCTGTAGATGGACCGCATAGAGGGAAAGCGCGACTTCCTGGAAAAAGAAAAATGGAAATCTAAATTGGTGAGCGGCTTGAACCTGATTCCAGCGATTGGATTAACGGTCGTTTTGTCACCCCCAGTCTGCTTTTTAAGATAATCCAGACTCAGCCCTCCTATTAAACTCCATTTTGGGCTCAATTCCCATTCATCTTCCAGACCGGCTGAGTAGGTCCGGTGCTTGTAGAATTCCCAAGGATCCTCCTCGGAGTTCTTTTGTTTTACGCGGTCGAGACGGCCGGTAAAACTGAACCTCAATTCATTTTTAGGATGGAGTTTAAAAGCACCCAGAATAAAAGCTCCGGCCTCATAATTATCGTAAATTGACTCCCAGTCTAACTCGGCATATGAAGGGTCTGAGTAAGAGTCAAGAATATTATAGAATTTCACGTAGTAAGTCCGGATTTTTATTGTTCCGGTTTTAAAGAGCGGGAAGGTGCCGCCCAATCCGAGGGTTGTTCTCTCCCAGTCCTTGAATCTCCAGTGGCGGGGGAAATAGTATTCAGTAGCCGCTGGGACACCATAGGAAGAATCATAATAAGAGGCTTGAAATAGAAGTTCGCTGTTCTGTCCGGGATAATAATAAAATTTTCCGTTGAAAAAATTATTCTTATAGTCTGAATTATCAAGCAGCACAGCTGAGCCGGCTTGCTTAATCTCAAAACCTTTTGATTCATCATGGGTGGCCGATAGCTTGAGAGCAAATTTTGGAGCAGCGTAATAGCCTGTGGCGGTGTAATTAAAGGTAGAATTCTGGCTGAATCTGGATTCTATTTCTAAAGCGTTCTCCTGGGGACGTCGGGTAAAGACCTCAACTATTCCCCCAAGGGTATTGGCTCCATAAAGAACAGAGGATGAGCCTTTGGTTACTTGGATTGTGTCCACATCATAGGTCGGAACCGTTTTCAGATCATAAAGATTATAATAGGGCTCATAAATCGGGATGCCATCAAGGAGTAAGGTTGACTTATCGTTATCAATACCCCGGATTTTCACATGAGCTTCTCCTTTTCCCCCAACGGTCACATAGGCCCCTGGAGCGAAAGAAAGAACCTCAGATAAATTACTGGTTTTAAACAGGTTAATTATCTGGGGCTCAATGGTTGAAACTGAAGCCAGTGGCTTTTCCTTATCAGCAGTTGCCGTAACCAGAATTTCCTCGGTCTTAACTCTAACCAGGGCTTTCTCTTTCTCTTCTTTTTTCTGCTGCTGTTTCTGCTCTTGCTCCTGAGCATAACTAAGATCTGTGGTCAAAAAAAAGACCAGCGACAGAAAAATTAGAATTGGCAAATGTTTTGGAATTTTAACAAGGCAGGACATACTAATTCTCCTTTCCTGAAATGGGAGGCAAAACCGTTTCCAGTTTTACCCTGTCGGTCCTGAAGCCTGGCCTGGAAGCTTTAGCTTTCAGAACTCGGAGTCCCCAACATTTTAACAAAAATAGAAAGTAAATCAACTAAAAAAAGGGACATATTATCGCGTCCCCAGTTTTTTCTTTAATTTTTGTAGCAACCCTTTTACCTCTATTTGTGTCTTTACTCATGAGGTCTTAACTGATGGTTTACTTAAATAATTCGCTGGTTTTAAGGATGATCATGTTTGATAATATCAGCAGAATGACCCCGGCCAGGACAGCTACAGGAGGGCAGCCCTTGGAGACAACCGAAAAAATTCCACAATCAACTGATTTATCAGGCCTTATCAGAAACTCTCAGTCGGGCAATCTTGAAGCTTTTGAGCAGCTTTATAGTCTTTATAAGAAAAAAGTTTATGGCTTAGCCTTTAACCTGACCAGTAACCATCAGACTGCCGAAGACCTGGTTCAAGATATCTTCGTGAAGATTTTTTCATCCTTAAAGGATATGGACCAACCAGAACTTTTCCCGGCCTGGGTTTACCGCATTTCTTTAAATACCTGTTACAGTTATCTCCGCCGCCAGAAAATTCTTGAAAAAAAATATGAGGTTTTAACTCCAATAGATGAAGGTCAGAGAGACCAGACTTTTGATTCTAGACAGAATGACTTGTCCCAGGCCATAAACGAAGCCATTTCTCTTCTTCCGGAAAAGCTGAGAACGATTTTTATTCTGCATGAAGTAGACGGCCTGACTCATGATGAGATTGCCACTGTTGTCGGCTGCCAGGTGGGGACCTCTAAATCGCAGCTTTTTAAAGCCAGGATGAAGCTAAGGAAAATCCTTGGAAAGAAAAGACTGCTGGAAGGAGTCGGTCAATGAGATGTAAAAAAGCTCAGGAGTTAATCAATCGGCTCTTGGACCAAGAGCTTACAGAAAAAGATCATCAGAAGCTTCAAGCTCATCTTGACCGCTGTGACCAATGCCGGCAGGTTTATGGAGACCTGAAAGCCATAAAAACCAGAATTATTTCGGCAGATTCTCTGGAGCCATCGGATAAAATCTGGGAAAATTTGAAAATCCGTATCCAGTCTGAAATCATACCAGAGCTAAGCGCCAAACAACCGGCTCAAGAGCTGAAAGAACAGGAGAAAAACCGGTCCCGGAGATTCCAACTTTCTGCTCCTGCTTACAAATATGTCACCGCAGCCTTCATCTTGCTGGTTTTTATTGCTGGGGCTTTTTATTTTGGGCGGTACTATCAAAAACCTGCTCAGCCTGGACTGGAGGTTGCCTCAGAAAATCCAGCTCTCCAGAAACTTCAAGAAGCTGAATTCTATTACCAGAAGGCCATTGAATCACTAACCCAGGCTGTGCAATCGTCCAATGATGAATTGCCGCCCCAGATGGTTGAGGTTCTCCAGGCCAATCTCCGGCTTCTGGATGGAACGATTGAACTCTATCGGCAGGTAATAAATAAACAGCCAAGTAACCTTCTGGCTCGAGAATATTTGCTCGGCGCCTATGAAGCCAAAGTTAATTTCTTGAACACCATGCTGGAAACCAAGGAGTCCTTAGCGGCCTCCAGCAGACATGATCAGTTATAAACAAATGACTCAAATAATAAAGGAGATAACCCAATGAGAAAAAATGATTGGCGACCGGAAAAAGGATTAAAGCTAACGGTTCTCATGATTCTCAGCCTTCTTCTGGTATTGCCAGCGATGGCTGGAGTGAAATATGAGGAAAAGTTTGAAAAGACCGAAAAGCTGACTTCAACAGGGCTGGTTACAATCAGCAACGTTTCGGGTGATATCAAGGTCCTGGCCTGGAAAGAAGATAAAGTTAAGATTGAAGCTCTGAAAAAGTCAGAAGCCGACACTCAGGAAAAAGCTAAGGAAAACGCCCAGAAGGTTGAAATTCAAGTTGATTCTGAACCCGGCCTGGTAAGAATAGAAACCCGGTATCCTGAATCAAGCAAATTTTTTGGAAGAGGAAATTCCATTAATGTTTCAGTTTATTATACGCTATGGATTCCAGCCGGAGCTTCGATTGAAGCTAAATCAATTAGCGGCGATCTTGAAATTGACAGAACTGAAGGTTCGGTAAAAGCCGAGACTGTTAGCGGAGATGTAGAGGTTGCCGGAACGAAAAAATTTTTAGCTGCCAAATCGGTGAGCGGGGATCTGAAGATTAATGAAGTAGAAGGAGATTGCAATTTAAGCTCAGTCTCAGGAGATATTTATGCCAGAAAGATCAGGGGCTCAGTAGAAGCTGAGGTGGTGAGCGGTTCGGTTAAGCTGCTGGAAGTCTCTGAAGCTCTCAGGGTAGCGGCCAAATCGGTAAGCGGTTCACTTGAATATCAGGGCCAGATACTCCCAAATGGAACCTATAAATTCAACACCCATTCTGGCAGTATCAGGCTAATCTTTCCAGCCAGTTCTTCATTTGACCTGGAAGCTTCAGCTTTTAGTGGTGAGGTTAACAGCGAATTTCCTGTCGAAGTAGTCGGTAAAATCTCTGCTAAAAAAATCAAAGGCCGGGTGAACCGCGGCGGAGCCAGAGTAGAAGCTAAAGCCTTTAGCGGCAATGTGGTAATAAAGAAAGGCAATTAACAGCCGCGGCCAGGAAAGGTTTTGACCTTTAGTGCCAGATAAAAACGACTGCTCAACAGGGTGTCCAGATTTTTACTCCCACCCCAATGACCCGGTCCACCTGTATGTATTACACTGGCGTTAATCCTGAGACCGGGGAGGCTGTCTATGTTCCTGGCAGCTTTGCAGAAAAAAAGCCCAGAAGCTAATAATTGCCGTCTTTTTAAGATCAGGCTTAACCAAGGAAAAACTCAAGGTAGATTTACCTGGTCCGAGAAAAATAACTGGGTTCAAAAAAGGAGACGAGAACCTATTTAAGAAATAAGAAGCCGGCCCTTGGATTTCGAGAGTTTCGGTGATTATTACCTAATTGCCAAAAAAGACCTTAGCTTGCCCCCGCGACCAACCACCTGTTCTTTGGCTTTTTCAAAGCCCTCCTGGCTCAGAGCCCGGGTGGCATCCTCGAGGTAATAGGTCTCAAAACCCAGCTCGATAGCATCAAGGGCGGTGTACAGCACACAGTATTCAGCTGCCAGCCCACAGAGATAGACCTCTTCTATCCGGCGGCCTTTTAGAAAATCAGCCAAACCGGTGGATTTTTTTCGACCGTTATCAAAAAAGCCAGAATAGCTGTCGATTTGAGGATTGGTCCCTTTACGAAAAATTGCTTCTACTCTTCTCTCGTCAAAATCTGGAACAAACATCGCCCCTTTTTCTCCCTGAAGGCAGTGGTCAGGCCAGAGAACCTGTTCCAATCCATCCAGCCTGACTACCTCATATGGTTTTTTCTCTGGATGGTTAGAAGCGAAGCTCAGATGGTCTTTGGGATGCCAGTCCTGTGTGGCCACTACCAGTTCAAACTTTTCCTGAAGCTGGTTAACCACGGGGATTATTTCATGGCCCTGAGGAACTGCTAAACTCCCGCCAGGAACAAAATCATTCTGAAGGTCTACCACTATCAGAGCTTTCATCGTTTCTCTCCTTCAAGTTGCTCCAGGTATTTTTCCATCAGCCCATTCCTTAGCGATAAGAGTTTCTGACTAAGTCCAACTTTATAGATGTGAGGATATTCAAAACGCTTGTGTTCGGGTGGCAGAAAGCTTAATCTTTGCCTGACGTAGGCGGCGATTTCGTGAACCCTTTTTTTGCTAACTATTCTTTTCCCTGCATCCATGACTTTCTGAAGAAGTGGTTCATCTTGATAGTGCCTCAAGTCAAGTGATTTGGTCGGCTCATAAGGATGTACCATCCTGTCGGGGAAGCTTTCTTCTTCCAGTCCGATGGCATCGGCCATGAAAAATCCCTGTTGGTCTGAAAATCTGGCCACCTGTTTCCGGCCGGGCAAGGTAGTCTTGGTGAGGTTATCTGAAAGTTTCATTTTTGGCTGACCTTGGAAAACCGAAAGCTTGTAAACACCATCAAGAGCAGCATCTGGAACTCCGGTTACCAGCTTGGTGCCGACCCCAAAGATATCAATCGGGGCTTGTTGTTCTATTAAACTCTTAATGACCTTTTCGTCCAGAAGGTTTGAAGCCACAATTTTTACTTCATTTAATCCAGCTTCGTCCAACATAACCCGGGATTTTTTAGAAAGGTAAGCCAGGTCTCCGCTATCGAGCCGAATAGCTTGGAGTTTTTGACCCTTTTTTGCTATTTTCAGCCCAGCTTTTATGGCATTAGGAACACCGCTTCTAAGAGTATCATAAGTATCGACCAGGAGAATAGCCCGCCCCGGGTTGGCTTCTACGAATTTCAGAAAGGCCTGCAGCTCATCTCCATGACTTTCAATGAAAGAATGAGCCATCGTTCCAGCTGGTTCCAGGCTGAAGAGTCGGGCAGCCTCAACGTTAGAAGTGCTGTCAAAACCACCGATAACTGCCGACCGGGATGCCAGAAGCCCTCCCTGAGCAGGAGCCCGGCGTAACCCGAATTCACTAAGCTGACGGTTGCCAGCAGCCAGCCTCATCCTTGAAGCCTTGGTAGCGATGAGACTCTGATAGTTGATAAGATTAAGAAGAAGGGTTTCAACCAACTGGGCCTCAAGTAACTTCCCTTCAACCCTTATGATGGGCTCCAGAGGAAAAACCACCTCGCCTTCGCTCATAGAATAAACATCGCCAGCAAACCGAAAATCCTTCAGGCAGGCTAAATACTCCGGATTGAAATTGAGTTGACTGAGGTAGTCCAGATCTTCAGGGGAAAATCTCAGCTTCTCCAGAGCTTGAAGAAATGGTTCTAGGCCGGCAAAAACCACATAGCCGCCGCTAAAAGGAATTGTCCGGAAAAAGTAATCAAAGACTGAAGCCTCCTCGGCTGTTCCATCAAGAAAATAAGCCTGGCCCATAGCGATCTGGTAAAGGTCAGTGTAAAGAGGTGAAAGGCTGCTAAGATAAGCGTTTTTGTCCATCATTATTTATGATTTTTATTATTATAGCCTTTGTCGTTGAAAATCTAAAGCTTGCCAGTTGTTACCCAGTTGATCTTAAAGGCGGCCTCTGGTTCTTTTATATTCCGCCATCTCATCTTTAATTAGTATTCATTAGCGATGAGCTCAATAGGAGAGCAATACAATTCTTGTTGCAGACAGGAATTTTAATTGACAAAATTATCTGGCTTGTTTAATTTAAGGGAAATAGAAAACCGAAAGAAACCAATGAGCTATACACTCCAAGGTTTATTTGGCTGGGACGAAAGTTATTCCTGGCCTATTAACCAGGTTGACCGCACCTTGAATATCATTGAGAAGGAGGAAGAGGGCTTTATCTACGGTAGGCTAAAAGCAAACGGATGTCTGTTAAAGTATTAGAGCTGTGGAAAGCATCATCCTCTGGAAAATCTTAGCCAGCATAATCGGGCCGGCCATTTTCTGGGTGGGTTATTTTTATTATAAAGACCGCCAACAGCCGGAGCCGTTGATTAACCTGCTGGAGGCTTTCCTGTTAGGATTTCTTTCTGGGTTTTTATGCTTTATAACTTACAGACAGTTGCCCCTTCTGGGCTTACCTGCGGGCTTTAATTTAGTGGTAGCCAAAGGCCAGGCTAAAGAAATATTTTATTATTCTCTCGGTGTGGTTGGACCTCTGGAAGAGATTTTTAAATTTTTGCCGTTTGCCATATTCATTATGAAATGGCGGGATGTCGATGAGCCTTCTGATGGTGTGGTTTATGCCGCCTCGGTGGCTATTGGTTTTGCCAGTTTTGAGAATCTTGGTTATCTACCTATGATGACCGGACTGGCTTTCTTTGGCCGGGCGCTGGCTTCCCCTTTGACTCACGCTCTGTTTTCTTCTGTCTGGGGCTTCTCTGTGGCTAAAGCCAGGATGAAAGGGCAATCACAGTTTTTGGCAGCTCTCTTCAGTCTGCCGTTGGCGGCTGTCTTTCACGGACTTTTTAATGTTTTTACTGTCTCAAATCATCTCAGAATCTATTCAGCAATTCTGGTTCTAATTCTCTGGTTAGCAATAATTTATCTTCTTGAGAGGCCTAAGAAAATGGGGACACCCTAGATATTCCCCTTTTTCCCTTGCAGCGACAGCGGAACCTAAACCTTTCCAATTTCTTTTAAAATTAATCAACCGAATCCCTTTCTTCTCAAAATGTTTCCCAGCTATCAGGTCGGCTGATCTTCCCAACGGCGCTCGGCATCGGGCACCTCCAGCCAAGCGGCCTATTAAAGAATGATTCTCACAATCCCATCGACCAATGCCTTCGGACTGGTAAAACTATATGCCGATCTACCTCGTAATACTATACGCCTATTGACAGCCTATGGCATGTTAAAGGAAATGCACCTTAAAACAGAGCTATATTCGGTTTTGACTACTAGACTATCTCATAGATTCAACACTAACCTGGCTACGTTGAAATAGATAAGTAATCCGAAAATATCTACCATAGTAGCCAGCAGAGGGCTGGCGACCACTGCCGGGTCAACCTTAACGGATACAGCCACCAGAGGGAGAAGAGCCCCAATCAGGGTGGAAGTAATAACCTGCAGGGCCAAGGCTATGGCCACTGCCAGCCCTACCTTTAAAGGGGTTACGCTGGGAGGTAAAGCCGCCTGTCCATAGAAGGCCATAACCCGGAGGTAGGCGATCGCCGCCAGAATAATTGACATTAAAAAAGCCACCCTGAATTCTTTACTCAAAACCTTAAAAGCATCTCTGATGGTTATTTCATTTACCGCCAGGGCTCTTATTACCAGAGTGGCTGACTGGCTGCCAGCATTGCCGCCAGTTCCAGTCAACATTGGCATAAAAGAAGCCAAGATAGCTACCTGAAGAAAAATGCTCTCATAATTCTGGATGATTAATCCTGAAACAAAACCCATCAGAGCCAGAACAACTATCCAGGGAATCCGGCTCTTGAAATGATCCCAGGTAGAAAGTTTTGTATAGACTCCAACCTCGTGCGAGCCACCGATGGCCATCAACTTTTCTACGTCTTCCTGTTGTTCTTGCTGGAGGATGTCCATGACGTCATCGTGGGTGATGATGCCAACCAGACGGTTTTGCTCATCAACTACTGGAATTGCCAGTAAGTCATATTTTTGAATTAGTCGAGCAACTTCTTCTTGATCATCATAGGCCCGGGCAAAGATCACATCTTCGTACATTATGTCTTTAACTCGGGCTCCGGTCGGGGCGACAATCAGATCTTTTAAGGAAACAAAACCTATCAGTTTATGGTTTTCATCTACTACAAAGCTGTAATAAATAGTCTCTTTATTGGGGGCTTCTCGTCTCAATTTTAGCAGGGCATCTTCTACTGTTAGGTCTGGGTTTAGCACAGCATACTCAGAAGTCATAACCGAACCTGCTGTGCCTTCTGGGTAAGCAATTAAACGTCGAAGATCTTCTCGTTCAGCTTGAGCCATAGCCGGGATAATGGCTTCCCGTTGTCTTTCAGGCAGATGCTTTACCAGGTCAACGCGGTCATCGGGAGGCATTTCTGATAGAAGCTTACCCATAACCTCCCGGCCCAGGGTGTTGATCATGTTCAGCTGGACATCTTCATCAATATGGCTGAAAATTTCACCGCGTAAGCTAGGTGAGAGACGACTCAGTATTTCCCAGATTTCTTTTGGGGTCAGGGCAGAGAGAAATTCGGCGATCTGGGCGGGATGGAATGATTCACAAAATTCGCAGAGCTCAGAATATTTTTTTTCAGCTAGCAGTTCCCTTAATTCCGGTGCCAGTAATGGATTGACCATCGCTCACCTCCACCTTCAACCGGCTGGAGGTGAACGGAAAGCTTAAGCTCCGGTCCGGCTCACCCCAACAGCCGGCCAAACAGCCAGATTAAATTCTCTACTTCCATCTATCTTAGATGGGTATGGGTCACCGTCATCGCAGTAACTCATGGCCCTATCCTCTTTCATTTTTTCATTAATTTCTACCACCTATTTTACCTCATGTCAAGAGACTGAA
>JAQULR010000001.1:139832-179125 GCA_028749205.1 Acidobacteriota bacterium | reverse complement strand
AACTGGTATCAGGCCCGGCCTGAGTTTTTAAAAAAAATTTCCACCAGAATCGTCAACGAGGTTGACGGCGTCAACCGGGTGGTTTACGATATTACCTCCAAGCCACCCGGAACTATTGAATGGGAATAATTATTCTCTGGCAGCTCCTTAATTAAGGGTTAAGAATTATGGATAATGCTTTTATTCACCTTCACGTCCACAGCGTATACAGCATTCTGGACGGCTGTCTGAAGATTTCCGACCTGGTGGAGACCGTCAATAAATTAGGCATGCCCGCTTTAGCCCTAACTGACCACGGTAATCTCTTTGGGGCAGTAGAGTTTTTCAAAAAAGCTAGAAGCCAGGGATTAAAACCTATTATCGGCTGTGAAGTTTATATAGCTCAAAAATCAAGGTTGGAAAAAAAACCCGGAAACGGTGAAGATACTGGAAATTACCATCTCCTGCTTTTAGTCAAAGACGAAAAAGGCTACCGCAACTTATGCCGCTTGCTAACCGCAGCTTATCTCGAAGGCTTTTATTACCGGCCACGCATCGACAAAGATATTCTTAGAGAATACTCCTCTGGCCTGATAGCCCTTTCAAGCTGTCTCAAAGGGGAGGTTAATGATTACCTGGTTAAAGATATGGACGATAGGGCTGAGCAGGCAGCCCGTGAATATTTGGAAATTTTTGGTCAGGAAAATTTCTACCTGGAAATTCAGGACCACGGCCTGCCGGAGCAGAAAAAAATTCTACCTGGTATCGTAGAGCTGTCAAAAAAGCTGGGGATTCCTTTAGTGGCCACCAATGATGTCCACTTTTCGAAGCGGGAGGAAGCCCAGATCCAGGATGTCCTGCTCTGCATTCAGACCAATAAGAAGCTCTCCGATCCTGACCGGCTCCGCTTTTCCAGTGACCAATTTTACCTTAAGTCCACTGCCGAAATGCGCCAGCTCTTCAAGGATTATCCTGAGGCTCTGGAAAACACCCGGCATATCGCTGCCCGCTGCAATTTTGAGTTTCCCCTGACTGGCCATTTCCTTCCCAATTTCCAGGCCCCCGGCGGCAAAAACCTTCGGGACTATTTTGAAGAGGTAGTCCATAAGGGATTTGAAAAGCGTCTGCCACAGATCCAGGAAAAAATAACCCAAGGGCTAACCCCCCATATTCTGGAAGAATACCAGAACCGCCTCGAGCGGGAAATCAAGCTCATTGAACAGATGGGGTTTGAAGGTTATTTTCTGATAGTCTGGGATTTGATCAGCGCTGCCAGACAGCGCGGTATTCCGGTTGGACCAGGCCGGGGTTCAGCCGCCGGAAGCCTCATCGCCTATTGTCTCGAAATTACCCAGATTGACCCGATTGAGTATGATCTTCTTTTTGAACGCTTCCTCAATCCAGACCGGATCAGCCTCCCAGATATCGATATTGATTTTTGCGGAAGGCGGCGACAGGAGGTCATAGATTATGTTACCAGAAAATATGGCCAGGAGAATGTCTGTCAGATAATAACCTTTGGCACCATGGCAGCCCGGCAAGCTATCCGGGATGTCGGCCGGGTCATGGAAATTCCCCTGAGTGAGGTTGACAGGGTAGCCAAATTAATTCCGTCCCAGGGCCCAGATTCTAACATAGAAGGGGCCTTAAAAAGCGTGCCTGAACTTAAGGACTTATACCAGAAAAATGCAAACATAGCCCGAATGCTCGATATAGCCCGAAAGCTTGAAGGTCAAGTTCGGCACCCTTCAATTCACGCCGCCGGGATTGTTATCACCCCCAAACCCCTGGTTGAATTTATCCCGCTCTATCAATCAACCCGGGGTGAAGTCACCACCCAGTTCCCTATGGAAGATATCGAGGCTATAGGCCTGCTAAAAATGGACCTGTTAGGACTTCGCAATCTAACAGTCATCACTGATACTCTGGAGCTTATTAAGAAAGATACAGGGGACAACCCTGATTTAGATAAAATTCCCCTCAACGACCAGAAAACCTTTGAGGTCTTCCAGCAAGGCAGAACTAATGGCGTTTTCCAGTTTGAAAGCTACGGAATGAAGGAACAGCTTCGCAATTTCAAACCGGAAGAGTTCCGCGACCTTATCGCCCTTAATGCTCTTTACCGGCCGGGGCCTCTCAAGAGCGGGATGACGGCAGAATTTGTTCAGAGAAAACACCATCCAGAAAAAATTTCCTTCGAAGTTCCTCAGCTTGAGCCTATCCTTAAAGAAACCCGCGGCATCATCGTCTATCAGGAACAGGTCATGCGCATCGCCACCGACCTGGCTGGTTTCACCATGGCCGAAGCTGACGTTCTGCGCAAGGCTATGGGTAAGAAGGTTAGAGAAATCATGAAAGCCCAAAGGGAACGTTTTGTGCAGGGTGCCAAGCGCCAAGGCATTTCTCAGTCCAGGGCAGAAAAAATATTTGACCAGATCGCCCAGTTTGCAGAGTATGGATTCAATAAATCACATAGTGCCGCCTATGCCTATCTGGCTTATCAGACGGCCTACCTCAAAGCTCATTATCCGGTCCATTTTATGGCCGCCCTTCTGACCTCCGAAGCCGAAAAAGGTGATACTTCCCAATTAGTTAAGTATATAAATGAATGCCGAGAGCTGGGCATACTGGTTCTGCCGCCTGATATCAACCATAGCTATTACCACTTCACTGTAGAAGGAAACCAGGTCAGGATGGGCCTGGCCGCCATCAAGAATGTTGGAGAAAATACCATCCAGGAACTCATAGCTGCCAGAGAAAAACCTGGCCGATTCAAAAACCTTTTTGAACTGTTTGAGGATTACGATTCCAGAATCCTAAACCGCAAAGCCCTGGAAAGCTTGATTAAAGCAGGGGCTATGGATTCCCTTGGCTGGAAAAGATCTCAGCTCTATCATCTTATAGATGTCCTCATAGAATTTGGCCGCCAAAAGCAGAAAGCCAGAGAAGAAAAAGCTATTTCCTTATTTGGAGATGACTATATTCTTCAGCCTGAGATTCCAGCCGAAATCCAGTCTATGAATGAGTGGGATGAACAGATTCTTCTTACTCATGAAAAAGAAGTTCTGGGAACTTACGTTTCAGGCCATCCTTTAGCCCGCTACAAGAAGAGATTGTCTAACCTGGTCAGTCACTCGGTAGAAGCATTAGACCCTGAGAAGGACTTGGACCGAGAAGTTCGTCTCTGCGGGATAATCATCTCCATCAAACTGATAAAAACCAGAAAAGAAGACCGGATGGCCACTCTTGTCCTGGAAGACCTTAGCGGTCAGGTAGAGGTTACGGTTTTTCCTGAAGCTTATAATAAGTTTAGTCTTCACCTGAAATCCGGACAGCTAGTCTGGCTCAAAGGGAAATTAGCAGCCGATAGTTTTGAGGCCAGAAAGATAATTGTTTCTCAGATTCTACCTCTAACTGAGGCCATGAAGAATCTAGCTAGAAAAACAATTATCAGAATCCCGGTAGAATCCCTGGAAGAAGAAAATATCCAGCAGATGAAAACTATCCTGGGAGCCTTCCCAGGAGATTGCCCTCTTTATCTCCAGCTTGAGAATAGCTCCACCTGCTGCCTGGTTCAATCAGCCGAAGCCCAAAGCGTTACCCCGGCTGAGGAATTTATCGAAAGGATAGAGGAGCTCTTTGGCCCAGACTCTGTCATAGTCGAATATTAGGGAAACCCCTTTCGCTTCGAGCCTTAAGGGAAGCCGGACCATCGACCCGATTTTCCTAATAATCATTCATAATTGGAACTCTCGAGACATGTTCAGTTTAATGGGTACTGCTGATTGACAGAAAAAGGCTAAAAAGGTAGAGTAAATTACCTACTTTCAGTATAAGTAAACCTGCTATCTGAGGAGCAAAGTGACTTATAACCTAATTGTAGCTGATGCCAGCCCAGCGTTGAAAAAACTGTGCCAGTCTGTTTTTCCGGCAGATAGTTTCAAGTTGTATCTGGTGGACAGTCTGGAGGAACTCAACCAGTTGCTAGAAAGCTTAACTCCGGAAGCCTTGATTCTGAGTTCGTCCTTATTGGAGGTCTCAGACGGCCTTCCGCAATTGCACAATAAGCTCTCTGGAAGCAGCCAAATTCCTGTCTTTTTAATTGGCGGGACCTTTGATCCTCTGCCCAAAGAATACTGGCAATGGGTAAAGCCGGAGAAAATTTTCCTGAAACCTTTTTATTCTGAGAGCCTGGCTGAGGCTGTCAGAGAAGCCGTGGAAAAAAACCGAGTCCCTGATACCCTGCCCGAAGAATTGCCTGAAAATCCTTCTGCCCGAATGCCAGCCTCTCTCGATTCGACCAGCCCTTCTTTGATGAAGGAAATCCGCTTGCTTATCCAGCAGGAAGTTCTGGAAGCCGAAAGAGAGCTGGAAAAAAGACTGCGGGCCAGTCTTAAGCTTAATCCCCAACCTGACAGAAGCTCTGAAGAAGTTAAAGATGAAAAAGACAAAAAAGAAGAAGATAAGAAAAAAGGTTAAAATCCTATGAGAGAAAAAAAACTCCTTAGTAAATCCTATGACCCCCATCCAGTTGAAACCAGGTGGTCTAAGTTCTGGCTTGAAGAAAATTTATTTGTAGCCGATGTTGACTCCTCTAAGCCCAAATTTTCCATGGTCTTGCCGCCTCCTAATGTCACCGGAGTGCTGCATATGGGTCACGCCCTGTGTTTTACTCTTCCCGACATAATAGTTCGCTGGAAAAAGATGCAGGGCTATAACACCATGTGGCTACCAGGAACCGACCACGCCTCGATCGCTGTTCATAACGTCATTGAACAGAGTCTGGCCGAAAAAGGCTTAAGCCGGGAAAAAATAGGTCGGGAAGAATTTCTTAAATTAGCCTGGGACTGGAAAAATAAATACGGTGGAGTCATTACTGAACAACTTAAGCGTCTGGGTTGTTCTCTGGATTGGTCGCGAGAGCGTTTTACTATGGATGAGGGCTTTTCCCGGGCAGTAAAATACGTTTTTGTCTCTCTATTCAAAGAAAATCTTATTTACCGAGATTATTATCTGGTCAATCGTTGCCCCCGCTGCCGAACTGTTTTATCCGACATAGAAATCGAACATAAAGAAGTCAAAAGTAAACTCTGGTACATCAAATATCCTTTTCCTGATTCTGATGATGGCATCATAGTCGCCACCACCAGACCAGAAACCATGCTTGGCGACACCGCCGTAGCTGTTCATCCTGAGGATGATCGCTACGCCCGGTATCATGGCCAAAAAGTCATCCTTCCTCTTCAGAACCGTCTCTTACCGGTCATCGCTGACGAAACCGTGGAAAGAGATTTCGGCACTGGCGCGGTTAAAGTGACTCCAGCCCACGATCCAACCGATTTCGAGCTCGGTAAAAAACACCAGCTGGAGCAGATTATTGTCATAGACGGCAACGGCAAGATGACCGAAGCAGCCGGAGAAGCTTTCCAGGGGCTGGACCGCTTTGAGTGCCGCCAGAAAGTAGTAGAAAAGCTTGAAGAAATTGGCTTGCTGGTAAAAATTGAAGATTATACCCACGTCGTTGGTCACTGTTATCGCTGTAAGACAATCATTGAACCTCACCTCTCCTGGCAGTGGTTTGTACGAATTGAACCCCTGGCTAAGGAAGCTACGAGGGTGGTCGAGGAAAAAAAGATTGTTTTTATTCCTGAAAACTGGACTAAAACCTACTTTGAATGGATGTATAAGATTCATGACTGGTGCATTTCCCGGCAGTTGTGGTGGGGTCATAGAATCCCGGCTTATTATTGTCAGGACTGCGGCCATTTGATGGTAGAGATGGATGAACCCAAAGCTTGCCAGAAATGCGGTGGGCCGGTGCAGCAGGATGAAGATGTCCTGGACACCTGGTTCTCATCAGCTCTCTGGCCCTTCGCCACTCTCGGCTGGCCAGAGAAGACCAGAGACCTGGAGGTTTTTTACCCTACCGACCTGATGGCTACTGGGTTTGATATTATCTTCTTTTGGGTAGCCAGGATGATCATGATGGGCTTGAAATTTATGAAAGATATTCCTTTCAGAGAAGTTTTTATCAACGGCCTGGTTAGAGATATGAAAAGAAGGAAGATGAGCAAATCCGAAGGCAATATCATCGACCCTTTAGAAATGATCGATAAATACGGCACCGATGCTCTCCGCTTTACCCTTTCTTCTTTGGCGGTCCCGGGTATGGATATTTCTCTTTCTGAAGACCGGATGGCTGGCTACCGGGCCTTTGCTAATAAAATCTGGAATGCTTCCCGCTTTGTCTTGATGAACCTATCAGACGAGGAACCGGACAGGATCAACCGGAAAGACCTCAGCCTGCCCAATCGCTGGATTAGAAGCCGGCTATTCAGAGTAAGTCATCAGCTCAGCGCTTCTCTCAAAGAATATAAATTTTATGAGGCTTCAGAAGCCATCTATCATTTTATCTGGCATGAATTCTGCGATTGGTACCTGGAGTTCATTAAACCCGAACTCCGCCAGGGAAATAGGACTACCCAGGAAGTTATGGAAGACATCCTGAAAAAAATCCTGGGCTTACTTCATCCGTTCATGCCTTACATTACGGAAGAAATCTGGCATCATCTTCCAGGTACCGGAAGGTCCCTCCTGGAAAGTAGCTGGCCAGAACCCCCAGCCGATTGGTTGGATGAGGAAGCTGAGATTACCATGAATTTCCTTCAGGAGATCATTTCAGAAATCCGAACTATTAGGGCTGAAAACCGCCTGCCTCTTAAAGAAAAGGTCAATCTCTGGATTTGTGGTAACAGCCACCAGAAATCTATGGCTGAACCTTATGAGGCCGCTATCAGGCAGCTGGCCGGAGTGGAGGGAATCGAATTTGTTCAGGAATTACCAGTTGACAGAAAATTGCTTCGGGGTGTGGCCGGGACAACTGAAGTTGGAATTCAGGTTGCCAGAACCATTGACCTTAAGGCTGAAAAGGAAAGACTGGAAAAAGAAATAGCCAAAACCAAGGAAGACATCAGCAAATTGGAGGCCAGACTGAATAATGACGATTTTCTAAAGCGAGCTCCCGCTATCGTGGTTGAAGAACACAAGCAGCGTTTAGTTGAACTCAAACTGAAACAGGAAAAACTGGCCAGGAGCTGGCAGGAGCTGGTTAATTAATCGATCCTTTAACCATAGATATCTATAATGCCAGCCACCAAAAAAATTAGCGGCGTCGGGCCTCCAGTTTTTAAGTTCCAGTTGATTTTCTCAACCAATGATTTTGCCAGACGTCTGGCTAACCTTAATTTCCCAGAAGGCTGGGCGGTTCTGGCTCAGGAACAGATAGCCGGCCGGGGGACAAAAGGAAGAAAGTGGCACTCAGCTTCTGGAAAGGGCCTGTATGTTTCTTTTATTTTGCGTCCTCAACTTTCCAGCCTGAATCTTCTACCCCTTACAGTCGGTCTGGCGGCGGTTGAAGCTATCCAGGATTTTAGCAAGGTAGAAGTCCGTTTGAAGTGGCCGAATGACCTGGTCTATCAAGGTAAAAAACTCGGGGGGATACTCTGCGAAGCTCAAACCTCCAGCCACAGCTTAGCCCAGGTGGTGGCCGGGATCGGAGTCAACTTAAACCATCGGCCGTCGGATTTTCCATCTGAAATCTCGACTGGGGCCACCTCCCTTTATCTTATTACCAATCAGACCTGGAAAGCCGACAACTTGTTCAGATTACTTGGTTCGAGCCTTCAGTTTTGGTATAATAAGCTTCAAAAAGGGCAGGATAACCTAATAATAGAAAGGTACCAGAAACGCTCAGCACTCGCTCCGGGGCAAGGTTTGGTCTTGAGTAGCCCAGAAGGGCCGATAGCCGGAAAGTTCCAGGGGATTGATGAGAAGGGAAGGTTGCAACTTAAAATTGGCTCCATAACCAGAGCTTTTCAGGCTTCTGAAATAATCAGAATCTTGCCTTATCATGACAACAGGAGTAAGAAATGTTAATAGTCTTCGATATTGGTAATACCACCATTGGTCTTGGCCTTTTCAGAGGGAAAAAGCTTCTGGCTGACTGGAAAATTAATAGCGACCCGAGAAAAACTGCTGATGAATATGGAATAATAGTGAACAATTTACTTAGCCATGGCCGTTTCGCCAACCTAAAAATAAAAGAAGCTATTATCTCCTCTGTGGTGCCACCGCTAACTCCAATCATTCAATCAGCCTGTGAAAAATTCTTTAAGATTAAACCTCTGGTGGTTGGGCCTGGCATTAAGACTGGGATGCCCATACTTTACGAAAATCCCGCTGAAGTTGGTCCCGACCGAATCGTACTGGCCTGTGCGGCCTACGAAAAATATGGCGGCCCCTGCCTGGTAGTGGATTTCGGAACGGCCACTACCTTCGATGTCATCTCAGAAAAGGGAGAATATCTCGGAGGGGCTATTGCTCCTGGTATTCAAATTTCCGCTGAAGCTCTTTACTTACGCACTGCCAGGTTACCCCGAATTGAAGTTAGAAAGCCAAAGTCAGTCATAGGCCGGTCCACGGTCACCAGCATGCAATCAGGACTTTATTACGGCTATATTGGTCTCGTTAGAAATATCGTCTCTCAAATTTCCACCGAGCTCTCTGCCAGACCACAGGTAGTAGTAACCGGAGCCTTAGCCGGGCTGATCTCCAGTGAAATCCCCGAAATAAATTTCCACGAGCCCAATTTGGTTTTAGAAGGCCTCTGTCTGATTTACCAGAAGAACAGGACCTTGGAGAATGCAGAACCATGAGTCAAAGCCAGAGCCAGACAGAACGCCAGGAATACTATCAGAAAATCGCCCGGGCTTTTCTCGAGCACCAGACTTCCCTGTTCTTTTTACCGCCAAGAGATGTCGCCCTGATTGCAGAATGGGAAAAGCTCCATATCCCCTTGGAAGCCATCCTGGAGGGTATAGACCGGACCTTCAGCCGGCAGTTGCTCAGAAAAAGGAAAAAGAGGATCTATTCCCTGAGCCAGTGTGAGAAGGAAATTCTAAGAGCTTACTCTGAATATCAAGAACGATTGGTCGGAAAGAAAGCTGCCCTGGTGGAACAGACTGAAAAAATATCCCGTGCTAAACAGGAAGTTGAAGCTTGCCTGAAAAATCTACCTCAGGCAATCAGCTATTTACGAGAGCCCCTGGAGGAAGCCTTAGCCTGTCTTGAGGCCGAAAAACCCGACGAAGCTGTTCTGGAAGCTCTTGATGAAAAATTAGAAGAGATGATCTGGGACGAAACCTCAGAGAACGAAAAAACAGCTGCTTTGGAAGAGGTGCGGAAAGAATACCCAGGAAAATCTGATTATCAGCTCTCGGAAATTCAACAAATCTGGCTGGTAAAGAAAATACGCCAGATTTACCGAATCCCCCATCTGTCAATCTTCTATTACTGAAAAATATCTTAGAAGGAAAATTCCTATGGAAACAAAAATAATGCAATTCATGAAAAAGAACGACAAGCCGGTTACCCTTAACCGATTAGTAAGAGGTCTGAATTTAGATAAGAAAGAAAGAAGGAAGTTACCAGGAACTTTGAAATATCTGGAAAAGAAAGGGTTGTTAAAAACTAAAGGAGACCGGATTTTAAGAAGTACCAGTCCCCGTTTAATTCGAGGAATTTTTTCTCTAAATCCCAGAGGCTTCGGTTTCCTCACCCCGGAAAATCCTGACCAGGGTTCAGGGGACATCTTTATACCTCCCCATCAAACCGGGGGAGCCGTGACCGGAGACTTGGTGGAAGTGGCGGTCAGAGAAAAAGGTCTCCCGGGCAAGCCTGAAGGCCGGATTGTCAGAATAATTAAACCGGGCCGGACCTCGCTCTATGGAGTTTTTTTGGAAATCAATTATCAGCCTTATATTCTGCCCATGGATACCCTGTTTGAAGAAGCCCTGCCCCTTAAGCTTAAGGGGCGTAAAAAACCAGCTCCGGGACAGATTGTAGAAATAGACCGCAGCTCTCTCCAGCTGATCAGAATACTTGGCTATCAGGATGAACCAGGAGTAGATCTGGAAGTGGTCATCAACCAGCATAACCTGCCCAAAGAATTTTCTGAACCGGCCTTGAATCAAGCTGAGTCTCTACCTGATCACCCGAGGCCCCAAGACCTAAAAGGAAGAACTGATTACCAAAAATGGACAACGGTAACTATCGACGGGGAAAAAGCTCGGGATTTTGACGACGCTGTCAGTATCAAGAGATTGACTAATGGAAATTATCTGCTTGGGGTTCATATTGCTGATGTCTCCAATTATATAAAACCTGGATCAGCCTTAGACCAGGAAGCTTATTTAAGGGGTACCAGCGCCTATTTCCCTGAGCTGACTTTACCAATGCTGCCAGAAAAGTTATCTAATAACCTGTGCAGCCTGAGACCAAGAGTGCCTCGCCTGACAGTCACCGCCTTGATGGAAATAGACCACCAGGGTAACCTGGTTAAAACTGATTTTCATCCTTCGGTTATTAAGACTGTGGAACGGTTGACTTACACCTCGGTGTTTAAGATTTTTCAGGACGATTCAAAGGAAAAGAAGCGCTACCGGCACATTCTACCGGACCTCATGGAAATGAGAAAACTGGCCCGAATCTTAAAGGCCAAGAGACTCAAGCGTGGCAGCCTGGATTTTGACCTGGTAGAGCCAGAGCTAGTTTATCAAGAAGGCTTCCTGACTGCAGTGGTGCCTTCAGAGCAAAATGAAGCTCACGCCCTGATTGAAGAATTTATGTTGATAGCCAATGTGGCGGTAGCTAATTATCTAACCAGGTTAAATTATCCTTGTCTCTACCGGGTACACCCGCCCCCAGCTCATTCTGACCTGGAGAAATTAAGAAACCTGCTAATCCATTTTGGCCTTAGCCTGCCAAAGTCCAGCCAGATAAAATCATCGGACCTTCAAAAGATTATCGAACATTTTCGAAACCGGCCCGAAGAAAAATTTATCACCATTCAGGTTCTGAGATCTCTGAGACTGGCAGTTTACTCGGAAGAAAACTGCGGACATTTTGGCTTAGGCCAGGTAGCCTATACTCATTTCACCTCGCCTATCAGGCGATATCCAGACTTGGTAATTCACCGGTTGCTTAAAAGAGCTCTGACTGGGAAAAAGCCAGGTCCCTGGCCTCTTGGAGAAATCGCCAGGCATTGCTCCCAGCGGGAAAGAATAGTTGATGAAGCAGAAAAGTCGCTATTAGAATGGAGAATCCTCAGGCTGCTAAAAAACAAACTCGGTCAGGAATTCAACGGAATCATCACTGACATTAACCGGGCCGGTCTGGTGGTGGAGTTAGATGATTATTTCGTAGGGGGACTTGTTCCCTATCATGCCCTGGGAGACGACTTCTTCTTAAGAAAAAATGAAAAGATATTGCGGGGCCAGCAAACCGGCACCACCTTCTCGCTCGGGGATAGAATAAAAGTGGTGTTGGTAAGCTGTAATCCCTTGCTAAAAAAAGTAGAATTTGCCCTGGCCGGTTACCAGAACAACCTAACTCATAGATGAGATCCGAGGGAAAAATGAAAGCTTCTGAAAGCAGGTTTTATGCCGTTGCCGAAAATAGCTCACTGCGACCTGACCAGCAACTGGCAGGCAAGATTTTTCTGGGTAAGAAGGGATATTCTGCGACTTTTAAATCTACTTCGGCCCTCTCCCCACGACTATCGCAACCCTATTTACTGGTCCGGACTAGCTTGCCTGAAGCTCTGGTCTGGAATGACCGCCTGAACTTTAAGCCCAACCAGGAAGGAGAAACCCTGGAGCTCCGAGTAATTTGCCCTGAAGCCGACCGGATAAAAAAACAAAAGGAGGATAAACTCGTCGCCTGGCTGGATAGATTGACCGGGTCAGAAGAAGACCTGGTTATGGCCTTGGCCGATGAAGCTGGCATCAAAGGCTTAAGGGAAGAAGACATCGGTACTTTCTGCCAGCTGAGACCGCCACAGCTTTTGCCGCTGGCTATGAACCTGGAAAAAGAAGGCCAGATTTACATCCTGTCATTTTCCCCTTTGTTCATTCTCAGCCAGAGAAGCTTCAGTTTTCTGGTAAAGAAAATCTACGATTATATAGAAAGTTATCACCGCAAAAGACCCCAGGAACAGGGTGTCCCTCTAAAAAAGATACAAGACCGCTTCTCACTCCCAAGGCAGATTTTGCTTTTAGCTCTGAAGCGCCTGGCTAAAGACGGCCAGGTAATCCTGACAAAAGATCTGGCTGCCTTAAGCAGTTTTGAAACTCGAGTTTCTTCTGAAGAAGCCGAGGTGATGAAGGCCGTGGAAAATCTCCTTCGCCAGGAAAAATTTTCTTTGGCTTCGTTTGATGAGCTAGCCCAAAAATTCAAAATCCATCCCAGCCGTCTCAATACCTTGCTGGATCTCTTGCTCCGTCAGAAAAAAATTGTTAAGAGCCAGGAGGGATTCTGGATTCACTCCGACTGGTTGAATAGTTTGAAAACCCAGCTAAGTGAGTTAAAGGCGCGTGGCCGGAGAGATTTGACAGTCGGAGAATTTAAAAGACTAACCGGGCTTAGCAGAAAATACGCCATCCCCCTTCTCGAGTTTTTGGATGAACTAGGTCTAACCAGAAGAATAGGGAACAAACGATTGATCTTATGACCGGACAATATTAAGCTGGATTATTCGAAGCCCGATAGATTATCTTTGGAACAAAGATGCATACTTGGTTAGTTTAATGAACAGCCCAGACTTAAAATAGTGCTTGTCGTTAGTAGATAAAGATCAGGTTATTTTTTCCCTTCTTCCTCTTCTTGTTTTTCTTCTTCTTCAGGCTGCTTTTTACCCAGGGCAGACTTAAGCATTTCGGCAAAGAACCCGAACTTTGGCTCCTCTTTGGTCACCTCAATATCTACAGGAATGGCTTCTTCGGCCTCGGCTTCGGATTCCTGTTCTTCTTCCTGAGCCTTAATAGCTTCCAGGGCTTCTATCTCTGATTCTTCTTCGGCGATTTTTTCTTCTATAGCGCGACGCTCACTTTTTCTGGGCTTCAGTCCTTTATCTTGAGCCTTTTTAACTTTTTGCTTTTTGGCTGGTTTTTCTTTAGCCTTAACCTTTTCTTTTTCCTGTTTTAGAGGCTCAAGCTTGACCTGTATTTCATCTCTTGGAGGGCCGGTAGTTGAAGCCTCGGTTTCGGTCGGGCTAGGTTCTGTCACCGGCTGTGGTGCTACCTCAGGAGCCGGAGCTTCAACCAATCCCTCTTGTTCAGCCTCTCCAGCAGCTAATTGCTCAGCCAGTGATTGCAGTAAAGAGCTCTCTGCTCTGACTTCTTCTTCAGCCGCCATTTCTTCGGCCACCTTTACTTCCTGGTAGAAGAACAGGCCTTCTTTTTTTTCTGAAGCCACGAATTCGGGCCCATTGTTAAGGACATATTCAACGTCTTCAGGAGTAGTCGCCTTGATCAGATCGGCCATATGGTAAGCCCTTAAAAAATGAACTGCCCGGCTGTTGCCTGTAAGTTCGGGTGTAGTCAGAATCTTGACCAGCAGTTGCCTGAGATCATCTGGCCCACAATCATCATAAAGTTGAAGCAGCTTTTCCACCACTTCCTTTTCCAGGTAAAGACTCTTGTTGGGCATAGCCAGGGTAAAGACCTCTAGCGGGGAAATAGAAAACCGGCTGGTCTTTGGATCATAATCCAGAACGATGGTGGCGGTTTTCTTTTTAGACTTTTTTACCCAGAAAGCTAACCGGCCTGGTCCCTTTTTATCCAGAGTCAAGCTGGCACCCTGGGGCACATTGTTATTACGGAAATATTCAGCCAGGCCTATCAGATAATTACCTTCAGGGAAATAATAAACCGTATAGGAGGTTCCGTCTTCATCATCCACTAACTGGTATTCTCGAGAATTAAATTCCCTTTTCAGGCTTCTGGGAATTCTTATCGCTCCGGATAAAATCTCTCGCCAGGTCAAATAAACCTTAAAAGGAAAATTCTCCACCAGGGTATGCTGCAGGCCTTCGGCCTCTCCTAAATCAGGAACAGCAGCAGCTTCTGCTGAAATTGGTAGCCCAACCGGTAGATTATTCAGAACGCTCTTAAGATGCCATTTTCCCCAATCTTCACTTGACAGGCAGATGAATTCTCGCCGGAATTTTTTCTCCAGGAGTTGATTCAAACTGAGACAATAGAGTTCAAATAGGTCCGAGGAAGGCTCTAAGTTAAAATAGTTCTTAACTAAATCCTTTGTCGAGACCGAAGTTCTGGAGCCAGCTAAGGCTTCAGAAATTTCTTTTATTTTTTCCTCAGGTATTTCTGGCCTCTTAGAGCTCAACTGCCATAAATCATTCCAGCCAAAGAAATTAGCTGTTGAAGCCAGAGCTTTTCGCAAGTTTCTTTCTAAAGTTTTCAGGTCTTTCTCAGTCATGGGAAGTTCGGTCAGTCGGGGGTCCTGCTCTTGATCCAGAGTTTTCGGTTCCAGGTTTTTATTCTCCAGGTTTGATGGCAGCAGAACTTTGGTGTGGGTCTTTTTCATGTAATCAATGTATTTGCGGAAAACGCCCCCACCGTCATAACCCACTTCCAGCATTTCGCAATGATAATCCTGGTAACTAACCTTGTTAATGACTCTTAAAACCACTCCCCCCTGAAAATGTTCGGTAGCCTTGCTCCCCACCTGTAGATTCTCATCATATTCTTTATAAATAAAATCTCCCACCTCATAGCGGGCATAGGGGTCATAAATTTTTACCAGCTGGTTTCTCTGACTGGCAGTTTTGGCAAAGGCCAACTTTTCTGCTAGCTCGGCCGTGGATTGCGGGCGATTGGTCCGAAGTAATTCTTGTTCAACTACAGCCAGATCTTCGGTGGCAATGGCTGTCAGTTTTTGAGTCTCTTTTTCCATGATCTATTTTTTCCCCATCAAAAGCATCATAATTACTTTCTGAACATGTAATCTATTTTCTGCCTGGTCATAAACTATGGAGTTGGCTGAGTCAATTACTTCATCAGTTACCTCTTCCCCCCTATGAGCCGGCAGACAGTGCATAAAATAGGCCTCAGGTTTAGCTTTTGAAAACAATTCCATATTGACCTGATAGGGCAAGAATATTTTTCCCCTGGCTTCTTTTTCAGCTTCCTGGCCCATAGAAGCCCAGACATCTGTGTAGACAGCATCGGCTCCATCAACTGCTTCCACTGGGTCATTAGTGATTTTAAGCTCAAAGCCGGTTTCTTTTCCGTCTTCCTTAGCCCATTCTACGACCTCGGGTTTGGGTTCATATCCAGGCGGAGTAGCTATAGCCATCTTCGTCCCGGCTCTAGCCGCAGCCAGCATCAAGCTGTGACAGACATTGTTGCCATCTCCGACATAAGCCAGCTTCAGTCCAGCTGAACTACCTTTCTTCTCCACCAGAGTAAAAAAGTCAGCCAGGGCTTGACATGGATGGAACAGATCAGTTAGAGCATTGATGACCGGAACCTTGGTGCTCTCCGCCAGCTCCAGGATGATGTTATGCCCAAAGGTCCGGATCATAATCCCGTCAACCCAGCGTTCCATATTCTTCCCGATATCCCTAACCCCTTCCCTCGAACCCATCTGAATATCTGATGGTGCTAAGTAAACAGCTTCACCACCCAGTTGGAGCATTCCCACTTCAAAGGTCATCCTGGTTCGAAGCGAAGGTTTTTGAAAAATCATGGCTAAGATTTTATCTCTTAATACCTTACGGAATTTTGAGGGATTCTTTTTCATCCTTTTTGTCAGGTCCATTATCTCGTGAAATTCATAGGTAGTTAAGTCATGAATACTGATAAAATCTTTTTTCATACCTGTCCTCCGATCTCCAGAATATTCTGGTCATCTCTTCTGGCTACAATCCGGGTGCCAGAACGGTTTATTAGAGCCGCTTTAAGATGATTGGCTGAGGTAATCAGCACTTCCTGGCCACCAGCTTCAATATATTCAATAGCAGCCCTAACCTTAGGAGCCATGGAGCCAGCTGGAAACTGACCTTCAGCCAGATATTTTTTAGCTTCTTCCATTGAAATAACAGATAATGGCCTCTGGTCAGGCTGGCCAAAGTTGTAATAAACCCGTGGCACTCCGGTCAAAATTATGAAAAGCTCAGCCCCGGTTTCCCGGGCTAACAGACTGGCCGCATAGTCTTTATCAATTACCGCTTCCACTCCTTCATACAGGCCACGGCCATTGATGATAACTGGAATACCCCCACCGCCGGCAGCAATTACAACCCTACCAGACATAACCAGATCCCTGATGATCCATTTAGGCACCACATCTATTGGCTTTGGAGACGGGACCACTTTCCGGTAACCACGGCCAGCATCTTCAACCATGGTCCATTTTTTCTGCCTGGCCAATTGTTGAGCCCGGAATTTTGTGTAGAAGGGGCCGACTGGTTTAGTGGGTTTTTGAAAGGCCGGGTCGCCTTTATCTACCACTACCTGGGTAATCACTGTGGCCACGTCTTTGTCAATTGAACTCTTTCGTAGCTCATTAACCAGGGCCTTTTCCAGCATGAATCCCATAGAGCCTTCGGTCATGGCATCACAGACATCCAGGGAAAAAGGAGGGATCTTATTGGCTGCTTCTTCCATTTGAATTAGCAGATTGCCAACCTGCGGGCCATTGCCATGAACTAAGATTAGCTCATAACCTTTTTTAATAATCTGGACCATTAGTTCAGCGGCTTTCTGAGAGTTGCGCATCTGTTCTTCCTGCAGACCCTTCTGGTTGTCAAGCAGGATGGCATTGCCACCAAAGGCTATCAGGGCAATCTTGGTTTTCATCCGGCTCTTCTTAGCTCCTTTAGTCACCAGTTTTCTAACCTGGATTCCTGATAGCAGGTTAGAATCCCTTTAAAACAGTTTTCAGGTTTGGGGTACCGACTTCCTCCAGTTCATAACGGACCCTGAGCATGGGTTTATTTATCTTTATTACCCGGTTAAGGTCAATAGGAGTAGCACTAACCACCAGGTCACAATCTATCTTATTGATAGTTGCAGCCAGCTCCTTCATCTGTTTTTCACCGTAGCCCATGGCCGGGAGGACTTTATCGAGATGATTATATTTTGCAAAAGTCTTTTTGATGCTACCAACTGCATTTGACCTGGGATCAATTATTTCTGCAGCCTGGTATTTCTTAGCAGCCACAATACCAGCTCCATAGGCCATACCGCCATGGGTCAGGGTAGGACCATCTTCAATGACCAGAACCCGCTTGCCCCTTATCTCTGAGCCATCGTCCACGAAAATCGGAGAGTTGGCTTTTATGATTTTCGCCCGAGGGTTCACCTTTTTTATATTATCCATTACTAGCTTAACCTTTTCCGGGTCAGCGGTATCAATTTTATTGACCACTAAGACGTCGGCCCGGCGAAAGTTGGTCTCACCTGGATGATATCTGAGTTCATGCCCGGCTCGATGGGGATCAACTACTACAATTTCCAGGTCAGACTTGTAAAACGAAAAATCATTGTTGCCGCCATCCCAGAGGATAATATCGGCTTCTTTTTCAGCCTGTTTCAGAATTGCCCCATAATCAACCCCGGCATAGACCACGATACCATTATCAATATGGGGTTCATATTCTTCTCTCTCTTCAATGGTGCATTCATGCCGATCAAGGTCTTCATAGGTAGCAAATCTCTGCACTTTCTGTTTAACCAGATCGCCATATGGCATAGGATGTCTGATAACCACCACTCGACGTCCTTTAGCCTTTAAAGTCAGGGCTACCTTTCTGGTAGTCTGACTCTTGCCTGATCCGGTTCGAACCGCACAGATTGAAACCACTGGTTTGCGACTCTTAATCATGGTGTCATTGGGCCCGAGCAGAACAAAATTGGCCCCGGCCGCCAGAACCTCAGAAGCCTTGTTCATTACATATTCATGAGAGACATCGCTATAAGCAAAATGAACTTCATCCACTTTATGAGTTTTAATCAGGTCTGGCAGTTCAGCTTCAGAAAAAATCGGAATACCCTTAGGATAAAGCTTTCCAGCCAGAGCGGCCGGATATTTTCGTCCCTCGATATCGGGGATCTGGGTAGCAGTAAAAGCTACTACTCGGTATTCCTTGTTATCGCGGAAAAATACGTTGAAATTGTGGAAATCACGACCTGCAGCTCCCATGATTATGACTTTTTTCATTTAATACTCCTTAATTAATTTTAAATTTTGGTAAACCTTATATATATTATAAGTCCCAAAAAACAGGTTATAAGTATAGCAAAAAAGGGGGGTTAAAGTCTAATGACTGTATTCAGCTGGACGAATTTTTATTTGGTCTTTTTAGATCTTTGAAGATGGTCAGGTTTCCGAACCCGTGGTCTTTCGGTTTTATTTTTTGCCCCTTTCCTTACAGAAAACCATCCGGGCTTCTGTCTGTTACTTAGGCCTTTCATAGTCTTATCCAAAATCCTTAAGACTCTAAAGTAATAATATCCACTTTCAGGGTGGTGGGCTCAAGAATAGCTATGGTACTTATACCATTGACCCAACCGCAGTTTTCCCCAGGATTGACAATCAGAAGATTATTGTCACGATTAACCTGGGCTCTATGGGTGTGGCCAAAGACCAGGACGTCTACCCCGGCTGGTTTTTGATTTTCAACAGGATAATGAGATAACCAGAACTGTAGGTTCTGATGGCTGAATTTAAACGGAGCCCGGGTTATTTGGCCAAATTTCTCAAAGACTTTCAACAGCCCATCTTTTTCCCCATCACAGTTACCGAAAACCGCTTTTACCGGGCACTTAAGATTTCCCAGCTCCCGGCCAGCAAAAGGAGCCACCACGTCGCCAGCGTGAATTACCAGAGAGCAGCCAACCTGGTTGAACAGCTCTACGGCTTTCTTAATAGCCGGAAGGTTATCATGTGAATCTGACATAATGCCTATCATATTTTTATTATAACCTATGACGCTCGTATTATCATCAAATCATCGGCTGGGTAAGTTGAAAAACATAACTTTTCATCTCCTTGGCTTAGATAGCCAGCTCTGAAAGAAGTCAAGGCCAGCTTGACAGCTCAGGGCTGATTTAATTAATATATAAAGGCTTGAAAATTGTCGGGCAGGCGCGTAGCTCAGTGGGAGAGCGCTTCCTTGACGCGGAAGAGGTCGTGGGTTCGATCCCCTCCGCGCCTACCACCTTATCTTATTTTTTTATCTCCAGAAGATAAAAGTTAACCAGATTATGGTAAGATAGAGCAAAAGAAAAAGTTGAATTGGATTGATGGAAAAGCTAATTAAAATCAAGGTTGAAGAGTCTGTTTTTTTCATAAAAGCAGGGGCTCCTCTATCAGAACTGCTACGGCAGTTTCCGCAGGAGACCAAACCAATACTCTTCCGCTCAAATGGACAGCTTCTGGATCTCAATCATCCTGCTGACCAAGAAAGAGAGCTTTCTTTGATTTTCCCTGGTGATCCTCAGGCCTTAGAAGTCCTGAGACACAGTGCTGCTCATCTATTGGCTCATGCGGTTACTGACCTCTTTCCCGGAATACAGGTGGGGATTGGCCCGGCCGTAGAAAATGGATTTTATTATGACTTCTTGCGGCCAACCCCTTTTACCCCCGAAGATCTGGAAGCCATAGAAAAAAGGATGAAGGAAATAGTCAGTCTTGATCAACCCATCAAGCGACTGGTGGTCAACAAAGAAGAAGCTATTAGCATCTTCCAGGAACGTGGTCAGGAATTGAAACTGGAACTGATCCAGGAAAAGGGAGGATCAGAGGTTTCTCTTTACCAGCAGGGCGATTTTATTGATTTCTGCCTGGGCCCTCATCTGCCTTCTACCAGGTATATTCAGCACTTTAAGCTTCTGTCTGTATCTGGCGCCTACTGGAAAGGCAATGAAAAAGGACCGCAATTGCAGAGAATCTATGGGACTGCTTTCTTCAGCCAGAAGGAGCTTGAGGATTACCTGAACTTTCTGGAAGAGGCCAAGAAGCGTGATCACCGGCTACTGGGACAGGAGCTTGAACTTTACAGCACCAGTGAAGACCTGGGCGGCGGTCTGGTTATTTGGCATCCTAAAGGGGCCATTATCCGTCATGAAATCGAGACTTTTTGGAAAGAGGAACACTTAAAAGACGGTTATGAATTCATCTATTCTCCTCATATCGCCAAGCTGGATCTCTGGAAAAAAAGCGGCCACACTGAATTCTACGAAGCCATGTTTCCCCCTCTGGAGTTTGAAGGCTTCAAGTATCAGTTAAAACCGATGAACTGCCCATTTCATATCGTGGCTTATAAATCCCGACAGAGATCATACCGAGAGCTACCTCTGCGCTGGGCCGAATTGGGAACTGTCTATCGGTATGAAAGAAGCGGGGTGCTCCATGGATTACTCAGAGTTCGGGGATTTACTCAAGATGACGCTCACATCTTCTGCCGGGGTGAACAGTTAGAAGAAGAAATCAAAAGAGTCATCAACCTGGCTATAAAACTATTCCAGGCCTTTGGCTTTGAAGATTATAGAATTTATTTGGCCACTCGGCCAGAAAAATATGTTGGCCGACTTGAGGATTGGGACAAGGCTGAGATGGCCCTGGAAGAAGCTCTGAAACATACCGGTCTTTCTTATCAGGTCGATAAAGGAGAGGGGGTTTTTTACGGCCCAAAAATTGACATAAAGATAAAGGACGCTATAGGTCGCCTGTGGCAATGTACTACAGTTCAGCTGGATTTCAATCTGGCTGAAAGATTTGACCTGAGTTATGTGGGTGAAGATGGCAGCTTCCATCGCCCCTACATGATTCACCGGGCTTTACTTGGTTCTATGGAAAGGTTCTTTGGGGTACTTATAGAACATTACAAAGGCAGTTTTCCCCTCTGGCTGGCTCCAGTGCAGATGATTATCCTGCCGATAGCCGACCGTCATGAAGCCTATGCTAAAAAGATTCAGGAAGTTTTCAAAGCCCAGGGTCTACGAGTCCAAGTGGATTATTCCAGAGAGAAGGTCAATAAAAAAATCCGGCAGGCTGAACTCCAAAAGATACCATTGATGGCCATAGTAGGAGATAAAGAGGTCAGCAACGACAGTTTGTCTTTAAGAATTCATGGTCGAGGCGACCTCGGCCAGGTGAGCCTTAAGGATCTGTTGCCTCGGGTAAAAGAATTAGTAGAGAATAAATCACTTCAAATAAACCTATAAACTTGTAAAGGAGGTCGACTATTTTTCACCGAGAACCTTATCGCCCGGCAAAAGCTAAGGCAAGACTACACAGGATTAATGAAATGATCAGAGCTCAGGAAATCAGGGTCATTGATGAGGACAAGCAACAGTTAGGAATTATGTCAGTACCTCAAGCCCTGGACCTGGCCAGGGATAAAGGTCTGGACCTGGTAGAGATCGCTCCTCAGGCCAATCCACCAGTCTGCCGGATAATGGATTACGGCAAGTTTCTGTATGAGTTGCACAAAAAGGAGCATGAAGCCAAGAAGCATCAGAAACAGATCCAGATTAAAGAAATCAAATTCCGCCCGAAAATAAGTATCCATGACTACAATTTCAAGATGAAACATGTCCGACGTTTTATTGAAGAAGGTAATAAGGTCAAGATAACTATTATGATCAGGGGAAGAGAGAGAGCCCGTCCCGAAATGGCCCAGCAGATTATGGATCGGGTCCTGGCTGATGTCTCGGATATTGCCCGCCAGGATGGAGAAATCAAGAAGCACAATTGGGCCAGCACGGTGTTAATCGTCCCGATAAAAACAGGAGGAAAAGATGCCCAAACTAAAAACCAAAAGAGCAGCCAGAAAGAGGTTCAAGATAACAGCCAGTAAAAAGGTTTTGCACAAAAAAGCCAACAAGAGCCACATTCTGACTAAGAAATCAGCTAAAAGAATCCGGCAGCTTGGCCGACAGGCTGAGGTTAGCCCGGCCGACCGCCGCCTGGTTAAGAAAATGTTACCATATGATTTTTAGGAGACCCCCCGGGCCAACTGTTGAGCCAATCTTTCAGAAAGGAGATCCGAAGTGCCAAGAGTGAAAAGAAGTTATAAGAAAAAAGAACGAAGAAAAAAGATATTAAAACTATCAAAGGGATACCGAGGAGCCAAGAAGAGTAATTACCGGACTGCCAAAGAGACGGTTGAAAAAGGTCTGCAGTATGCCTATCGCGACCGCAGAACCAAGAAAAGGGATTTTCGCCAGCTCTGGATTATTAGAATAAAAGCAGCCGCTGAAAATAATGGCCTGTCCTACAGCCAGTTTATCAAAGGTCTTAAAACCCTGAATATCGACCTGGACCGGAAAATCCTGGCAGAAATCGCTGTGTCTGCTCCCCAAACCTTTTCTTTTCTGGCTGACCGAGTAAAGCAATCCAAGGTTTGACCGGAGATATGAGCACCCTGCAGGACAAAATAAATAACTACCGCCAGCTCTTCTTCGACCGGGCTGCCGCGGTTAAAGAAAGCCAGCAGGTAGAAGAATTACGACAGCTCTTCCTCGGACGAAAGAAGGGTTATTTGACTCTTCTTTTTGAAGAGTTCAAAAATTTGAGCCCGGAAGAGAAAAAGACTGCTGGCCGAGTGCTAAACGAATTTAAGACTGAAATTCAGAGTAAGTTGTCTGAGCTGGAGAAGAACTTTCCAGTTTCAGGAACAATCACCCCGATTGAGGATCTAACTCTGCCCGGAAGGCAGCTTTACTGGGGGGCACCTCATCCGATCACTCTTTTCGAGCGAAAGATTGAAAATATCTTTATTTCCATGGGTTTTTCCGTGGAAGAGGGCCCTGAAATAGAAACCGATTATTACAACTTTGAAGCTTTAAACTTCCCCCCTGATCATCCAGCCAGAGACAGCTGGGACACCCTTTACATCAACGACAAACTACTACTCCGGACCCATACTTCTCCTGTTCAAATACGGGTGATGGAAAAAAAGAAACCACCTCTTAGAATTATCATACCAGGAAGGGTTTTCAGGAGAGAGACTCCTGACCCCACTCACTTGCCTATGTTTTACCAGGTTGAAGGCCTGGTAGTTGATAAGGGGATTACTTTTGCCCATCTTAAAGGTACTTTGGAATTTTTTCTTAAAGCCCTATTCGGGGAAAAAATTCGATTGCGCTTTCGTCCAAGCTTTTTCCCTTTTACCGAGCCCTCGGCTGAAGTTGACATCGAGTGTATAGTTTGCCGTGGGCAGAATCCTGAATGCCGAGTTTGTGGTGGCAGTGGCTGGAAGGAAATACTCGGGTCGGGGATGGTCGACCCTCAGGTTTTCAAAAATGTTAATATCGACCCGGAAATTTATTCTGGCTGGGCCTTTGGCCTCGGGATCGATCGGACTGCCATGTTTGCCTTCCAGATCCCTGAAATGCGATACTTTTATGAAAACGACTTGAGATTTATAAGGCAGTTTAATCGAAAATGAAAATATGCTATTCCTGGCTAAAAGAATTCATAGATCTCAGCCTGAGCCCTGAAGAACTGGCTGATTGCTTAAATCAGATCGGCCTGATGGTGGAGACTATTAAAAAAACTGATGAGGATATTATTTATGATATCGAAACTTATGCCAACCGACCTGATACTCTTGGCCACCTGGGGGTAGCCAGAGAGATAGCAACCTTACTGGGTCTACCAATAAAAACCAGAAGTTGGCGGGTTCAAATGCTGGAGGAGGCTACCACAGATTTGATTGATGTCCAGATTCAGGAGCCTCTGCTCTGCCCTCGTTATTGCGGTCTGGTGGTTAAAGGGCTTAAGGTCGGGCCTTCCCCGGAATGGTTAAGAAAAAGAATAGAAGCTATTGGCCTGAGACCTATAAATAATGTAGTTGATGTCAGTAATTATGTTTGTTTTTCTCTGGCTCAGCCAATTCATACTTTTGATCTCAGCAGAATAGAGGGAGGCCAGATTAAGATCAGAAAAGCCAGAAAAGGAGAGTGCCTCCGCACGCTGGAAGGCTCCCAGGTAGAATTGACCCCAGAGATGCTGGTTATTGCCGATCAGAACAAACCTCTGGCAGTGGCTGGGGTAATTGGAGGAGAAGAATCAGGTATTACTGAGACGACAACTGACGTTTTCATAGAAAGTGCTAATTTTAATCCTACCTCTATCCGACAGACTGCCAAAAAATTGGGCTTGAGCACTGACGCTTCCTACCGGTTCGAAAGAGGAGCAGATATCAACGCAGCCCCGGTTGGGGCCAGCATGACCGCCTCTGTTCTCTGTGAGTTTGGGGGCCGGGTTTCCCAGGGTTTGTTTGATGCCTATCCAATGCCCCGGAGGCCAAAAACGGTCAACCTGAGACTCAAAAAAATCAATGGTCTTCTGGGAATAACAGTTGAACCTGACTTCGTAGTCAGGACTCTAACCGGACTAGGTCTTAAGCTTAAAGAACAGAACGAGAATTTCTGGATAGCAGAAATCCCTACTTTCAGGGTAGACCTGGAAAGGGAAGCCGATCTTATAGAGGAAATTGCTAGATTTTATGGTTATGACCGAATTCCAAGTCAGGTAACCCCGGCTAATTCTTTTACCCTCCCGGGTGAAAGAAAAAGAGAGAGAATCTGGGGCTTGAGGGAAATCTTGTTTCATCACGGTTTTGATGAGGTTATTAACTTCAGCTTTGCCGACCCGGAAAAAGAACAGCTCTGGCAGAGCGGCTTCCAGGCCATCAAACTCCAGAACCCTGTTTCTTCAAAGATGTCAGTTCTGAGAACCTCCCTACTCCCCGGGTTAGTGGAAAATGCGGTTTGGAATTTTAACCGGGAAGCTGAGGGGGTCCATATCTTTGAGGTGGGAAATGTATATTCTCTTGAACAGGACAACCTTCACCGGGAAAGGCTGAAGCTGGGAATCCTGACGGGTGGATTAAGGTCACAGCGCACCTGGAAGCAGCCGGAACAAGAAACTGATTTTTTTGTTCTCAAGGGGGCCATAGAAGATTTGTTCACTTATCTCGGCTATGATTCTCCTTCTTTTGAGCCTATAGAACATCCGTTTTTCCAATCTGGTCAGTCTCTTGAAGTTTTGTTGAAACAAGACACTGTGGGTTTGATAGGTCTGTTGAAAACTGACCTGGCCAGAAACTATGACCTGGAAAGACCGGTATTCTGTGCTGAAATTGACTTAGCTGAGCTTCTCCAGAGGCAGCCCAGACCTTTTAAGTTTCAAGCCATACCAAAATTCCCGGGCATAAGCCGCGACCTATCTTTTCTGATAGATGCAGCCATACCCTACCAGCAAATAAAACAGCAACTGGAAAAGCTCCCTGTCCCCTATCTTGAGAAATTTACGATTTATGACCGATTTCAAAGAAAATCGTTGGTTCCAGGGACCATCAGTTATTCAGTCAGATTTTTCTTTAGACATTCAGACCGGACTCTTCAGACAGAAGAAGTGGATCGGATCATACAGGAAATCATTTCCCAGCTAAAATCTTCGCTTAAGATTACTTTGAGGTAAGGAGGAAAGATTGACATCAGAGCTGGAGCAGATTAAAATACTTGAGGGCAAAGTAGCACAAATTGTTGAGCATTTTTCCCGACTTTCTTCAGAAAATGCTCATCTTAAAGATGAGCTAAAGCTTTTAAAAGCTGAGAAAAAAGAGTTGCAAGAAAAACTGAAGGCCTTTGAGACTCTAGAAGAAGAAATAAAGAGGCTGCGGCAAGAAAAAGAGGCCGTGAAGACAAGGATCGAAGGCTTGGTCACTCAGATGGAAAAGTTGGGTATATGAAAGAGAAAATAATTGAGATTGAAGTTTTCGGAAATAAATACAGGATCTGTGTCAAAGGAGATGAAAGCGAGAAATATATAGGCCAGTTGGCTGCTTATGTAGATCGGAAAATGCGTGAGGTTTCCGTGAAATCAAGGTCGTCAGATGTGGCTAAAATTGCCGTCCTAACAGCCTTGAACATTGCTGATGAATTATTTGTCTCAGAAAATAGCATTGATCAACTGAGAAAAGCTCTTAACCGTCTGGAGACGGAGCTGGCCCAGATTGAGGATCAGGTGAAAGAAAATGAGAATGATTTTGAGACTCTGGGAAAAATTACCCCTTAATTCAGAAATTATTATTTTTTGCTCTTTTGATAGATTAGACTATCAGTCTGGCGATTCAATAAAGAACGACAAGAGATATTTTCATTGTTCCTGCAGTCTTAAGGGGCTGGAGCCTGAAATCTTTTCTGGGTGATGGCCTGACCTCACCAGTACTCCTTTGACCCAGTGGTCCGGTGAGGAGGTTTGAAGATGGAGGCCATATTAGTTTGGGGAATTCCCCTTTTATCTTTAATTTTCTTAGTTTTTATTTTCATTCTTCTTAAAAGAAACCGTGGTCTGAAAGGCCTGTTGCGCTCCGAGGCTCAAGCTAAGGAAATCCTGGCTCGGGCTGCCGAAGAAGTTGAAAAGATAAAAAAACTGGCGGAGGCTGAAGTCCAGGAAAAGGATGCTGCCCGTCAAGCCGAGTTTGAACTTCAGACCAGAGAAAAAAGACGAAAACTGAGCGAGCTGGAACGCCGTCTCCTTAATAAAGAAGAAGCTCTCGAACGACGATTACAGAATCTGGAGAGAAAAGAGCGCGAACTTTCAGGGAAAGAGCGTCGGCTGTATGTTAAGGAGAAGGAACTCGAGTCTCTGGAGCAAAAGATAAATGAAACTCTTCAGAAGCAGACCGAGATTTTAGAGCACCTGTCTGGCCTCAGCCAGGAAGAAGCTAAAAACATGCTAATAAGAAGAATTGAAGATGAAGCCAAACTCCAGGCCGCCCAGGCTATCAGAAGAATAGAAGAAGAAACTCGAGAAAAGAGCAAAGCCTTAGCCAAAGAAATAATTTCTAATGCTGTCCAGCGATCGGCCGCCGATCATGTGGTAGAAACTACCGTTTCGGTCGTAGACCTGCCCTCAGATGATATGAAAGGCCGAATAATTGGACGCGAAGGTCGTAATATCAGGGCTTTAGAAATGGCCACTGGGGTGGATATCATCGTTGACGATACCCCGGAAGCAGTCATCCTTTCCAGCTTTGATCCGCTAAGAAGAGAGTTAGCCAAAATGGCCATTGAAAAACTGGTCGCTGATGGCCGGATCCATCCGGCCAGGATTGAAGATATCGTAGAACAGGTCAAGGTAGAACTAGAAGAAAAAATCAAACAGGAAGGGGAAAATACTCTCTATGAACTTGGTATTCAGAACATGCATCCCGAGCTGGTTAAATACTTGGGTAAACTCAAGTACCGTACGAGCTACGGACAGAATGTCCTGCAACATTCCAAAGAAGTAGCCAGGCTCTCGGCCCTTATGGCCAAGGAGCTCGGAGCAGAGGTCAACGTGGCTCTGCGGGCCGGGTTGCTGCACGATATCGGAAAAGCCGTTGATAAAGATTATGAAGGTACCCATACTGAACTTTCAGTCGAGCTAACCAAAAAGTACGGTGAATCTGAAGCGGTGATTCAGGCAATTGCCTCTCATCACCGGGATATAGATTTCCCCTCAGTGGAGGCTGTGCTGGTGCAGGCTGCCGATACTCTCTCAGCCGCCAGACCTGGAGCCAGGCGAGAGCTCCTGGAAACTTATATCCAGAGGTTGGAAAAGTTAGAACAGATCGCTACTTCCTTTGACGGTGTGGCCAAAGCTTTTGCTTTGCAAGCAGGAAGAGAAATCAGGATTATCGTAGACGCCCAAAAAATATCGGATGACCGAGCCACCGTAATTGCCAGGGATATTGCTCAGAAAATCAAAGATGAACTGGATTATCCTGGGCAGATCAAGGTTATGGTCATCAGAGAGATGAGAGCGGTGGAGTATGCTAAATAAATTTTCCGTCCTGTTTATAGGTGATCTCATTGGCCGCCCTGGACGACAGGCCTTAGCCAGATTTCTGCCTCAGCTCAGGAAAAAATACCGGCCCGACTTAGTGATAGCCAATGCCGAGAACGCCGCTGGGGGCAACGGGCTAACTGAGGAAATAGGAAAAGAGCTGTTTTTTCAGGTGGATGTTCTAACTTCCGGTAATCACATCTGGGATAAAAAGGAAGTCCTGAATTACCTGGAAAAAGAACCTCGTCTGTTACGGCCAGCTAACTATCCAGCTAGCAATCCAGGTCATGGTTATCACCTTTACCAGAATGAAACAGGAATCAAGGTGGCAGTCCTGAACCTGCAGGGTCGGGTCTTCATGGAGCCAATTGACTGTCCTTTTCTTCAGGCCGACCGCCTGCTGGAAACTATTAAACCGGCCACCCCAATCATAATCATAGATTTTCACGCTGAAGCTACCTCGGAAAAACAGGCGCTGGGGTGGTATCTTGATGGCCAGGCCTCGGCAGTTATCGGCACTCACACTCATATTCCCACAGCTGATGAGAGAATTTTACCTAAAGGGACTGCCTACATAACTGATGTCGGTATGGCTGGAGGTCTGAATTCAGTTATCGGGATGAGACCTGAGCAGGCCATACGTCGATTCTTGACTTCTCGGCCCCAGCATTTTGAACCAGCTAAAGACGGCCTGATGCTAAGCGCAGTTTTTATAACTCTTGACCCGGATACTGGAAAAGCCCTATCTATAAGTCGTGAGCTAATAACTGAGGAAAAAAGTGGGGAATGAAAGGCTAATTTCCCAGGATCAGGTTTACACTGTCAGTCAATTGACCAGATTGATCCGTCTGGAGATAGAAAATTCTTTTCCATTTGTCTGGGTTGAAGGGGAAATCTCCAATCTGAGGATACCATCATCAGGCCACTACTATTTTACCCTTAAGGATGAGAATGCTCAACTTCGGGCGGTGATGTTCAGGGCTAATGCTAACCGGATTAATTCAGAAATAAAGAAGACTAATCTTTTACCTAAGTTTGAACTCCAGGATGGTCTAAAAGTAGTCTGTGGTGGACGAATCACTGTCTATGAAAAAAACGGTGACTACCAACTGGTAGTAGAAAAACTTGAACCAAGAGGAAAAGGAGCTCTGCAATTAGCCTTTGAGCAGTTGAAAGCCAGGCTGGAGGCTGAAGGACTTTTCGACCCGAAACACAAAAAAAAGTTGCCTCTTTTACCTAAAAAAATTGGTCTGGTGACTTCGCCCACCGGTGCAGCCATCAGGGATATTCTCCGGATAATTGAACGACGATTTAACCGTCTGCAAATCATCATATATCCGACCCTCGTTCAGGGTGAAGAAGCAGCTCAGAATATAGCTGAAGGTCTGAATTATTTTAAAGACCGAGATGATATCGATGTGGTCATCGTAGGTCGGGGAGGTGGGTCAATTGAAGACCTCTGGGCTTTTAATGAAGAGGTGGTGGCCAGAGCTATTTTTAATTGTATGAAAACTAAACCGGTCATCTCAGCTGTTGGTCATGAAATCGACTTCACCATAGCCGATTTTGTGGCTGATATCCGAGCCTCAACTCCCTCAGCCGCCGCTGAATTGGTAGTATCCAGGGAAGAAGAGTTTAGAGATAAAATAGCTAATCTCTTGACCCGCCTGGTCCAATTTGAAAAATATTTTATTGATGGCCAGAAAAGCAAGGTTACTCTCCTGGGCCAAGAACGAATCCTCCAGAGCCTTAAGTTTCAACTGCTAACTCTGACTCAACGAGTGGATGAGCTGGATAGCCGGACCTGGAAAGCTCTCCAGAACAGAAAAGAAAACATGGCCGAATATAAGAATCAAACCAGATATTTTTTACAGCAGCTCTCTCACCTGATGCAGCTAAAAATCAAAGACCTCAATTTTTCCTGGAGCAGGCTGGCTGCTTCTCTTGAAAATCTGTCTCCTTTGAGCATAATAAAAAAGGGTTATACTATTTGCTGGAAAGCTGGTCTCCTTCTTCCGGTTAAGAAAGTCACTGAGGTAGAGCCCGGAGAAGAGGTCTTAGTTTCATTTTACCGGGGAGAACTTAGCTGCCAGGTAAAAAAGGTTGACCCCAAGGTAAAAATTGAATCTAAGTTTATCAAGGAGAGCCAATGAATAACAAAGGAAAAGAGATGAATTTTGAAAAAGCACTGGCCGAACTCGAGCAGATCGTCAACAAGTTAGAAAAAGGCGGCCTGGCTTTAAACGAATCTCTGGCCTTGTTTGAAAAAGGCATCAAGCTTACCAGGTTTCTTAGGTCTGAGCTGGATAAAGCTGAAAAGAAAATCGAAATTCTGCTCAGGGATGAAAAGGGAGAGCTAAAGGCTCAAAACTTTGACCCAGAAACATTTAACGCCATAACTGAGGAAGAAGGCCCGGGGAAAAACGATGAGGAAGTATAAAAAAAAACTAATCGCTATTAAGTCATGAATCCTGAAGAATATTTAAAACAAAAAAAGGGCCGGATAGACAAGGCCCTGGCTCTATACCTCCAGGCTGAAAATTCACCTGTTTTTGAGGCTATGAGATATGCTGTTCTGAACGGTGGAAAACGCTTCCGGCCGCTACTTCTTCTGGCCAGCGGCCAGAATTTCGGGGCAGCTGAGGAGCTGTTGCTTCCATATGCCTGCTCCATAGAGCTTATTCATAATTATTCGCTTATACATGATGACCTGCCTCTGATGGATAATGATGATTTCCGGAGAGGCCGGCCTTCCTGTCATAAACAGTTTGGCCCGACGCTGGCTCTTCTGGCTGGTAATGGCTTGTTATCGATGGCTTTTGAAATCCTGGCTGGGGCCTCTACTCCAGCTAGCAACCATCAGGTTAAAGAGCGGATTATAGAGGACATTGCTGCCGCCAGCGGTCCCCGCGGCTTAATCGCCGGTCAGTGGCTGGATATGAGTTTTAAGCCGGACAATCCACAACTGGCTGACCTACAGGAAATCGCCTTAAAAAAGACTGCCCCTTTGATCAAAGTTTCTGCCTCCAGCGGAGCCAGACTGGGAGGAGCCTCGCTTGCTGAGGTAGAGGCTTTAGAAAAATTCGGCACTTTCTTAGGACTGGCTTTTCAGTTAAGAGATGATATTGCAGATTTTAATCAAGACCGAGGTAGCTTTAGGAGATCCTCTCTCCCGAACATGGCTCGATGGCTCGGGCCAACAGCCTCAGTCCAGTATCTAAAAGACTTACTGGACAAAGCAGCAGATTCTTTAAAAGAATATAATATTAAATCAGAAATTTTTGGATTCTTCATAAATCAACTTGATATTGGCTTAAAATGATGACCATGTCTTTAAAAAAAATTCTACCTACTATTAACAGCCCTCAGGATCTTAAGGGGCTTTCAGCCGCTGAGCTTGATCAACTAAGCGCTGAAATTAGAGCCAAAATCATTGAAACGGTTTCTAAAACTGGAGGCCATCTTGCTTCCAACCTGGGAGTAGTGGAGCTGACGCTGGCTTTGCATTATGTATTTAATTCCCCCAAAGATAAAATTATCTGGGACGTGGGCCATCAGTGTTATACCCACAAGCTCATCACCGGCCGTCAAAAAGACTTTTCCCGTCTTAGACAATTTGGGGGGCTACTTGGTTATCCCTGTCTGGAAGAAAGCGAGCATGATATCTACAACACCGGTCACGCCTCCACTGCCCTATCAGCCGCTCTGGGACTAGCCATAGCCCGTGACAGGAAAAAAGAAGATTACAATATAATAGCCGTGGTTGGCGATGGCAGCTTGACCGGAGGAGCAGCCTATGAAGCTATTAACCATATAGGAGAACTCCGCGAAAGATTGATAATAGTTCTCAACTACAACGAGATGAGTATTTCTCCTAATGTCGGGGCTCTTTCCAGATATCTCTCGTATCTAGTTTCGGGTCAACCATATTTAAGAGTGAAAGATCAGGCAAAATCAGTGCTCCGGTCAATTCCGAAAATCGGGCGGCCGCTCATTCAAATTGCCAGAGCCTTAGAAGACCTAATCAAAAAGACTTTTTTCCCAGGCATTTTCTTTAAAGAATTGGGGATTAGATACCTGGGACCCATTCATGGCCACAGCTTGAATAGTCTTATCGAGGCCTTTGAAAATGCCAGAAGATATCCAGGACCGATTCTGATTCACTGTGTCACTCAAAAAGGGAAAGGTTATCGCCCGGCTCAGATCAATCCAAAAAGGTTTCACAGTGCTAGCCCTTTTGATATAACCACTGGTCAACCCATTAACAAAGAGAACAACCCGAGCTATTCTCGGATTTTTGGCCAAGCGGTAGCAGAACTGGCCAGGTCTGATAAAGACATCCTGGCCATCACCGCCGCCATGACCGATGGAACTGGCTTGAATAAATTTGCCGAAGAAAATCCCGACCGGTTCTTTGATGTAGGGATAGCCGAGCAACATGCGGTAAACTTCGCCGCTGGCCTGGCCATTTCCGGGCTAAAACCAGTAGTAGCTATTTACTCCACCTTTCTTCAGAGAGCTTACGACCAAATTTTCCATGATGTTTGCCTTATGGATTTACCGGTGATTTTTGCCTTGGACCGAGCTGGAATAGTTGGTGAAGATGGCCCTACCCATCAGGGGGCCAACGATATTGCCTATCTGCGTCATCTACCCAACATAATTTTGATGGCTCCGGGAGATGAAAATGAGTTGCGCCATATGGTCTATTCTGCCTTTCAGTATGGCCATCCTGTCGCTATTCGCTTTCCTAAAGGCTCAGGATTCGGCGTTCCGGTTCAAAAAGACTTTCAATTTATCCCGGTTGGGCAAGCCGAACTACTAAAACCAGGCCAGGACTTGCTAATAGCATACGGAAATATGACCCAAACAGCTCTCCAGGTGGCCAGCAGGTTGGAAACGGAGAGAATTTCTCTGGCAGTCGTCAATGCCAGATTTGCCAAACCTCTGGACGAAAAACTCATTCCTGAAATGGCTAAAAAATCCCGGGTGGTTTTTACTCTGGAAGAAGGAGTGGTGGAGGGTGGTTTTGGCAGCGCGGTGCGAGAATTACTTGATCGTCAGGAAATTTATAATCCCGCCTTCAGGAGCTTTGGCCTGCCGGCAAAAATCTATCCGCCGGGAAAAACAGAAGAAATTCGACAGTTCTTAGGACTTGACCCTGAAAGTTTGGCTAAAGCTATAAAGGATTTTTATCAGAAGGAAAACCTTCTCTAAATTTTGCGTTGGATGAAAAAGATTCGCCTGGATCTGCTACTCACCCAGAAAGGGTTGACTCCCAGCCGGGAAAAAGCCCAAGCCCTGGTTTTAGCCGGTCAAGTATTGGTCGAGGGTGAGCCTGCCGTAAAACCTGGGCAATTAGTTTCGTCAGAGTCCGATATTGCAATTCGGGAAGCATTTCCTTATGTCAGCCGGGCTGGGGCTAAACTGGAACAGGCTCTAAAAACCTTTAAGATAAAGGTTCAGAATAAAATAGCTCTTGATGTCGGAGTTTCCACAGGCGGTTTCACTGATTGCCTCCTGCAGTTCGGAGCTAGAAAAGTCTATGCCGTTGATGTCAACATTAAACAACTTGACTGGAAACTCAGGCAAGACCCGAGAGTGGTGGCCATCCAGAAAAATGCCCGCTATCTTCAATCTGTTGACCTGCCAGAGACTCCTGACATCGGGGTGATAGACGTTTCTTTTATCTCGATTTTGAAAATTCTGCCAGCAGTAAAAGCAATCATGCCCTTCGGGGAGGTTCTGGCTCTTATAAAGCCTCAATTTGAAGCCGTCCGCCATCAAGTTGGCAAAAAAGGTATTATCCGGGAGAGGCGGGTCCATCAGGAGGTTTTAGAGGATGTTCTTAGCCAGGTCCAGAGGCTTGGATTTGGATTTAAGGGTTTGCTGGCCTGCACCACCTTAGGACAGAAAGGCAACCAGGAATTCCTGGCCTGGTTTAAACCTGGCCTGGAAGGCCTTTCAGGGGATGACTTAAGAAAGATAATTCAGGAGATTCTGCCCGATGAAAACAACTAAGAAAATTAAAACCATCGGCTTGGTGATTAAACCCCATGCTCCCGGAGTCGATAGAATTCTTAAAGAAATTATTTCTTTCCTGCAAGCCCGAAAGATAGACTGTCTGCTGGAACAAGCGGCTGCAGAAAAAATCGGATCCAAAAAAGGCTTTTCTCGTCAGGAAATAATTAAGCTCAGCCAGGCGCTGGTCGTGCTCGGTGGAGACGGGACCCTGTTAAGCATCGCTCCACAGTCTGCCCGGGCAGGCATCCCAGTAATCGGCATAAATCTGGGAAACCTTGGATTCTTAACTGAAATCCCGGTGTCAGAAGCCTTACCCGTTCTGGAAGCTTTTATCAAAGACAAAAATGAATTTATTAGTTACCGAAGTCTGCTGGAGATTAACTACAGGGAGCTGGAAGATATCTGCCTCAACGATATCGTCTTGAACAAATCAGCCTTAGCCAGGATGATTGAGATGTCAATTTCTATAAACCGAAAAGAAATAACCCGGTTAAAAGGGGATGGTTTAATTCTATCGAGTCCCACAGGTTCTACCGCCTACTCATTATCTGCCGGAGGCCCGATAGTCCATCCCCAAGTTGAGACTATAATCTTGACACCTATTTGCCCCCATACTCTATCCTTCCGGCCATTGCTTATTCCAGCTAGTTCTAAGATACAGATTAAGCTGCTGACTTCAGAAGAAAAGGCTTACCTGACTATTGATGGCCAGAGAGGGCAGACGCTTTCCAGGAACTCAGTAATAACTGTAAAAAAATCTGACCTGGTTCTTCAATTAGTTTGCTCCCCGAGGCGTAGTTATTATCAGTTAGTCAAAGAAAAGCTGGGTTGGGCTGAATAAACTCATCAGCTATAGGCCACTTTTGAAAAGACTAAGCCCTAAAGATTGATTTTTAGGCTGGAGACAGCTATCATTTTTTCTCATGGTTAAGAAACCCAGGATTGCTATAGTTACTCCAGAGCTAACGCCTTATGCCCGCTCAGGCGAGCTGGCTGACGCCACAGCAGGTCTGACTAAGTTCTTAGCCAGGTCCGGGATGGAAGTCAACGTTTTCCTGCCCAACTACCGTCGGCCAGAATTGGAATCTCTGGGCAAAGAGATAGTAACCGATGACCTTCAAGTTCCGATTGGAGAAAAAAAATTCAAAGCTACAGTCTACCAATCTGACCTCGGCAGGTACACCATCTATCTCATTGACCAGCCTAAATATTTCCATCGTGACTATCTCTATGGCTCTCCTAAAGGAGATTATCCCGATAATGACGAACGGTTCATCTTTTTCAACCGGGCCGTCTGTGAGTTTTTATCAACGAGCAAATTGAGACTAAATCTGATCCACTGTCATAACTGGCCCGCTGGTCTGGTGCCGATGTTTCTGCGGTCAATTTATCAGAAGAGGCCGGCTTTAAAAAAAACTGCCTGCGTCTTGACGATCCACAACTTTTCCTACCAAGGAGAATTTCCGGCTGAATCCCTAAGTTTGACTGGGCTGGATTGGAATTATTTGAATTCTAAGAAGTTAGCTTTTAAGGGTAAATTCAGCTTCTTAAAAGCCGGCATTATGTACGCTGATATTATCAACACGGTTAGCCGAACTTACCGGGATGAGGTTTTATCAAATAATCGAAGTATCTCTGGCTTCTTTTCTAGGAAGACGAAACCCCTGTATAGCGTTAGAAACGGGATTGATGATGAAGAGTGGAACCCGGCCACCGATCCCCTGCTGCCGGCAAATTTTAGTGGTGATGATCCTGAAGGAAAGAACATCTGTAAAAGATTGCTTTTCAGGGACTTTAGGTTAGAAGGAGAGGATAACGTTCCTTTGTTGGTTTTAACTGGTTATCTTGCCAGGCTCAAAGGAATCGATCTGGTCCTCAACAGCATCAATTCTCTGATGGCTACCGGTTGCCGCCTGGTGGTAGCTGGTCAGGGAGAGGAAATATATGAGCAAGCCTTTCAAAAGCTACAGACAGTTTATAAAGGGAGACTTGGATTTAAGCCAGAGCTCAGCTTGAGCCTTTATCATCAGCTTTTGGCTGGCTCTGATATCTTGCTGATGCCTTCTCTCGAAGAGCCAAGCGGGCTGACTCTAAAGCATGGCCTTCGCTACGGCACAGTTCCAGTAGCCAGAGCTACAGGCGGTCTCAGGGAATCAGTCCGGCCTTTCTCACCCGACTTGGGCCAGGGCAACGGGTTTATTTTTGAAGATTATTCTGATGAGGCCTTGCTTAAGAGTCTGCAGCAATCTCTGACCTTATATGCCAGCCCCGACCTTTGGCACCGGTTAAGGACAAACTGTTTTAGCGAAAACCATTCCTGGTCAAAGATAATTAAAAGATATAAGCTTCTTTACCAGAAGGCAATGCATCTTAGGAGGATAGAGACTACATGAAAGGTAATATTATTCCAGCCACCGATTCTAATTTCGAACTAGAGGTATTGAAATCTGAGCTACCAACCCTGGTAGATTTCTGGGCTCCCTGGTGTGGTCCTTGTTTGATGGTAGCACCTGTGCTTGAGGAAATTGCTGACCTCTATGCTGGCCAACTTAAAGTGGTTAAAGTCAACGTTGATGAAAATCCGATCCTATCTTCTAGCTACCAGATTATGAGCATTCCGACCTTGATTCTTTTTAAGGAGGGCCGTCCCGTTGATTCAGTAATTGGGGCTTTAACTAAAAACCAGCTGATCAGTTTCTTGACTGAACACCTCAATCAAGCTTGAACCTCCTTGGTGGGGGCAGTAGGGTTACCGGTAGCATTAAGCCGTTCGTTTAAAATAGCCGCCAGCTCGGCTCCCCAGAGCATGATTACCAGCGACGAAGAAATCCAGAGCAGAAAAAATATCACAGAGGTCAAGGTCCCGGCTAACATTTTTGATAAGACCAGGCCTACGGCTGAAAAGTGAACAACGTAAAAGGCAAAACCTCTCTTGAAAACTTCCCAGAACAGGGCCGTTATCGCTGCCGCCACCAGAGCACTTCTGGTATGGACTCTAGTCTCGGGGATAAATTTATATAAGGTAAAAAGAAAGATAAAAGTTAGGCCATAGGGTAGTAAATATTGAAAAAAGAAGTTATTCAAGAAATTAATAATTTGGGGATTTATGAATTCGGAGATCGTTGGGCTTTCCCGCAAAAACGTTTGCATTCCCGTCCAGACTGCAGTAATAGAAATCGATAACAATAAAATCATTCCGATAATTATCATAACCAAATATTCAATTAACCGGTTGTAGAAGAAAGACTTATGGTATTGTGCCCTGAAAATTCGGTTGATAGTAGAAATCAGGTTAGAGAAAAGAATAGAGGCAGCCACCAAAGAGCCCACCAGCCCAAACCAACCTAAATCTGAGATATTGTCGCCCAAAGCCTGCAACTTGACAAAAAAAGCCGGGTCCATACTGGCAAAAAATTCTTCAGTGAAGATGTTCAAGCTGCGAATTATCAGCTCAGAACTTCCCAGAATCTTGACTCCAATAAAATAAAAGAGGGCTACTAATGGGACCAGGCAAACCAATGAAAAATAGGAAATAACCACCGAAGCGGTCCAACAGCGGTCTTCATTGAACCTCTTAAAAGAAATTCGTAATATTTGGAAAAGACTCAGGGCCATCAAAACCGGTCTTAGGAGTTGCCTTGCCGATTCGGATTATTCACGAATAATCTGGCCTAATAGGCTCCCCACTTAACCATGAGAATGATAATGGTTATCAACAATGCATATATGACTAAAGTTTCAATTAAAACCAGGCCAAAAATAAGAATCCCTCTTATGTGTCCTCCGGCCGCAGGATTACGGGATATTCCCTCACAGGCCGAGCTGATAGCTTTAGCCTGAGCCAGGGCCCCGACGATAACTGACAGAGTAATGATAACAGCCCCCATAATCAAAGATAGCCTAAAAAGCCCAGCCCTGGCCGGGTCAATCGTCTGAGCAGAAAGGGGAGTTAGGCTCAGCATAGCCAAAAAAATTGCCAGGCTCAAAATTTTGCTTTTCTTAGACATATAAAATCTCCTTTTCATTAATGTTCTTCCTCAGAAGCCACGGCCCCGGCCAAATAAATACAGCTAAGCAGGACAAAAACATAGGCCTGAATTACTGCAGTAAAGATAGCTATCGCCATAAAAGGTAAGGGTAGCAGAAAGGGAATGATTGAGGCAATAACTAAAATTAGTAATTCCTCAGAAAAAATGTTACCAAAAAGACGCATGGAAAGCGAGACCGGGCGGGCCAGATGGCTGATGATTTCTATAGGTAAAAGCAGGGGAGCCAGGAAAGGATTAGCTCCGGTAAATTGTTTTAAGTAACCCAATAACCCCTGAGTCTTGATTCCCTGCCAGTGATAGTACAACCAAACTACCAGAGCACAGCCCACTGTCACATTCAACTTACTGGTAGGTGACATAAATCCAGGGATAAGTCCAAGAAGGTTAGCAGTCAAGACAAACAAACCGACAGTGGCTATTACCGGGAGGTATTTCCGCCCCTCCTCTCCGATTGTCTCAAGAATCGTATTTTCAAAAAAATCTATCAGGCTTTCTATCACTACCTGGCCTTTGCCCGGGACGATTTGTCGCCTGCGGCCGGCTAGACCGAGGACAACTGACAGCACCACCGCCACAATAATAGTCATGACTAAATAATCGGGAATTAAATGCTTGGGGTCTTTTACTTCCAAGCCAAACAGCCTCAGTAGAATAGTCAAAGGTGGGCCAAAAACTGAATTGAATAATTCTACCAGAGGTAAACTATGTTCTAAGCTTTCCATTGCTTAACACTTACCAGGCCTCTGACGGCTTCAATCAGAACTGAGACTATCATCAAAGAGAAACCTCCAACCAGAGCCAGAACCTTACCTTTGAAAAAAAAGATTATAATTAAAAAAATCAGACAAATCAACAAGACCCGAAGAACATAGACAAAAACTGGCCGCCGCCAAATTCCAGACCTATTTGCCTGTAAATATTTATCTACAAATGAGTTAAGGGTAAGAAAACTCAGGCTGGCCAACCCGGCTCCTAAGACCACCAGGATCCCAGAAAGGAGTTCATAAAAAATCCCGGTTGCCAGACCAGCAATTACTCCCAGCAAAATAGTCTCGCGGGGAACCCGGCGGATTGAATTTTCTATTGAGGTTGATGCCATAGCTTACCTCTAAAGATTTTACTTGTCACTCTCCTGAGAATCAACTTGATTATTCGCTCCCCGGCTGCTCTTCTGGGCCTCCTCAAAATGTCGCCTTATACTACGGAACAGGTTTAACAGACCAGAAATAATACCGAGTATGGTCCAGATTAATAGCATCCACGGGGCTGTCTTCAGCCATCTGTCCAGAAGATACCCAATAGCTAAGCCAGCGATAATGGAGGAAGGCAATATCAATACCCATGAAGAAATAGCCGCCAATTTTTTTAAATCCCCATAAGTCGATCGCCTCAACTTAAGACTCTCTTTTCAATAAATAATCCAGTTTATATTATAAACCTTCAGCAAGAGAGATTGAAAATCTGTCTCAGAAAGTAACAGCTCTTCAGCCAAAAGTTTAGTAAATAAGGAAGGAGAATAGTTTGATTTATCTT
>JAQULR010000001.1:16403-139732 GCA_028749205.1 Acidobacteriota bacterium | reverse complement strand
CTTTTTCTACTTGCTGCTTAATCTTGCTGGCATCCCATCTTTCTTCTCCGTAAGCCCTCAGATGATTTTTTAAATCCTTTGAACTAAAAACTAATCTAAGCTCTCTAAACCCAGCTCTGCCAGCTTTAACTCCAGACTCCTGGTTTCTTTATAATTCTGCCGCCATTTATTTTTCAGCCGTTTGATAAATCCAGAATCAACAGCTATCAGTCTTTGAAGGCTGTCTCTAAGCCAGTCTTTTTCAGAGGACTCCAGTAAAGGCCATTGTTCAACAAAGACGATAGCAACATTAATTAACAGGAAATCATTATAAGGGTGCCTTCGGACAGCTTCCTGACATAAAAGACGGCCCTTTTCAGCATAGGTTAACAGGGGATAATTATAAAGAAAATAAACCTTGCTCAGCTCCCAGAAGAAAGAATGATCCACCGGATTTTTTGAAATTGCCTCCTTCAAGGCTTCTCTGGAGCTATCCAGAAATTGCCCACTCCTTTCAGGCAGTCCAAATTCTATTTCGCCCATGGCTCTTTGAAGGCGTAGCCAGCCCAGCTCTGAATAAAAAACCGGCAACGGATAGAATCTGACTGCTTGCTCCAACCTGGCTTCAAGAGACTCAAAATCACTTTCCAGACTCTTGATTGATTTTTTTTCTTCCTGATATCGATAATAATTTACATACCCCAAATAAAAACTGATAGAAGCTATCAAGGCTACCAGGCCGATTAACAGTCCTAAGATAGAGAGTATTTTCTTTAGGGCTGGCTTCCTCTGGCCTGTTGAAATCACCTGGAGTCCTCCTCATCTTCAAGGATTAAGGGTGCCTTCAAGGCCAGCACAAAAAGGCTCAACCAAGTAACGGCATTTCCTGGCATTCTCAGGCTGAAATCAGTCAGACTATGAAATAAAAGGGCCAAAACACCAATGGAAGCACCCAAACCTATCCCTCTGCCTAAGGGATCACGGCAATTTAACCAGCGTCTCAGGGCTAAAGCAAAAGCCAGCAGAGCGGCCAAAATCAGTGCGCCCCCGCCTAACAAACCAGCTTCAGCCAGCATCTCTAAATAATCATTATGAGCGTGGTCGATTATGGCATTAAAGTTCTTCTGTAAATAAGGATTAATAGCTTGAACATAGGTTCCAAGTCCGCAACCAAGGATTGGGTAATCCCCAATCAGATCCAGGCTGCTGGCGTAAAATGAAAATCGGCCCTCCTCAAAAAAGCCTCCCTTAAATAAGGCAAATCTTTCCAGAATCGGCTCTATTCCTATCAATACCACAGCAAGAATTACCAGGAGAACGGCTACTTGAACTAATCTTTTTTCTGTTTTTCTTTTTCCAGAAATACTGGTAATAGAAAGCAGTATTAAAGTCAGAAAAAAGGTCACAATAAAAATTATTATGCCTGACCGACAGCGTGAAAAGAAAAGCCCTATCCCGATGATGATCGGGGGCAGGATAAAAAGCAGTGATTTCTGGAACTCTTCCTGCCCAAATCGGGCCAGTTTTTGCCTCCAGGTTAGCCCTGGCCTTAAAGCAAAGTAGCCGGAGCGAGCCAGAAAATAGCCCAAACTCAAAGGAAAAATCATTTCCAAAAAAGCTGAATAATGATCGCGGTTGACAAAAGTCCCGAAGGCACTGCCAGCATAATACCTGTTAAACCAATTAAATATCCGGTGGCTGCCACTAAAAAACTCAGACAGCCCGTAAAGTGATTGGAAAAGTCCGGCGGTTATTAAAACCGCGGTTAAACCTATGATTTTTTTTCGGCTGTCCAGATATTTTGCTAGTAGATAAACAAAGGCTCCATAGGAAAGATATTTAACCAACTCATAGGCACTAGCCCACCTGGAGAGAGAGAGAGATTGAAAAGCTACTTCAGCCGGGTCAAATAGCCCATTCTGAACTAAGGAATTCCACCAAGAAAAAGCTGTTGGCGAAAGAAAACTTACCACCGACTTTGGCCAGGGAATTAGCTGAATCAACCCTATAAGAAAGAAAATCCCCAATAGGCAGCAGATAGGGCGGGTCAAAACCTTCCCTTTTTCAGCTACCTCTGGGGGCTCCGTAGCCTTGAATAACTTAATCGCAGTATAAATCAGAAACAGGAGCCAGACTGAAAGCTCAAATCCGAATACCGCCCACTCAATATTTCCGCCAAAAGGAAGGGGTAAAAGCCAGACAATAAAACATAGAATAATAAAAACAATCGTGGTCATTCTGGCTTTTCTCCGCTTATTATAATATATATAAACGGATTAAAATAGCATCTGCCATTCATTAAGAGCACTGGATCTCAATAACTGATAAATTCGACAAAAATTTCAGCTCCATGTCCTTTTCTCGAGCTGTTTTTATTAGCCTGGATCATTCACTACTAATCCAGCTTAACTCCTATTATTTAAAACCGATTGATTATTTCCATAGAAGACCCGACCCATGATGAACAATAGATAGCTATCGCCCTTGCTAACTGCAAGTGCCCAATAGCTTCTTTGCTTTATAGGGTGGGTTTTCTCCAAATCAGACTAAGCCAGGCCGACCTTATTACCTTTTTGAGGGCGAAGCTTCTTCTTCGCCTTCTAATAACTTAAAAGTCCCATAAAGAGCCAGACTGGTAGCTACCATTAGGATAGCAACACCTGCTGGGGTCCTAAAGAAGGACACTTTCTCCTTTTCTGCTCCTTTGACTTCCTGGGCCGGGCTAGAAACATTTCCAGACTGGACCGTTAGCGATAGCTTTCCTATTTCTCCGCCCTTAATTGCCATTATGTAGGGAAAGTTGAAATCACCATCTGGAGCAGTTATCCCAAGGATATATCTCCCTTCCTTGACATTTTCTAATTTGTATGCGCCATTGGCGTCAGTTGGAGTGCTGACATATTCTTGGCCATTATCAAGATTTCTGATTTTGACCACTGCTTGTTCGACGGGCGTCTTCATATCGTTTCCGTAGATAAATCCCACCAGAGAGCCAGTCGGAGCAGCCAGAGCTTTTTCAGGTACCAGCAGCCAAAGAAACATGGCAATGACTATTCCAATTATGGCCGGTGAACGATATAGGCTTTTACGGAGCATTTTAACCTCCCTTTTAAGTCATATACTCATTTTAGGAATGATTTTCAAGCATTATTTTTTAAAAAGCCCGAAAAATTTTTTCCTGGAGACAGGATTAATCGGGCTGCCCAAGTCTGGGATGATTTCGTTATTTAGAATGGCCTTAGGGACCTCCCCGACCATAGCTTCAGCCACCTCTAAGTCTATTATTTTGGCTGCAGCCTTTACCCCCTGGCTCAAGATTGGTTTCCTCCTGCTGGTATCATGGCAATCAGAAGCAATAAGGTGAACTAAACGATTTTTTAGAAATATTTCTGCGATTTTCTGCACCTCTAAACCAAACTCACCGGTAAGACTCATAGCTGTTACCTGAGCCAAACAACCCTGATTGATAAAATCATAAAGTATATCTGGGCGCCTCCCCAAGATTTCATTCCTTTCAGGATGACTAATAATTGGGGTGAAACCCTCCAGCATCATTTGGTAGAAAAGTTGTTTAGTTCCGATAGGCACTTGATCCGAAGGAAGCTCAATAAAAATATACTCACTCTTATTGAGGCTCAGATTTTTTTCTTTAACCTGTGAAACCAGGTCGGGGCGGATAAAAACTTCTCCACCTCGAAAAAATTTAACTCGGTCATCGATTCTGTATTTTTCCTCAAATTGCTCGAAACGGGCTTCTAAAATTTCCTGGCTATCCTGATAACGGGAAAAACGAAAAATATGGGGAGTCAGGCAAATCATGTCGATGCCGTCTTTAACGGCAATCTCCACCATCTCTTCAGTTTCTTCCCAGTTATCTGGCCCATCATCCCAGTCAGGTAGAAGATGCGTATGCAGATCTATCATCCCCTCAGCCTTGGAATTTTTTGAAAAGTTAACCTTAATCTTGATATCCATAGTCTTTTACTGATGACTATATTGACGGTAGTAATGGCGATAATGATAACCGCGATTTTCCAGGCTTATGGAATTAATTACCACCCCGAAAGTTCTGAGATTAAGTAAATTGATAATCTCTCTGCTCTGACTAAGAGCTTCCTTTGGAGTCTTATCAGCCTGAACCACCAGCACCAGGCCATCCACCATCTTCCCCAGAACCCGGGCATCAGTAACAGTCAGAATAGGTGGAGTATCAATCAGAATGTAATCAAACTGCTCCTCCAGATTTTCCAGCAGAAGCTGCATCTTTCGGGAGCTCAAGAGCTCAGCCGGGTTGGGGGGAATGGGCCCTGAATTTATAAGATACAGAGAGGGCACCTGGGTACTCTTAACCAATTTGTCTAATTCCAGTCCCAGACTTAAATAATTGCTAAGACCATCATGATTTTTCTGATTAAATATTCTATGCTGGCTAGGTCTTCGCAGATCAGCATCTATCAACAGGACCCTTTTTTCCATCTGGGCTAGGCTAACTGCCAGGTTAGAGATGGTCACCGATTTACCTTCGTTCGGAAGCGGGCTGGTAACCATAAGTTTTTTTAGATTCTCCTGCGGCCCGGCCAGCAACAGAGCAGTCCGTAACGACCTGTAGTTTTCAGCAAAGCTGGATTCTGGAGCCAGGTGAGTGATTAGTTCTATGCTTTTGGGTTCATTTTCTGCCTTATTTTTATCCTTTTCCTTGGACTTGCTTACCTTTTTCCTATTCTTGTCCTTATCTCCTGAACGGTAAGTATAATAATAATTACTAAAACTGCCATTTTCATCAAAGGCCGGCACCACTCCCAATACAGGCAAACCCGAAGCTCGCTCAACATCTTCAACAGATTTGATAGAGTTATCAAAATATTCCATCACCAGAGCTAATCCCAATCCGCCAAACAACCCCAGAAAAAGGGCTAATAGTAGATTACGGAGTTTTTTCGGGCTGGAAGGACTAATCGGGATATCAGCCTGGTCAACAATTCTGATGTTGGAGGTTCTCAATCCTCTCAACCTGGCCGAAACTCCGGTTTCGCTTTGCCTTTTAAGTAAAGAGTCTAAAAGGTTTTTCTTATTTTCAATTTCAACTTTTAAGCTGTTATAAAGAATCGCATTAGAATTAAGCTGGAAAGCTTCTACTTTTTGTGTCTCAAAAAGAGCCTTAAGGGAGTTCTCTCTTTTAAGAGCAGCTTGATACTCAGAATAAGCAGCCTTAACCAGCCTTTCCGTTTCAATCTGGAGGAGCTGCCTGGCTGTATCTAATTCGGCTTTAAGCCTCTGCATCTCAGGATACTCTGGCTGAAACTTTTCCTCCATTTTGGCATATTCCCGAGCCAGCCTCAGGTAATCCTCCCTCAGGCGCTGGAGCAAGGGATTGTTTAAGGCTTCCGGGATGAAATCAGGAGAAGCATCTTTGATGCCATAGTAATAGGATTCCTTCCTGACCCGGTCAATTTGAGCCTCAGTCAGGGCCTTATTCAGTTCACCTAATTTGTCAAGAATAGTAGTTTCTTGATCACTCAGGATAACAATATCTTTTTCTTGACCGTAACTTTGTAATTCTCGTTCTTTCTGATTTATTTCTTTCCTTAGATCGGCAATCTGCTGATTTAAGAACTCCGTTGCCTGTTCGGTAGCTTCATATTTAGCTTCAACGTTCATATCAACAAAAGATTCAATCAGAGCATTAACACAATCTGCAGCCAGTTTCGGGTCATGAGCCTTAAAGGCAACTTCTACTAAGCGGGTCATTCTGACAGGCTTGACCTCCAACCGTCCCAAAAAGCTGTCTACCAGCTTCCGCTTAAAGACTGGATCATTCAGTTCTTCGGCGGTAACAGGTTGCCTTCCAGAAAACTCCTCATTTTCCCAGAGCCTCAACCGCTCGATAGTTCTCTCAGCCAAACTCCTGCTCTGAAGAAGTCTGTGCTGAGTTTGAAAATAATCATCTCGCAAGGTTTCTACCTGAAACACCTCCTCGAAACTGAGGATGTTCGGCTCTTTTTCTATCATTACCATTCCACGGGCTGTATAGACAGGTCTCATAACAAAGGACACAATCAGGGCTATGGCTACGGCAATCACGGTTACTGCAATCACCGTCCAGCGACGTCGCCAAATGATATCAAGATATTTTCTTAAATCAATTTCGCCCGTGTCGATGGTTTCAGGTCCTTCATAATTATTATTCATCTCAGGCCTCTTCTTTGAGAGTCATTAAAAAAAGCTTTCCTTAATAATAACCACATCACCTTCTTGAAGAAGAATGTCCTTCTTTTTCCCTTGGATGATGTCTTTAAGGTTGACTTTAAGATCAATTTCACGGCCGCTTTTGTCTTTCCTTTTGATAATTACCCCTCTCTTGGAAGCATTTTCACTGAGTCCGCCAGCTTGAGCTATAGCCTGCAACAAAGTGATTTTCTTGGACATTTTGACCTGCAGAGCACCAGGATTGCGGACCTGGCCAAAAACATAAATAGTAACCAGGCGGTCAACTGGCACATTGACCACGTCATTGGGCTGCAGAGGTATGTTTAGCTTCGGATTGCCGTTGAGCAGAAGATCTTCCAAATCAATACTAAGCGAAGCAGAATTACCATCCCGACCTTCTCTTAGGACATAAATTTCGTTAGCGGCGTTTTCCTTAAAGCCACCAGCTTGTGAAATCATTTGGAGAAGAGTCTGACGTCCTACCAGTTCATAAATCCCTGGCTTTTCCACCGCCCCGATTATGGCCACCCGGCTACTCTGGTATTCTTTGATAAAAACCGACACCTGGGCTTTCTTAACATACTTATCGAGCAGTCCGGCAATTTTTTGTTCCACCTTCTCTTTGGTTAATCCGCCCACTTGAATATTACCGATAAGAGGCAGGGTGATAGAACCATCTTCCGAGACCCTAACCGTATGATCAAATTCAGGCAGTTCAAATACTTTTATTTCCAGCAGATCTCTGGGCCCGATGGCATATTCTCTGATGAAATAATCTCGGGCAGCAACCTGGGTTTTCTGGGAGTCTGTCTGAATTTCTTGGTTCTGACTTAAACCTGGAAGAAGCAGGCCACCGGCTATCAAAAAAGTCAAAAATGAAAAGATAAAAGATACCTTTATTTTTTCCATTTCTTCTTCCTAAAAAAACTATTTAACTATTAATAGTAGCTCAGAATTCATAGGTCAGATTAACACCGATAAATTTCCGTTCCGCATCCCAGCCTAAGACATTTATCTGTCGGTTCCACAGCCCTCCCGTAACTCCAAGGCCAACCGTCTTTCCTATTCTATAATATATACCAACTGAATTTAAAGTATAACTATCACGACGGGGTTCAGAGTCGCCCACTTCGCCCAGAGGGTAATTGTTTTGTGTCTGGCTATAAGTATAATCAAGACGCAGGTTTCTCCTGAAAAGATAAAATGAACAGCCAGCCGACCAGGAGTTACTCACATAAAAAGGATTACGGGACCAAACAGAAAAATTAACATCCCGGCGATAAGAACCTTTTAGAGTTAGCGGCCGAATAAATCTCCAGCTGATTGAGGTGTCGCCAACCAATCCTTGAAAATCCGGGAGATCTTCTGCCAAAGTATCGAATTTCTTATAACCCAATCTAAGCCGGCCTCGTATCCGGCCAGTAGGGGAAAACTCAAAGCCCGAGTAGAAGGTCTGACTTTGGGAATCTCCTAAGCTACCAGGACTCTTAAAATCATACTCTCCCCAGGCGCCCTCCAGGAAAAACTGTATCCGGGAATTTAACCGGTAATAGAACTTGCTGCTCCAGACATTCTCCACCCGGCTCAACCTCTCACCGAGATTAATAGAGTCATACTCAATACTTTCATATTGATAATCTGTGCTGCTGGCGGTGAGCTCAAGAGATATCCGATAAGACATTTGATAAAGAAGAGAGACAAACCCTCTTTCTTCCTTTCTCCTTGGCCTGATGTCAATTTCCGTGTTCCAACGTTCCCGGGCATTGTTCAGATTACCTCCCACGGTCAGCAACAGCTGGTTAAAACTTAATGAAACGTCACCGTTCAAGTAATTATTCCAGGTCCTTTCTCTTTCAGTCTTAAAAAAATAGACATACTGAGGTGACTCAAAAACATGAATTATAATTCGTCTTTTCACTATAAGATAAGCATCTACTCCTGGACCAGCAGTCAGCCAGAAATCGGACACTGCTTCCGGTTGATAATAGATGTTTGAATCATAACCAGCATCTTTGATGACAATGATTGGCTGAATTTTAATAGGGCCAAATTTCCAGGCTGCCCTCTCCCAGGCAAGATAAAGTTCCCGAGCCTTCCAGGTCTCAGCCCGCAGGCCGCTCCATAAGAGCAGGCAGATTATAGACCCGAGAAACATCCTGAGCGAAAGAGCCTTCAGTTTATCCAACTTTACCCCAGAAATTCTTAACTTGATAAACACTATTTTTTATCATAATTTCCAGAGAAATTTCAACCTGGAAATCCAATTAACAGAGCTATCACCTAAGCTCAGATGAAAATCCGATCCGACCGCTAATTGCAGTCTAGCAGGTGTCCGTCCATTGCTTTTTAACCTGCATTACCCAGGTACTAGAAAGCCATGGGCTGTGGAAAGGAATGTATAGCCAATTCTGATAGGCTGTTGGTGTCGGGTTCCCCCTTATTCAAAACCAGGGGAAGGTTACGAATTTCAGACTGTGGAAGTCTCACTGAATTCGGTTGGCGCTCTGTTTTTCTCCCCGAATGACCAATTTGTAGTAGAATAATTCCGGTTAATTGACTAATGCATAATCGTCGATATCTGTGGAACGAAGCCCAGAGGGCTGTCTTCAAACTGGTTTTGAGTTTTTTTCTAAACCTCGTTCTCACTATTAATCTTTTACCGCAAATGCCTAAAACCTCGCCTGAGTCTGCTGATACCATCAAGCTTGTAGCCCGGAACCAGGAAAAAGAAGGCGAGGTCTGGCTAGCTTCAGGCGAGGTGGAACTTAGCTATGGCAACCTGACTCTTCTGGCTGACCGGCTGCAGTTTAACTCTACTTCTTTCGAAGTGCTGGCCGAAGGCCAGGTAACCCTCCAGCTACCTTCTGAGGTAGTTGTCTGTGAAAAATTAGCCTATAACCTGAAGACAGGAGAAGGGCGGATTGAGGGAGTCCGGGCAATTACCAGGCCAACTCTTATGTTTGGGGCTGAATTAATAGATAAATCTTCTGCTGATCTTTACCATTTGGAAAAAGCCTGGTTTACCACCTGTACTCAGCCAGTTCCCCGTTGGTCCTTTTCGTTTTCCCAAGCTAACCTGAAACTTGAAGATTATGTGGCTATGAATCAGGCTGTTTTCAAGATAAAAAATTTTCCTGTTATCTATACTCCTTACTTGAAGTACCCCCTAAAGGACCGGGCCACTGGTTTTCTTTTTCCTAAGGTTGGCTACAACCGGGTTAAGGGTCTAACCATTAGTCAAAGCTTCTACTGGGCCATAGCCCGTAACATGGATGCCACCTTTAATGCTGATTATTACTCCAGAAAAGGTTTGGGGGGCGGTGTTGAATATCGCTATGCTTTGGCCGGTGGGACAAAAGGGGAGATTAATAGTTATGTATTTTTCTTCAAAAAAGAGAAACAGAGCCAGATCCCCGATCCGGCTTTTCTTCTTCGTCTAAACCATCAGCAAAACCTGCCGTATGGCTTTAAGTTGACTGGGCAGGTTGACCACTCTAGCTCTTTTAATTTTCTGAGAGAATTTGAAAGTAATTTCAGCACAGCCACGGTAAATAACCGTTCTTACCAGCTCGGGCTTAGCAAAAGCTGGTCATATTTCAATTTCAACCTGAGAAGTTCCAGGTTCGAGACCTACTTCCCACAGACAGGGCAGAAGGTGGTTACAGGCTATCTGCCGCAGGTCAGCTTCAACCTGCTTAAATTCCGGATTCTACCATCTACCTATCTGTCTTTTGACTCTGGCCTTACCAACTGGCAGTATAGCTGGCACACTGATATGTCAGAGGATAGTTATCATCTCGGTAATGCCTATTTCCGGCCCAATCTGAACTTGTCTCTCCTGCCTGCTCACTGGCTCAACTTTAGCCTGAAGGCCAGTGGTAATTTCATCTGGTATTTTCAGAGTTATGCGCCTGGAACCTCAGTTCGCACCTCTCGCGATTTGCTAGCTACACAGGCCAGTCTTGGTTTCAATCTTGAAGGTCCAATCGTCTACAAAATTTACTTCAATCAGGGACAACCTTTCCTCAAGCATCTGATCGAGCCCTTTATTTCTTATGTTTTTGATACTCCTTTACCGGGTGAAACTAAATCCAGAATAATTTCGCCCTTGGGCCTTTTCCGGAACAATGACCTGAAATATGGTCTAGTCCAGCATTTTCTCATCAAACAAAAGAGTCTGCCGCGAGAAATTTTAACTGTCGGCCTTTCCCAAACCTTGTTTCTAAAACCCATTGAGAGTCCTGTTAAATATTATTATCCATTAAATCCCGACCGGCATTTTTCCCCGGTTAATGCCTATCTCCGGTACTATCCTTCGGGAAAATTTAACCTGGACATTTCAGCTGATTTTAATCCCTATGAGCAAAATTTTCTTAGCTCCAGGATAAGTGCTAACTTTGGCCGGTCAGAAGACAATCTGTTTTTAAGCCTCAACTGGTCAAAGAATTACCAAATTATCAGCCCCGAGAGCTTTTTCCGTAGTCACCAGCTTGGTCTGCAGGCAGGCTGGCGCTGGCCGGAAAAGTTGGACTTAAAGACCCAGGCTGAGTTTGACCTGGAGAATAAAAAAATCCTTTATACCGCCCTGGCTGGAACTTATCATTACCAATGCCTGGATTTCAGCTTCGACCTGAGAGTTTTTTATTTCCGAACCAGGCCAGAAGTCCAGTTCAGATTTTCAATTGGTTTGGGCAATATTAGCCAGAGCTCTGACCTGCTCGGAGCTCTCGGTTTCTGAACTGCTATTGACACGAAAGCGAAAACTTAATATAAAGTATATCTTCCTTTGGCTATTTACAGGAAAATACGATTTTCGATTTGATAAAGGTATCAGCATGAGGATCCTAATTACAGGTATAAGCGGATTTGTTGGCAGTCACCTGGCAGAATATTTAGCCAACAATCTGCAACAGGTAGAAATCTTTGGTCTGAGACGACCCCGGTCGTCCTTAGAAAATTTGAAAACAATTAGCGATCAAATCCATCTACTGGAAGGAGATATAAGAGATTTTCCTTCGCTTCTTAACGTCCTTTATACTGTCCGGCCTGAGCTGATCTTTCATTTAGCCGGACAGAGCGCCATAGATTATTCCTTTACTATGCCAGCTGAAACCTTTGCTACCAATCTTGTGGGGACGCTCAATTTGCTGGAAGCCATCAAGGAAACTAAACTTAATCCTCAGATTATTTTAGCTTCTGCGGGAGAAGCTTATGGACTCACCTATACTGACGAGTTGCCGATGAAAGAAACTTCACCTTTAAGGCCCCTCAGCCCATTTGGAGTCAGTAAAGCTTCCCAGGATCTGCTGGGTTTTCAGTATGGGAAGAGTTATGGATTAAAGATTATAAGAGTCAGAATTTTCAATTCCATAGGTCCCAGACAACCGGTTTACTATTTTGTTTCCAGTCTGGCTAAACAAATCGCCGAAATAGAAAAAAAGAAAAAAAGGCCGGTTCTTGATGTTGTCCACTTAGAGAGCAAAAGAGATTACACAGACGTCAGAGATTTAGTCAGAGCTCTGTGGTTAATCTCAGAAAAAGGCGAAGCCGGGGAAGCCTACAACCTTGGATCTGGACAAGCCTGGTCGGGAAATGAATTGCTCAAAATAATTCTGGGTATGACCCGAACCAAATTAGTAGTGCAACAGGATGAACAGAAATTCCACCCATCAGAGCCGTCTATTTTATTAGCTGATATTTCCAAGTTGGTAAAACTTACCGGTTGGAAACCTCAAATCAGCTTTAAGCAATCGATGCTCGATCTTTTGAACTACTGGCGGGTACTTGTCTGAATCTACCCGAAAGTCCCGGCTATCGACTGGTTTTGATATTAAGTTCTAACTGGCTTTCCTGAATCAGTTTTCTTTCTTCCTCAATGGTTTTGAGTATTTCTGGAGTAACATCGCCAGTTGGATAGCAACCGTCAAAACAAGCCGCGCAAAAGCTTCGCAGCTCTGGATTTTCCATTCTAACAGCTTTCTTCAGATTATCGAGAGTCTGGTAGATAACCTGATCGGCTCCAATTCGTTTAGCTACCTGTTCTTCATCTGCATCCCGAGCCACAAATTCAGTTTTAGTCTGCATATCTATACCGTAGACACACGGATGACGAAGGGGCGGAGAGTAAGAAGCAAAATAGACTTTTTCGGCACCACATTCTCTGACCATCTCCACGATCGCTCTGGAAGTATTGCCCCTGACTATGCTATCGTCCACCAGGAGAACTTTCATCTCATTGATTTCTGAACAAATAGGATTGAGCTTTTGCCTGACCGAAGCCTGACGTTTGCCTTCTTCTGGCATGATAAAAGTCCGACCAATATAACGATTTTTGACCAGGGCTTCTCTGTATCTGAGTCCTAGACGGCGGGCAATTTCTATAGCCGCATCCCGGGCTGAATCTGGTACAGGCACCACCACATCTATCTCCAGGTTTTTTTTCTTTATTTCCTCAGCCAGTAGCCGACCAAGGTTGACGCGGCTTTTATAAACATTAACCCCATCGATAACCGAATCAGGCCTGGCAAAATATACCCATTCAAAAAGGCAAGGGGTATGCTTTTTATGTATTATTCTCTGCCGATAGAGCCGTCGCTTGCGGTCTAGAAAAATAGCTTCTCCTGCTTGAAGGGGCTCAATGTCCTCAAAGTTCATCAGGTTCAAGCTGACGGTCTCGGAAGCAAAGGCATATGAAGGTAATAGGCCATCCTTCCGGCGGCCAAAACTAAGTGGTTTAATACCATGAGGGTCCCGGAAAGCTACCATCCCTTGCTCAGCAATGTAAGCCACAACTGAATAACTGCCCTTAACCCGTCGATAGACCCCAGCTACTGCTCTGAAAATGTTCTCTGGGGTTAGGTTTTTAGCCCTCTGTTCTTCCAGCTCCTCGGCAAAAACATTGAGGATGACCTCGGCATCACAATCAGAATTCAGCAGCCTTTGATCTTTTTCAAACAGCTCCTTTTTTAGCTGATGATAGTTAATTACATTACCGTTATGAGCCAGAATAATTCCGAAGGGCGTGTTGACCATAAAAGGCTGGGCATCTTCGTAGCTTCCCCCACCGATAGTCGGATAGCGGGTATGGCCAAGGCCGATATTTCCTTTAAGCTGGGAGGCTTCTTCAGGTCCGAAGATGTCCAGCACCAGCCCGCTCCCCTTTTTCTCATGGAATCTACCATCATAGGTGATGATTCCGGCAGCATCCTGCCCCCGGTGCTGGATGGAAAGCAAACCTTGATAAAGATCATGAAATATTTCCCGGTTAGCCCAAATACCAATAACACCGCACATTAAATGTTTTTCCTCTGCTATAGAATCTAATTATAGCAAATAGCCCTGAAGGTGTTAATCTGGATTATTCACAAATAATTCAGATTAACCTGCCACATATTTTTCAGCTTAGGCACAGGCTGGAGATAAAATATTTATTAATTGTCAATTTTTATCTCGTCTCCCGATTTTCCCCGAGAACAATTTATCGGCTCAGGAATCAAGCAGAGGGAGCTGGAGGCTTGGTGAATAATCTAGACCTGTTAACCCGCTCGAATCTTAACCGAAAATTAACCGTTTCTTTGCTCGATCTTCACACAGGAATTGTAGCCTTAGTTCTCTGGATTCAGGCTGGCGCCAGATAGATTCCAGAAAAAACCAAAAAAGGAGAAAAGAAAATGGGTCTCAAATTAAAAAAATCATTGAGACTGAGCAAGCGTTTTGCAATCTGGTTTTTGGGTGGTCTGATAAGCCTTGGTTTTTTAATGACTCCAGCTAGGGCTCAGCAAAAATTTTCAGGCACTGTCTATTTTGACTACACTTTTTATCTCTCAGATAACGGTCCCATTACCACCCCGCCCCCGGATGATCCTACTTTCAAGAACAACTTCATGCAATTCCGGCGGGTTTATTTTCGTTATGACAACAAGGTCAGCGACCTGGTCAGTTTTCGTTTGACGCTCGACGGCGATACAGTTAAAGCGACTGATGCCGGCGGGAAAGCCGACAATAAGTTCCGCCCCTTCCTCAAACATATGTACCTTCAGGTCAGTAACCTCATCCCCAACGCCGCCATTAAGGTCGGTATGGCCGATACCATTACCTTCAAGCAGGCTGAAGACCGCTGGGGTTACCGCAGCGTGGCTAAAACCCTTCTGGACGGCTATAAGGATATTACCGGCCAAGACATTGACGCTACCAGTTCTGACCTCGGAATTAGCCTGACAGGGGAAATTATTCCCCAGGTTCAATATGGAGTCATGCTTTCGAGCGGAGAGGGCTACTCTAAGCCGGAAAAAGATAAGTATAAAAAGGTAAGCGGCCAGCTGCAATTAATCCCCTTAAAGGGTCTGTCTTTGGTCGGTTATGCTGATTATGAAAAGCAGGATGAGGGAGCTGATGCTGTTACCTACAAAGGGGACCTGTTCATTGAAGTTATCCCCAATCTGACGCTTGGAGCCGAATACTTTGTTTATCAGAACGATAAGAATCTGGTCGAAGACGAGCGTTCTGACCGTTCAGGATTTTCCATATTTGGACGCTATAGTTTGATTCCTAATAAGCTTAACCTGTTTGCCCGCTTTGACCGCTATGAGCCAGACAACCTGATTGATGAGGATGAAATTTCGCTGGTCATTGCCGGCCTGGACTGGGCTCCGCTCGACAAGAGCTTCAAGCTTCAGCCCAATATCTGGGTCTATAACTATAAAGACCCTCTTAAGAAAAATGACCTAATTTTCAACCTGACTTTTTTAATGAGCTTTTAATAAAAATATTTAGGAGGTAAAAATGAAAAACAAAACAAGCCAAAGTCCGAAAAAGCTGGCTGGGTGGGCCGGAAGAATCGGTCTTGCCCTGCTTCTTTCCGGTCTCTTTCTGGTCAGGCCAGGAATTGCCCAGAAAAAAATGATTCAGATTAAAGGTTCAGACACCATGGTCAATTTAGTTCAAATTATGGCAGAAGAATACATGGCCAAAAACCCGGGGGCAGCTTTGGCAGTTCTTGGGGGTGGCTCTGGAACCGGTATCACGGCCATCATTAACGGCACCTGTGATCTAGCCAATCATTCCCGCGAATGGAAGGATAAAGAACTACAATTGGCTGCTGAAAAAGGCCTTAAGCCCAGAATATTTGCTATAGCAATTGATGCTTTGAGTATCGTGATCAATGAGAAAAACCCCATAGACACTTTAACCATAACTCAGGTTGGTTCTATTTTCAGGGGCGAAATTCAAAATTGGAAAGTCCTGGGTGGCCCAGACCAGAAAATTTCTCTCTACGGCCGGCAGTCTAATTCCGGGACTTATGCTTTCTTACAGGAACATGTCTTGAATAACAAGGACTATTCTCCAGAGGTAAAAGAAATGAACGGCAACGCCCAGATCATAGAAGCTTTAACTCGCGATGAGGCAGGAATCGGGTATGTTGGAGTGGGCTACGTTTATGATGAGAAGGGCCAGCCAAGAAAAGGGATAAAAGTTTTGAAAATCAGGCAAGATGACAATTCTCCTGCCTATTCTCCTCTGGATAAAGAAGCTGTCTATTCAGCTAAATACCCTATTTCTCGGCCTCTTTATCAATCGACTAACGGAAAGCCTTCAGCCGCGGTGGCTCAGTTCCTCCGCTTTGAACTCAGCCCCGAGGGCCAGGCTATCGTCGAAAGAGAAGGATTCTTCAGAATCGGAAAAGACTTAATGGCACAGAACGAGAAGAACTTAAGATAATTTCTGAGTGAAAGTAGCCAGAAAATGCGCTCTGTAAAGAAGAAGGGCATCCTCGCCGATTTACGAGAAGGCCTTATCCACCGTCTTTTTCAGACCAGCGGATTGATGGTAATCGCCATCCTGCTCGGTATCATAGCCCTTCTTCTATACACCTCTGTGCCGGCTTTCAGAGAGATTGGTCTTCGGGAATTTCTGACTTCCACTCGCTGGGACCCCACCTCGCCCGAAAAGCCTGAATATGGCTTTCTTTCTATGCTGGCCAGTACGATTATGGTTACTATAGGAGCCATGGTCATATCATTTCCATTAGGTGTAGCAGTAGCTTCTTATCTTTCTGATGTGGCCGCTCCGAAGGTAAGAGAGATTGTCAAGCCAATAGTGGAATTGCTGGCAGCTATACCTTCAGTCGTAGTTGGTTTTATTGGAATAACTCTAGTCGGGCCGCTAATTGCCAGAGTATTCAACCTGAGTCACGGCTTGAACGCCCTGAACGGCAGCCTCCTGCTGGCTATAATGGCCCTACCAACCATTATCAGCATCTCGGAGGATTCCCTTAATGCTGTGCCTGTTTCCTACGTCGAAGCTTCTCTCGCCTTGGGGGCCAACCCCTGGGAAACCCTAATAAAAGTAAAGATCCCGGCCGCCGCCTCCGGGATTATAGCCTCTTTAATGCTGGGCATGGGCCGGGCGATAGGCGAGACCATGACTGTCCTAATGGCCACTGGCAACGCCCGGGCTTTCCCCAGCGGTTTTCTGCAATCTGTAAGAACCCTGACCGCCAACATTGCTATCGAGCTGGGAGAGGTTCCGTATTACTCAACCCATTATTATGCTCTATTTGCTCTTGGACTGGTTCTTTTTTTGATAACTTTCTTCATCAACCTTTCAGCTGACGTCATTTTAGAAAAGCAGAAGAGGAAATTGCAGTGAAAAATTCCGTCAGAAAAAGCAGCAAAAACCTCCGCGGCCAGCTGACCCAGTTTCTGGGTTTTTTGGTTCTTCGGCTATCTGTCTGTTTTATTTTATTTATCCTCCTCTATTTCTTTTACGATATTTTTATCAATGGGCATCAGACTATTTCCTGGGAATTTTTAAGTCAGCCTCCCAGGAAGGGCATGACAGAAGGCGGTATTTTCCCGGCTATCTTCGGCACTTTTTTAGTTACTCTAATTACCACCGCCATTGCTGTCCCCTTGGGCATGGCGGCCGCTATCTATCTTAACGAGTATGCCAGAACTGACCGGCTTACCAGGTTGATAAGACTTTCTATCAGGAACCTAGCTGGAGTCCCATCCGTAGTTTATGGTCTATTTGGAGTCATCCTGTTCGTCAACCTATTAAAGCTGGGCACCTCGGTTCTTTCCGCCGGTTTGACCTTGGCCTTGCTGACCTTACCCTGGACAATTACCGCCAGCGAAGAGGCTCTTAAAACTGTCCCCGACTCATACCGCGAGGGCGCCCTGGCCCTGGGCGCAACTAAATGGCAGATGATCCGCACCAACGTTTTACCTTACTCCCTTCCAGGTATGCTCACAGGTGCGATTCTCGGCCTGGCCAGGGCAGCAGGAGAAACTGCCCCGATCATGTTTACTGGAGCGGCCTTCTACTTGCCGTTTCTACCGGCTTCCTTGAGAGATCAGTTCATGGCCCTGCCCTATCATCTTTACATTATGGCTACCCAGCACCATGCCATAGATAAAGCTAGGCCTTTAGCCTATGGCACTGCTTTGGTTCTGGTAGTCTTTGTCATTCTATTCAATCTGACGGCAGTTATTCTCCGGTCCAGACTTAGAGGAAAGTGGAAAAATTGAACGTGGTAAATACTAATCTTAAGACAGTTGGCCAGACCAAGATTCTGGTTGAAAATCTTAATCTTTTTTATGGTCAGAAACAGGTCCTGGAAAATATCAATCTGTCCATACCTGAAAATCAGGTTACAGCTATCATCGGCCCTTCTGGCTGCGGCAAATCCAGTTTTATCCGGGCCCTAAACCGGATGAATGATCTGATCCCGGAAGCCCGGATAGAAGGCAAAATCTTGATAGATGAAGAAAACATCTATGACCGGGATATCGATCTGGTAGCTCTCCGCAAAAAGGTGGGTATGGTTTTTCAGAAACCAAATCCTTTCCCCAAATCAATCTTTGACAATGTGGCCTATGGCTTGAAAATCGGTAGCAATCATAACCGAGCCGATCTGGAAAAAATAGTGGAAAAAAGCTTGCGGCAGGCGGCTATCTGGGAGGAAGTTAAGGATCGTCTGAACCAAAATGCCCTCAAGCTTTCAGGTGGTCAACAACAGCGTCTGTGCATTGCTCGAGCCCTGGCCGTCGAGCCAGAGATTATCCTGTTCGATGAACCTTGCTCGGCTATTGACCCTATCGCTACTGCCCGGGTGGAGGAGCTAATTCATCAACTTAAAACAGAGTTTACAGTAGTCATAGTAACCCATAATATGCAGCAGGCGGCTAGAATTTCTGATTTCACTGCTTTCCTCTGGCTAGGTGAACTTATTGAGTATGATCGGACCGAAAAAATATTTACTAACCCTGCTAATAAATTGACTGAAGACTACGTAACAGGAAGATTTGGCTAATCCGGGAAAAATGGCTGAAAATTTCGGGAGAATCCCAGTTTTATGAATAAGGCAGCTGTCTGGCTTAGAGACTGTTTGTGCATAAAGTCGGCTCGCCCTGAGACTTGAGATGGACAATTGCTGACTAAAATCGTATAAATAAATAAAAGGACTAGTTTCTATGGCCAAAATCATTGCTGTTCTGGATGATGAAGAAGATATTTTGGAGCTGCTGCGGACTTACCTGACCCGAGCTGGTTTCAAAGTAGAAACATTTGTCAGGCCTGAAGCTTTTCTAAAGTACATTGACCTCCATCAACCTGATCTTATCCTTCTGGATCTGATGCTGCCTGGCGCCGATGGCCTGGAGATCTGTCGCTATTTAAAGGGGAAACCAGAAAAGTCCATTATCCCAGTTATTATGCTAACAGCCAGATCTCAAGAGGCTGATCGGGTAACCGGGCTGGAGCTGGGGGCTGATGATTATGTCACCAAGCCCTTTTCTCTGAGGGAACTGGAGGCCAGAATAAAAGCAGTTCTCAGGCGAGAGGATAGGTTGCCCGGTGCCGAAAACAAAGAAAAGAAGCTGGCTGGCGGAAAGCTCATCATCAATCCAGAAAAACATGAAGTCCGGATAAAAGGTCAGCCGCTGGAACTGTCTCTGAGCGAATTCAGGATATTAGAGCTGCTGAGCTCCAGACCAGGGCGGGTTTTTACCAGAGATCAGATACTTGATTATCTCTGGGGTGGGGAAAAAGTAGTTGTTACCAGAACAGTGGATGTCCACATCCACCATCTTCGAGAAAAAATGGGGGAACTGGCCAATCTCATTCAGAGTGTCAGAGCCGTAGGTTATAGATACCAAGAAAGCGATAAATAATCCGGCTCTAACCTCTGGTGCTTTTGGTATTTTTTAGAACTGATATCACCTTCGGTTGTACCTTGTTCTTTTCAATTATCCGGTGAGCGATCTTTCCTCAACAATCGCCAGAGAAAATAGCCTAAGGCTCCAAAGTTCAATCCCAGAATTATCACCATCCAGATTATCACTTCCATCTTAGTCCTCCGTCTCTATGGGTTTCTTTGTCCGACGAGCCAGGTACTTGTTAAGCGCCAGCACCAGCAACAGCAGCAGCAGCCATTGGAAAAGAATCGTTCCTGCTGAATTAGCCTTAAACGGATTCCACCAGTTTTTCTTATCCCAGCTAATAGCTTGAAGGAACCACCAGCAGGTAACCACCAGAAAAATTAGAGGAGAAATGTATTTGAGAACCAGGGACCACCAGCGCCCCATTTTGAGCTCAGATCCTGAATTTATTTCCTGCCTGAGCTTGTCAACTCCATATTTTCTGGCGGCTAAAATTACCCAAAAACCGCTGACCAATAGAGCCATACCCCAGACCCAATCCTGGTTAAGAAGAAAGGAAGGGAAAGCTGCTGAAGGCAACCCCAGGACAAGACAAACTGAAATCACTACCAGGGTGCTTTTCTTTCGGCTCCAGCCAAAATCCATTAAGGCTTTAGCTCCGAGCTCTACCATAGCAATAAGAGAGCTCATAGCGGCAAACAACATCGCCAAAAAAAATACCGGAGCAATAAACATTCCTCCAGCCATTTTCGGAAACAACCCGGCCAGCGAAATGAAGGTCAATCCCATGTTGTCAGAAAGTGAAGCTGCTGCCACGTCGAGATTAGGCGAAAGGGCAAATATAGTAGGAATAACTGCCATTCCGGCCAGTAAAGCTGAGGAATTATCACCAAAGCCGACTGTAAAGCAATTTTGGGGGATATCATCCTTCTTGCTGGTATAGACCGCATAAGTAAGCATCAGGCCCCAACCAGCTCCGGTCGACCAGGCTGATTGGGTGAAAGCCTGAAGCCAGGTGGCCGGGTCAGCCAGCTTAGACCAATTTGGGACAAATAGATAGCTCAAACCCAAACTGGCTCCCGGGAGGGTAACCGCTCGGATAGCCGCCACAATCAAAAATAAAAACAGACAGGGAACCAAAATTTTGTTTATTCTCTCCACACCCTTCTGGATACCTCTATATATGATCAGCCCACAAAGCCCAATGGCCAGGGCCTGGTAGAAAATATTCTGCCAGGGATTGTGAAGGAAGCTATTCCAAAGAGAAGCGGTATCTGCCCCTTCCCGAAAGGCTCCCTGAAATGATAGAACCAAATACTTGGCACACCATCCAGCAATGACCGCATAATAAAAAGCAATAAGTAAACAGACCGCTACCATCCAGCCGCCCATCCAGGTATATTTTTGGCCGATAAAATCTCTAAAGCCGCCAATCGGTCCCATCCTGGTCTTGCGGCCAATAGCCATCTCCACCATTAGCAGGGGAGCTGACCACAGAAAAAGTGCCAGGATATAAACCAGAACAAATACCCCTCCCCCATACTGGGCGGCCATTCTGGGAAATCGCCAGATGTTGCCCGTACCTACAGCCATGCCAATAGCCGCAGCCACAAAACCCAACTTGGACACGAACTGCTCTTTTTGGCTCAAGCCGACCTCCGATTGTCAAAATTTTGGCCAACAATTTCCTTGGTCTAAAAAAAGAATTATAAGAAAAAATGCTGGTCACAAACAACCATTTAATGGAAGAAGGCTTTTTGATATATAGAAATTTCCCATGAATAACCTCATTTAAGGTGCGGTTATTGATCTTTGTGGCTTTTTTATAATTTGGCTCTTCTCCAGAGATGAACGAGAGAAAATACTAAAAAACAAAACGCAGGCCAGCTCGTAGACTGAAGCCTGAATAATTAATATCAGCTTGTCTTGGATCTATGACTCCGGGTTCAGTTGGCTTTCTATCTCTAACGAAAAGAGCTGGAAAGGAATTGCCCATTGGGGTCTCAACTTCCCAGTAATATAATTTACCCTCCTCGATCTGTTCCAGGCCAGTTGAATCACGATAGATGTTTTTTCCGTCAAAATTTTTAACTCTGGCATAACGATATGATCCCTCCAAAAAGACCTGACACCAAGAGAAGACCGACCATTTAAGACCGACCGCTTCTACCCACCCTAAACTCAGACCGTCGGTTCGCCCCTTCCATTCCATCCAGCTGGCATCTTCCTCCACGCGGTAAAAGTAGTTAGCTTTGGCCAGGTGAACTTCTAAGCCGGCTCTGATATATAAGAAATCTATGGGATGGAAGAGCAAAGAAATCCTAAGGGGCAGATCCTTCACTTCAGGCCTAGTAATAATGCTATAGGCTGCCTCAGTGGATCCTGTTCTCGTCAGAGTTTCTTTTGATCCTTTCCAGTAATCAAAGCCCAGGCCAATAAAAAAATTCCGGCTTAAGGGATAAAAAAAGTCCAGACTGTAACCCCAGGCCAAATGGAGCGACTTGCCGGTAAAATCCTCATTAGAATGCAGAGAATAGAGAAAGTAGTTGGCCACTCCTTTGGCTGATTGATTCAAATCAGCCGGTGTGAGATAAATCCCCCCTGCAGAAACAGTCACCATGAAATTGGGCCCGGGCTTGGATTTTATTATTTCTGGGCGGACAATCTGAGTCTCTGCCCTGGTCTTTTTTTCAGTTTCAGTTTCCTTAGTAATCGGTTTGGCTTGTTCAGCGGCAGCCTGTCTTTTGGTTCTGGTCTCCACAATCGACAGCACCTCCACCAAGCTCTCATGAACATAGCCGCGGCCCTTTGATCCATCTGGTTTATCAAAGTTTACCAGATACCATTCACCTTCTTTCTTTTCTGCTTCCAGCTCAGTCCCTTGAGGAACCTGAAAAATCATTTCACTACCAATATCCGGCTTTACCCGAATGTTGGCTTGCTCAGTAACTACTCTGATCCGGAATCTTGGCTCTTGAGCTTCGAGGTCTAAAGCCAGCCAGCTAAGAGCCAAGATGGCGATGAGTAGAATGATAGAAACATTTTTCATTTTTTCTTCTCTTTATAATAAACTCGGATTACCATCCTGAAAGTAGATTATACAAAGAAATTCAGGTAGGCAACAGAGAAAATCAGAATAGTCATCAGAAATTTTGTTCCTTTGTTTTGGTTGAGAATCTTATATGTATACATACTCTTGTCTGACTGAACTGCCGGCCATCAGATTCAGCAAATATTGGAGTAAAACTTGCTACCAAAAAGGTTCTAAAACCAGGTAGTTACCTAACGGCAAGAAGCATTTATTGTTTTATCGCCATTTTCCCTGCGTAGATGGCCGCCTGACCCAGGTCTTCTTCAATTCTTATCAGCTGGTTATATTTTTCTATTCTTTCTCCCCGGCAGGGAGCTCCGGTTTTAAGCTGACCTGTTTCCATGGCCACGGTAAAATCAGCGATAAAGCTATCAACCGTCTCTCCGCTCCGGTGAGAGACCATAGCTGTCCAGCCTGCCTGACGGGCAATCTCAATCGCCTCGATAGTTTCAGTTAAGGTGCCAATCTGGTTTAATTTGATTAAAACCGAATTGGCCATGTTTTCGGCTATGCCTCTTTTTATCCTTTCTACATTAGTAACAAAAATGTCATCCCCCACCAACTGAACTTTCTTACCGAGCTTCTGGTTCAAGAGTTTCCAACCTTCCCAGTCGTCTTCAGCCAACCCGTCTTCAATTGAGATAAGAGGATATCTATTAACCCATTCAGCGTACATCTCCACCATTTCTTCAGCCTGAGCTTTCCGTCCCTCTGTCCTCAGATTATAAAGCTGGTTGTCATAAAATCCACTGGCCGCCGTGTCTAAAGCGATTCCTATCTCAGTACCTGGTTTATATCCAGCCTTTTCTATAGCTTCTAATATCAGGTCCAGAGCCTCTGAATTTTTCTTAAGGGCAGGAGCAAACCCGCCTTCATCACCCACCCCAGTACCATAACCCTTGCTCTTAAGGACGTTTTTTAATGCCTGGTAGACCTCGCTCCCCCAGCGCAGAGCTTCACGGAAAGAGGGGGCTCCTACAGGGGCAATCATAAATTCCTGAAGGTCAGGACCCTGCCAGTTGGCATGGATTCCGCCATTCAAAATATTCATAAACGGAACAGGAAGAAGTTTAGCCGAGATTCCTCCGAGATAACGGTAAAGGGGTATCCCCAGCGATTGGGCTGCCGCCCTGGCTGCCGCTAGGCTTACCCCCAGTATAGCGTTGGCTCCCAGCCGGCTCTTGTTAGGCGTTCCATCTAAAGTCAACATTTTGTAATCTAGAACAGCCTGATCGCCAGCATCAAGCCCACAGATTTCAGGAGCAATCAGCTTGTTGACATTATCGACGGCTTTTAGGACTCCCTTGCCGTTGTATCTCTTCTTATCTGCATCTCTAAGTTCAAGAGCTTCATGGACTCCAGTAGAGGCCCCAGAGGGAACCCCAGCTCTGGAAACTGTTCCGTCTTCTAGCCATATTTCAACTTCTACTGTGGGATTGCCTCTAGAATCAAGAATTTCTCTGGCTTTAATTCGCTTTATAGTTGTCTTCATCTCGGTACTCCTTTTCAAAAAGCAACTTTTTTTATTTTATCACAGTATCCTAAGCAAATCTAAACCAGGCCAAGATTGCTCTTCTATTTCAGACAAAATTTTATTACAATTGAAGCCACCTCTAAATTTAAGACAAAAGGTATACTGGAATGGGCATATTGGAATTAATATTGCAATTGGTCCTGGCTGTGGCTTTGGGTGGACTTATCGGAATAGAAAGAGAATCCAGTCAGAAGCCAGCCGGTTTTCGGACTAACATCCTGGTTTGTGTTGGCTCGGCTATGATGATGAGCCTGGCCGTTGGCTTGAGTCAGGGCTCGGCCAACTCTTCAGAAACCATGGTAAGAATGGCGGCCGGGGTGGTTACCGGGATCGGTTTTCTCGGCGCCGGAACTATCATCCATGCCAGGGGAATAGTTATCGGTTTGACTACGGCCACCACGATCTGGTTGGTAGCCGGCCTGGGCTTAGTCATCGGAGCAGGCTTTTATGCCCCAGCCTTGATTTTAGCCGCTCTGATAATAGCCACCTTAGTGATTTTCCGAAGAATCGAAGACCTTTATCTTAAAAAAAATATTTTCCATTATCATCTGAAATTGAAAGATTCTCAGGAGGTGCTGTCAAAGCTGCGTAAACTCAGTTTCCATCATGGAGTTAAGCTGGAACGGTTGAGTGTAAAAAGGGAAGGCGAGTGTCTGCTCATCAATTTTTCAGCCACGGGAGAAGAACAAAAAGAGGAGGACTTCACTGATAGTTTAATGAATCTCGGCCAATTGGAGGAATTCCGGGTTGACTGAGAGCAAGCTTCTTTTAGCCACAACCAACCAAGGTAAGATAAGAGAAATAAAACGGCTTTTGGAGGGACTGAATCTGAAAATTGAGAGCCTGGCTGATTATCCTGAACTGGGAACCTGTCCAGAAACTGGTCAGAGTTTTGAAGAAAACAGCCGGGCCAAGAGCTGGTTCTATGGTCAAAACTATTCTGGACTGGTTCTGGCTGAAGATTCCGGGTTGGAAGTTGATTGTCTTGGCGGCCAACCAGGTATCTACTCGGCTCGCTTTGCTGGCCCCGGAGCTACTGATGAAGAAAATATAAAAAAACTACTTCGGTGTCTTAAAGGAGTCCCCTTAGAAAAAAGAAAGGCCCAGTTTGTCTGTGTGGTTAGCCTGGCTAGTAAGGGAAAAATCCTCAAAACTTTTAGAGGCCGGGTGAGGGGAATAATTCTTGAGGAACCAAGAGGAGAAAATGGCTTTGGCTATGACCCGGTTTTTTATTACCCACCGGCCATGAAAACTTTTGCCCAGCTCAAAACTTCTGAGAAAAATAAAGTTAGCCACCGGGCCAGAGCCTTGAGAAAACTTAAAAAGTTTTTATTCTCTAATTACAAAAAGAATCAATAATACTTTGTCCCCAAATCACCCCGACTGTTTGGAATTACACAGGTAAAGTTTCCTTTACTAAATCAGTCAATTGTCAAGCAGCCTTGACATCTTTCTGGCTCGTCGGAATCTTTTATTATTTGGTTATCAATAACTTAGTCCTGGACAATGGTTCTGGCATAATCCTGGCTCTTATAGAAGCTGAAAGGAGGTTTTCAAATGAACAGTTATTTTCAAAAATTTCTGGCTTTGACTCTGACGGCCCTGATTTGTTTGGCTGCCGTCAGCCCAATCTATGCCCAGAACCAATCTAAGGCCACTTCCGGTAAAATCAACATCAACACGGCCTCAGTGACCGAGTTGCAGAATCTGCCACGAATAGGACCCAAAGTAGCCGAGAGAATTGTTGATTACCGAACCCAGAACGGACCATTTAAGAAGGTGGAAGATATCATGAAAGTTAGGGGCATCGGTGAAAAAGTCTTTGACCAGATTAAAGATTTAATCACTGTCGGAGAAACAAAGTAAGCGCGGAAAGGGCGGGAGTGAATAAACCAGGTTCACTCTCGCTTCTTTCTCCTAAAGCCTGGCATAATCTCTGGGATTAGCCGGCGGGCTTCAGGATCGCGGATGAGATTTCCGATATACTTCGATTAATCGGTTGAGGTCCAGATGAGTATACTTCTGGGTAGTGGCCAGACTCTTATGTCCCAGCAGTTCCTGAATAACCCGGAGGTCCGCTCCCCGGCTTAGAAGGTGAGAGGCGAAAGAGTGCCGGAGAGAATGTGGGCTGATTTTTCTTAAAACCGCGATCTGCTTCAAGCGGCTCTGAACCAGACGCTGAACAGAACGGGCAGTTAATCTCCCCCCACGGCAATTTACAAAAAGTGCTGGGCCAGAAATTTGATTGGTCTTGATCCGGGTTCTCATACTCAAATAATCTTTGAGCCATTTTTCAGCCTGACGGCCAAACGGCACGATCCTTTCTTTTTTGCCCTTACCTTTGACTCTGATCAGCCTTTCCTTAAGGCTCAAATCCTCGAGGTCCAAAGAGGTCAGTTCAGACACCCTCAGACCAGATGCATATAACAGCTCCAGAATGGCTCTGTCTCTGACTTCCAGAGGGTTGTTATGATTAACTGACCACTCTAAGAACTCAGTCGTTTCTTCCTCAGTCAAAAAGCCAGGAATTGGCTGTTCTAACCGTGGAGTGGATAGGGCACTGGCCGGATTATCCTGACGCCATTTTTTCCTCAGCCCAAATTCAAAAAAGGAGCGGATAGCTGCCAACTTCCGGACAACACTGCTTTTTTTAAGATTACGTTCGTGAAGTTCAGCCAGAAAACCTCGCAAGGCTAAGGTATCAACTGTTCTCCAGTTAAATCTATTTTCCTTCAAATAGTCTGCTAATTGATTCAAGTCTCGACGATAACTGGAGATAGTATGCTCTGAAGCATTTTTTTCATAGCGGAGAAAGTTTAGGAATTCTTCAATCTCTTTTTTCATCTTTACTGCTGTTTTCATCCAGAACCTGATCATCAAGGGTCTTCCCAGCTGAACCCTGTTCTGGGTCGGGAATTCTGGTTGGCTCAGGGCTGGCAGCTTTTTCTTCACTCAGGTAATTCACATAGTCACAATTACGGCAGTAAAGGTAGGCCCGGCCTCTGGCTGGAGCTTTTTTCAACAGAAAAGTCGCTCCACACTGGGGACAGTTCTGGCTAACTACCTCATCCCAGCTGGCAAATTGGCACTTTGGGTAATGGCTACAGCCATAAAAATATTTTCCCTTTTTTGTTTTTCTCTTGATAATGGTTCCTCCGCAGCCTAAAGGGCAACTTACACCAGTATCAGCAGTTTCCTTATGGATATAATTACAGTCAGGGTACTTGGAGCAGGCGATAAAAGTGCCGTATTTTCCGCGCCGATAAACCAGAAATGAACCACACCGAGGACATTGGCCCGGATGAGTTTTGATTTCTTTTTTGACCAGTGGTTCACTGTAATCGCATTCCGGATAACCGGAACAGGCTTTGAACCGGCCATAGCGGCCATCTTTTATTACTAAATGGCGCTGGCAGCGAGGACATTTATCTTCAAGCGGAATCCCATTCTTCTTGATGGATTCAGTCTCATGCCCCTTTTCTAAGTATTGCTGCAGGAGCTCATAATATTGACGCAGGCTCCCCAGCCAGTCTGCTTCACCTTCACTGATGCGGTCCAGTTTCTCTTCCATCTTAGCTGTAAATTGATAATCAAAAAGATCTGAAAAATTCTTCACCAGAAAATCGGTAACAAACATTCCTAATTCGGTAGGTTTAAACCGGCCTTCTTCCCTGGTCACATAAGTACGGTCCTGCAGAGTAGAAATGATGGGAGCATAAGTGCTGGGGCGGCCGATACCCCTGGCCTCTAATTCTTTGACCAAGGTGGCCTCTGTATAGCGAGGCGGAGGCTGGGTAAAATTCTGCTTCCGCTGAAGGTCAAGAACCTTTAGCTCTTCTCCTTCCCTGGCTTTAGGAAGCTGATTGTCATCGCTCTCTACTGGCTCTTCATTCTGGGCTTTATCTTCATTATTGTAAGCGCTATCAAGTTTAAGCTTCTGCCTTTCATATAGAGCCAGAAATCCCGGGAATTTGATTACTTCGCCCTTAGCCACAAAACCGTACCTGCCAACTCTTATGTCAAACCGGGTTTCTTCCAGTTCAGCCGGGCTCATCTGGGAAGCCAGAAATCTGTTCCAGATTATCCGGTAAAGTTCGTACTCGTCTTTTTTAAGATAAGGTTTTACTTTTTCTGGGGGCAGGTCTAAATGTGTTGGCCTAATTGCTTCGTGAGCCTCTTGAGCTGTTTTCCTGGATTTATGATGAACAGGTTTAGCTGGAACATACTCGGGTCCAAAGTGCTTAGCCAAGTATTCTCTGGCCGCCTCTCTGGCTTCCTCAGAAATCCTGACCGAGTCGGTTCTCATATAAGTTATCAAACCAACCGGTCCTATCTCTCCAAGCTCCAGCCCTTCATAAAGTCTTTGGGCTACTGACATACATTTTTTTACGGAGAAATGCAGCAACCGGTAAGCATCCTGTTGCAAGGTCGAGGTGATATAGGGGGCCGGGGGATTTTTCTTCCTGGCTTTAACCTGGATTTTATCCAGAACAAAGCGCTCTCGCTGGCAATCCTCCAGAATGCCTAAAGCCGTCTTGTCATTCTCTACTCTGGCTTTTTTACCATCGATCTTAGCCAAAACTGCCCGGAACTCTGGCGGATTTTCTGCCTTGAGAACCGCGCTAATCGTCCAGAATTCTTCCGGTTTGAAATTCTTGATTTCCTTTTCCCGGTCACATATTAATCTCAAGGCCACCGATTGTACTCGGCCAGCGCTCAGCCCTCGGCCAACTTTTTTCCAGAGCAACGGACTTATAAGATAACCAACTAATCTATCGAGTATCCTCCTGGTCTGCTGAGCATTGATTTTGTTCTGGTCCAGAGGCCCGAGCTTGGTAAAGGCTTCTTGAATGGCCTCGTTGGTAATTTCATGAAAGACCGCTCGGTAAATGTTGGGGTTCTCCTGTGCCACCAGCTGACTGAGGTGCCAGGAAATAGCTTCTCCCTCTCGATCAGGGTCGGCCGCCAGTATTACCTTCTCAGCTTTTTTGGCCAGTTTTCTGATTTCAGCCACTATGGGTTTTCGCTCCGGAATCACCTGATAGGTAGTCTGAAAATTATTCTTTATATCTACCCCCAGCTTGTTCTTGGGCAGATCACGAACATGGCCCATCGAGGCTTTAACCAGATAATCCTCGCCGAGATAGCGGTTGACGGTTTTAGCTTTGGCTGGCGATTCCACAATGACCAGGGCTTTCCCCACTCAAGTTCTCCTGCGGAAAAATTTCCCGGCTTCTTGAACGACCAATTCTTTCATTTCCAAACTAAGAAGAATCGTCAAGAGCTCGGCTACTGCTATTTGAATTTTATCAGATAAATCATCTATGTGAATAACAGAGTTTTCTGGTAGGGCTTCATAAACTTGCTTTTCACGGCCTTGGAGTTCCGGACTGATATTTTTCTTATTGGCCAGCCGACATAGAGCTGCTTCTTTCCAGGGTTCAGGCAACTCCAGTAAGACATCCTCAACCGATTCTGCCAGTTTAGCTCCCTGTTTAATCAAATAATTAGGGCCTCGGCTGAGTTCAGAATCAACTGGCCCGGGAACCGCCAGGACCTCTCGGCCTTGGTCATTGGCTAACCTGGCAGTGATTAAAGCTCCAGACCTAAGGCTGCCTTCAACTACCAAACAGGCTAAGGACAGTCCACTAATGACCCGGTTTCGTAAAGGAAAATGAAAGGCCAATGGCTCAGAGCTCAGGGGAAATTCGCTGATAACTGCTCCTTTCTCAGCTATTCTTTCTACCAGCATTCTATTTTCCTTAGGATAAATTTGCTCCAGGCCCGAGCCCAGAACAGCTACTGTCCGGCCACTACGTAAAGCTCCTCGGTGAGCCAGGGTATCCACCCCTCGGGCTAAACCACTTATTACTACTAAGCCGGCGGCTGCCAGCTCCTCAGAGAATTTTCCCGCCAGGACCCGGCCGTAGGGAGTTGGCCTTCTTGAGCCAACGACCGCCACTGAGGCCCAGCTAAGGACTTCAGGCTGGCCATAACAATAAAGCACCAGCGGGGGTTCAACGATTTCTCGTAGAAGCTGGGGATACCTGGCTTCCTCAAAGGTTATGAGAGTATACTCTTTTTCCGCTAGCTTCTCAAGTTCCCCCCTGGCAAAGTCCAGCAGTTCTCCTGAGATCAGTTTCTCTTTAGCCGCTGAACCAATCTTATAAAAATTCAGCCAATCGTCTTCCGGAGAAAACAATCTATCTTCAGAATCAAACAGGCTTAGAGCCCTTTTGGCCGATAGTAGCCCGGCGCTAACTAAATTATTAAGCGCCAACCAGAAAAGCTGTCGTCTTCGAGCCTTCACCGTTTACAGTAGGCGGCAGGAAGCGCCAGAACAGGTACAGTCGAATAGGCTATTACCTTTTCCGTAGTGCTGCCTAAAAAGAACCTTTCTAAAGGTGAGACACAGGTGGACATGACGATCAGGTCAAATTGATGTTTAGCCGCATAGGTAACAATACCAGCTGGAGCATTAAGATCACGAACCACTGCTTCATTGATTTCAAAATTTCCCTTTTTCTTCTTGCTGCTCTTCAACTTTTTTAAGGCCTCATCCATCATTTTCTTTACCTCAGCCGGTGAAAATTTGAAATCATAGAGTTCCAGAATATATAGCATGGTCAGATTGGCTTTTAGAGTAGAGGCCAGCATCCAGGCATAATTCCTTTCCCTCTCTTCAGCTTCAGAAAAATCGGTCGGCACTAGAATATTTTCAACTTTCGGAGTACCCCGTCTTCTAGGACTAACCAAGACTGGTACCTTGGATCGCCTCAATACCTGGTTAGCTACACTTCCAATAAAAATCTTTTCCAGGGCTGACATGCCCTTCCGGCCGATGGCAATTAGCTGGCATTTTTCTTTTTCCGCCACTTCAGGGATTTTGGCACCGGCACTACCTGTCTCAACGATTATCTTAGCGAACTTAATCCCTTTTTGCTCCGACAGCTTCTGAAGCTTTTTAAAAGCTTTCTCCCGGCTTTTTTCCTGCTTGGCAATCAGTTCTGCTACCACCACCCCCCGGGTTTCGTAAAGGGCCGGGGCAAAATCGGGCACCACGTGCAAAGCAGTTATTTTAGCCTTATAATGATTGGACAGATAGCTGGCATAAGCCAGAGCAGTAGTTGATTCATAAGAAAAATCAGTCGCCCATAGGATGTTTTTGATTTGATAAGTCATGACTCCTTTCCTTGCTGTTTTTTTTAATTTTACCACATCCTACCTTAATTCTTACAATCATTTCTTAATTGAAGAGACGCCTGTCAACAGATTTCTTCTCATTCGAGCCACGGTTCCTTTAGCTGACAAAGAAAACAAGTAGTTTGAGAGGAAAGACCAGCCAGCTATTCAGAGGCTGAAATTTTTATCTGTCAATCTCAATAATCTCAATCATTTTAACCCGGGAGGTTCCCCCTCGGATGATTTTCAACCGGGAGGGTTTAAGATTAAGATAGTCCGCCATAAGCTCCAGCAATTCCTTATTGGCCTGGCCTTTTTCAGGGGCTGAGGTTAACCTGGCTTTAAATTCAGTCTCGGAAATCGGAATTAGTTCCTGCCTTGATGATTTCGGCTGAACCCTTACCACCAGAATCTTTTTGGGCACTGGTATCCTGCCACCCTCGGGCTATTTTTTAGTTACCTTTTTCCTGGCCAGCCAACGGTCACTTAATTTCCAGGACTGATCTGTATTTTTGAAATAGCTGTCGAAGTTCCTTTTGGGTAACGATATAGCGGCTTATGAAAACCGATAAGGTAGGCCGGCTTGGGTCATTGCTCTTAACCAGCAGGTATTCTCTTTGCAGGCCTGGCAGTCCTTTCCTGGCTGGGATTTTTACAGTCAACTCTATTTCTCTTCCCGCAGGAATTTTATAGGGAAGAGATATCTTTTTCTGTTGGACAAAAAAATCAAAGGCCGGATTATCTATGTCAAAAGTCAGCTCCAGCTCTCCCCTGTTTTTTATTTTTATCTTAGCCTCCGCCGCCTCTCCTTCAAGAGCAATTCCCAGGTCGAGGTTCAAAGGATCAATTTCAATTTTGGGTCCCGGGCCAACCTCAACCTCAGCCTTGATGGCCAGTCCAATCTGGGGATTTTTCTGATCATTGCTTTCAAAATAAATGTATTTGATTACTTTTCCCGAGTAGCCCCTAGAATCAAAACTAACCTTAAGGGCTCCCTGCTGACCCGGAGCTATTTTTTTCTCGGAGACCAAAGCCGCAGCACAACCGCAGGAAGTTGTTACCCGGCGGATTTCCAGAGGGGCAGTCCCAATATTCCTGAAAACAAACTCATGCCTGACCACCTCTCCCTGTTTGATCCGACCAAAATCCCACTCTGTTTCCATAAACTCTACCTGTGGACCTTTGGCCTGACCGGAAGAACAGATGGACATCAAACTTATCAATATCAGGAATCCGAGGGTAAAATGCCTTAATAATCTCATTGTCGCCTCCCTGAGGTAGCTTATTAAGCTGGGCTATTCTTAAAACTGAACTTGCCTTGAGATTTTCATGACTACTAATAAGAAAAGCTAAACCGGAGAAAGTAATCTGTAACCTCAGCAAACAAGCAAATCAATTTATACTAGCTAGATAAATAATTTCTTTAAAATAATGCCACAGAAAAACCAAAAAGGCAATTCTATCAACAGGATAGACGATTTTCTGGTTTCCCCGAAGCTCCTATTGATGAAAGAATAAGTCTCAACAACGATGATTCTTAACAGCAAGCAAAATCAATTGGGTCCTCAGGGGCTATCGGAGAACTGAGATGATTTTCCTGGTCCCCAGAACAGCTTGGCCTTTCACCCGGGCCTGAATGGTTAATACTTATAAGCTTTGAGTCAGGGAGTTCTCTTCTTAAAATAATAGGAGCCGATGAATCTTCACCTGAGAAGTCGCCACTCTAATTCGTCCAGACCCCTGATTGCCCAGGTCCTAAGGTCTTAGGCAATAAATTCCATTGACCGCAGAACCTACCAGTAATTCTGGATTTCCCTGGCTGGCAATTCCTTCTTGAGGCTAAAAAAAGCTTGACAAATTCGGCTTCCTTTAATATATGATATAGTTGATAGATTTAATCATCTATTTCGGATTTACTAATGAAGCTGTCCACCAAAGGTGAATATGCCAGCCGGGCCATGCTGGAACTATCAGCCCGGTATGGCCAGGGCCCTGTGCCTATCAAAATCATTTCTCTATCTCAAGCCATTCCAGAACAATTTCTGGCCCAAATACTCCTGCTTCTTAAACGAGCTGGTTATCTCAAAAGTAAAAAGGGGCCTAATGGCGGGTATTATCTCTCCAAGCCGCCAGAGCTAATCAGCGTAGCCGAAGTCATCAGAGTAATGGATGGGCCTCTGGCTCCGATCAACTGTGTCAGCGTTATAGAACATGAACCCTGCCCCCTGGAAGACAGGTGCGGCCTGAGATTTCTCTGGAAAGAAATCAGAGATATGGTGGCCAGTCATCTTGAAAAAACTAGCTTTCAAGATATTCTGACAAAACAGATTAAAATAGCCCAAGCCGCTCCCCGGGAAAGAAAAAAATGATCAGGTTTAAAATTGCTGGAGTTCTGTTGATGATGTTTAGCCTGCTGCAGCCGGCCATAGCCTTCAGAACCCCGGGGTGTGAAGTCTCCTCCGATGAAAAACCACCTGAAGTCTCACCGGTTCAGAGTTCTTTAAATCTTAAATTTTCGGGTTTCGCTCAGTTTAGTTTTACCGGTCAACCTGATACCGAAGATACCTTTTCCGTCAGGAGAGCCAGGCTTAGCCTGAGCGGTGAGCCTATGAAGAAATTGCGGTTCAAAATACAGGCTGATTTGACCAGATCTCCCATCCTGCTCGATGCCCTGGCTGAAATCACTCTGATTGAGAATCTTAGCCTGAGGGTCGGGCAATTTCTGGTTCCTTTCAGCCTGGAGAATACTACTTCCGCCGCCAACCTCCGGACCATCAACCGATCACAAGTTGTTGAATACCTGGCTCCTGGCCGTGATAATAAGGCCGCCGGAAGAGATGTGGGGGCTTTGCTTTTTGGTCGCCTGTCAGTCTTTGACTACAGCTTGGGCTTGGTTAATGGCTCCGGGATAAACAAAAAAGACAACAATGACTGTAAAGACTTCAGCGGCCGGTTTGTGGCTCATCTGGCTGATAATTTTGCCGCCGGTTTCTCCGTTTATAACGGCCGGCAAACAATAGTCGGAGTGCCGAGCAATTTGGCTAGAAATAAGTATGGACTCGAAGCTACCTGGGAATATCGCTGGGCCCACCTGAGCACTGAATTTATCTGGGCTAAGGATGGTCAGGTCGAAAGACATGGTTGGTATCTTCTGGCGGCTTTCAACCTAAAACCAGAAAAATACCAACTGGTATTCCGGCTGGATTGGCTCGACCTTGACCGCAGCCTGCCAGGGGAAAGCACAACAGTTTACCTGGCAGGGATAAATTGGTCATGGAACGACCGGTCTAAATTCCAGGCCAATTTTGAATATCACCACCCAGCAGCTGGGCCTGATAGCCAGGTATTATTGCTCCAACTCCAGGTGGGTTTTTGAAAATAGAATTCATCTCTTTAAGGAAGGCAGAAAACATGATGATTACTGAACAAAAAACCAGCAAGAACAAAAATAGGATCTTATCAACTAAAAGAAATATTCCAAGAGGATCGGTTGGCTGTTTCTGGAGAATAAGGACAACTCTGCCTATAATGCTTTTGCTGCTAATTTCGGTGTCTGTTTCACATCCCTTTCCCTTAGTGTTTTCTGAACACCCACAGAGTATTGAGGGGAAAATCAGTATTTCCGGAGCCTGGGCCCTTTATCCTTTAGTGGTGCGCTGGGCCGAAGAATTCCAAAAAGAAAATCCCGGGGTAAAGATCGATTTACAAGCCGGTGGGGCTGGCAAGGGCATGGCTGATATGCTGAGTGGATTGGTGGACATCGGCATGGTCTCCAGAGAGATTTATTCTGCAGAATTATCGCGTGGGGCCTGGCCCATTGCGGTGGCCAGAGACGCGGTAGTAGTGACGCTTAATAACAAGAATCCCTTTCTAAATATTCTGCTGGAAAAAGGTCTGACTCAAAAAACTTTACAGGCTATTTTCGTAGACGGAACAATCAGAAGCTGGGAAGAAATTTTCGGCCTGCCCGGGAAAACCCCCATCAATGTTTATACCCGATCAGATGCTTGCGGGGCCGCAGAAACCTGGGCAGCCTTTTTAGGAGCTCATCAGGAAGACCTCAAAGGCATTGCGATCTACGGTGATCCAGGCCTGGCTCAGGCAGTCCGTCGGGACCCATTTGGCCTGGGTTTCAACAACCTGAATTTCGCTTATAATCCTGAAACTTTGAGGCCGCATGAAGGTTTAGTAGTAGGCTTGCTTGACCTCAACCAAAACGGGCAGCTGGAACCGGAAGAAAAATTTTATGATGACCGCAATCAACTGGTCAAGGCTATTGACCAGGGCCGATATCCTTCACCACCAGCTCGAGATCTCTACCTGGTTATCAAAAAAAATACTTATAACAATCTGGTTCTAACCTTTCTGGACTGGGTTTTGAGAAAAGGTCAAGATCTGGTAGAAGCAACCGGATATTTACGAGTTAGTAGCCAGACCCTTGAGAGAGAAAAGCAAAAGTTACAAGACCTTAAACAACCTCAAGGGGGTAAGGCTCCATGAGCAATGGCCAGCCCGGCAAAAGAGAAAAAGTTCCGAAAATTATCACTGCTTTTTTCGGCTTTTTCCCCTTGGGTCTGGCCGGAGCTATATTTCTGGCCCTCTTGATTAAAGCCTATCCCTTATTGTCTATTAAATCATTACCTACCTTGATTTTTTCCTCAGCCTGGCAGCCGAGTCGAGGTCATTTCGGTCTCTGGCCATTTATAATGGGAACATTATGGGTAACGGTGACAGCCTTTATCTTAGCTGTGCCGGTTTCTGTTCTGACTTCCATTTATCTGGCCGAATATGCTCCGGCCAGGTTAAAACGACTTTTTCAGCCTGTTGTGGACCTCCTGGCTGGCTTGCCCTCTGTCATTTACGGGATGTGGGGAATCCTGTTCATCGTGCCGGCTGTAAGCAATTATCTTGGCCCTCTTTTCGGTAAACAGACCTCGGGCTACAGCGTGCTATCAGGGGGGATTGTTCTGGCTGTAATGATTCTACCTACTATTATCAGCGTCTCAACAGAAGTCTTAAACTCTGTCCCTTTGTCCCTTAAAGAGGCCGCCCTGTCTCTGGGGGCCACCCATTTTGAGGTCATCCAGCAGGTAACCATGAGAAGAGCTTTCCCGGGTATAATTGCTGCTTGTGTTCTGGGGCTATCGAGGGCTTTCGGTGAAACAATCGCGGTGCTCATGGTGGTAGGAAATGTACCCATTATTCCGCGCTCTATCTTTTCGCCAGCTTATCCTCTGCCAGCTCTCCTGGCGAATAACTATGGCGAAATGATGTCTATTCCCGGATACGAATCTGCTCTAAATCTAGCCGCCCTGCTGTTACTGATAATTGTGGTAAGCTTCAGTATCCTGGCTCGCTGGTATCTGGCCCGTATCAGCCGGAGGTTAGGATGAAAGGTCAGAGTTACAATAAGCTTAGCCCGAACCTAAAAAGAAGGAAGAGAAAAGAATCATTTTTTAAAATATTAATGGTAGCTTCGGCTGCTCTGGTATTGTTAAGTCTGGTTTTGATTCTGATAACCATACTCTGGAAAAGTTTGCCGGCTCTCCAAATTTCTATGATTATTAAAACCCCCAGCAGTGGCTATTATCTGGGAGAGGAAGGGGGGATTTTGAATGCCATTCTGGGTTCTTTACAACTTATATTGGGAGCCACTCTTCTGGCCCTAACGATTGCTCTCCCGGCAGTCATTTTCTTGCAAAGCTATTTGAAAAAAAAATCGACCACCGCTGAAATCATCAGGTTTTCTCTTGATGTCCTGTGGGGAATCCCATCCATCGTCTACGGAGCTTTCGGTTTTCTGATCATGATAGCCCTACAATTACGGGCCTCTCTGCTGGCTGGGATAATTACCGTCGCTATGGTAGAACTACCTATCCTGAGTCGATCCCTGGATGAGACCTTAAGGCTGGTTCCGGTAGAACTCAAAGAAACCACCCTTTCCCTGGGAGCTAACCGCTGGCAAACGACTACTAAGGTGATGCTGAGACAGGCTATCCCTGGACTGGTTACCGGAGTTTTGATGGCCATGGGTCGGGGTTTAGGAGATGCGGCCTCCGTTCTTTTTACGGCTGGCTATACTGATAGAATTACCACTTCTTTTCTGCAACCAGTGGCCACCTTGCCCCTAGCTATATTTTTTCAGCTGAATTCGCCTTTTCCTGAAGTTCAGCAACGGGCCTATGCTTCCGCGGCTATTCTAACCTTGCTTATTTTGTTAATAAGCCTCATTTCTCGCAGTCTTAGCCGGAGGCTGAGCCGCCATAAAATCCTTTAACTGGAGCTAAGTGATGGACAGGCCGAGCAGTTTACAGATTAAAAATCTTAATGTTTACTTCGGGAAAAATCATGTCCTGAAAGACATCAATTTACAAATCCCAGAAAAAAGAATAACGGTTATTATCGGACCGTCTGGTTGCGGGAAAACCACCTTGCTCAAAAGTCTGAACCGGCTTTTGGACGAGCAGGATGAAGCCCGGGTTGAAGGCCAGGTTCTGGTTGACGGCCAGGATATCTATCAATTCGGAATAGATGTAACTCAGGTCAGAAAGAAGATGGGCCTGCTCTCCCAGAAACCTCAGGTTTTACCCATGTCTATTTATGATAACGTGGCCTTTGGACCCAGGTTGCTCGGTTTAAGATCTCGCGCTGCTTTGGATAAGCTAGTAGAAAAATACTTACAGCTGGCCGGTCTATGGGAGGAAGTAAAAAACCGGCTCTCGGACCCGGCCGGGAGCCTGTCTATTGGCCAACAACAACGATTATGCCTGGCTCGAGGACTGGCCATTGAACCAGAAGTCATCCTGGGCGATGAACCAACCTCTGCTCTTGACCCTCAATCCAGCCGCAACGTGGAAACACAGCTTCTAAGCTTAAAGCAGAATTATACAATCATTCTGGTAACCCATATTCTGCGCCAGGCCAGGCGGCTGGCCGATTATGTAGCTTTCCTATATCTTGGTGAGGTAATAGAATTCGGGCCGGCTTCTGAAGTCCTGGTATCTCCCAAAGACCCCAGGACCCGGGCTTACATTACGGGAGAAATCAGTTAACCTGGATTAAGACACATAATAATACCGTCAACCAGAAGAATTGAGCAGGGCTACCACCCAGGAGGCAATAGCTCTCCCGGCGCCAATTTCACCCAATCCTTCGCCGGTTTTTGCCTTAATCCCGATGTTCTGAGGAGAAATCCCTAACAGGGGATAAAGATTGGTTTTCATACTATCTATATAAGGGAGCAGCCGGGGTTTTTCCAAAAGTACTAGGCTATCAATATTGACCACGGTAAACCCGGCTCCTTTTATTTCCTCCATAATGCTGGCCAGGAACTCCAGGCTAGCCCGACCCGCATAAGCCGGGTCGCTATCAGGAAATCTCTGGCCGATATCTCCTTCGCCTTTAGCTCCCAACAAGGCATCAATTATGGCATGGATAAGAACATCGCCATCAGAATGAGCCAGACAACCAACCTCTGAAGGCAAGTTCACCCCCCCGACTACCAGGGGTCGGCCCGGGACCAACCGATGCAGGTCATAGCCGAGGCCAATTTTGAACTTCATATTATATCTAAATCAAGGCATATCGCTGTTATATCGGCCAAAAATCATTTTACCCACAGTAGTTTGCAGGACAGAAGTAACTGTAATATCCACAGTCTGGCCTATCATCCGGCGAGCATTATCCACTACCACCATAGTCCCGTCATCCAGATAAGCAACTCCCTGGTCTTTTTCCTTCCCCTCCTTTAAGATAAAGACTCTCATGATCTCACCTGGGAGAACTACAGGTTTGAGAGCGTTGGCCAGCTCATTTATATTTAAAACTTCTAAGCCCTGGAGTTTGGCAATCTTATTTAGGTTAAAATCGTTGGTGATGATTTTAGCCTTAAGAGCCTTAGCGCACTCTATTAACTTGGAATCAACATCCTTGATGTCGGGAAAATCCAGCTCTGAAATTACCACCTTAACTTTTGAGATTTTCTTCAATCGATCCAGAACTTCCAGACCACGGCGACCCCTCTGCCGCTTTAGAGGATCAGGTGAATCAGCCACCAGTTGCAACTCCCTTAGAACAAACTGGGGTACAACCACCGAACCATCTACAAATCCAGTATCACAGACTTTATAAATCCGGCCATCTATTATAACAGAGGTGTCGAGCAGCTTGCAGCTGCGATCCCCACTCTGGCTACGGAAGAAACGGTTTAAAAAACCAGGTTCCAGCCATTCCGGCTTTTTTATTCCAACCAGAAAACCCATGTATGGACAAGCAATTAAGAAAAAGATTCGAATAAAGGTAGACATCTCCGGAGACCGGAGTATTGTCTGAAAAACGGTACCAAGCAGCCAGCCAACCAGTACACCCAACAGGATCCCAGCTGAGGCTGTCCAGATGATTCTAAAGGGAGCCCTTCTAATTCTAGATTCTATAAGAATAATCAGAATACCCAGGGCCAAACCAGCCAGAGCACCTGGCAAAGGGCCCAAGCCAAAAGGGGGATAAAAATACCCCGCTATGGCCAGCAGAACCAAAACTATCGATCTTAAAAATATCAGTCCCATCTTATTCCTGATTTCAGATCAGTTTGTATTTTACATAATCCAAAAAAAAATTAAAATATTAAAGATAGAGTTTTTCGGATCGAATCCACTCCTAAACACTTTATTCCTTTGAGTTCCTCACCTGGAAGCTGCTGCAGATTGCCCTCAGGTAACAGAACGGCTTCAAAACCAAGAGATCTAGCCTCTTTTATTCTGGCTACCGGCTGACCGACTGACCTGACCTCACCGCTAAGCCCGACCTCGCCAAAAACGGCTATTTCTCTTGGCAATGGTAGGTTTTTGATAGAGGAAATTACGGCCAGGACCACACCCAGATCAGCCGCTGGCTCGCCAACCGCCAGCCCTCCAGCTACATTTAAGTAAATGTCTTCTCCGGCAAAACTATAACCTATTTTCTTTTCCACCAGAGCCAGCAGCATGGAAACCCGGTAATGATCAAGACCGATGGACATCCTCCTGGGATTCCCTGAAAACAGGGTAGAAGACACCAGAGCCTGGATTTCTACCAGAAGCGGTCTGGAACCTTTAATGGTCGAGACAACCACACTACCCGGCTCATTCCGAGGCCTTTCTCTAAGGAAAAAGGCTGAGGGATTCTCTATGGCTCGGAGACCTGATTGACTCATTTCAAAAATAGCCAGCTCCGAGACTGGCCCGAAGCGATTTTTCAAAACCCGCAGGACCCGGTGATGATGGTCTCTTTCTCCCTCAAACAACAGGACCACATCAACCATATGTTCCAACGATTTCGGCCCGGCTAAGCTACCTTCCTTGGTGATATGGCCGATAAGAAAAACAGGAATTTGATTTCTTTTAGCCAGCCTGAAAACCTGATTGGCCACTTCCCTTACCTGGCTGATTGTACCAGGGCTGGAGGTTAACTGCGAAGAAAAAATAGTCTGGACAGAATCTATGACCAGGGCTTTTGGTTTCATCTGGTCAGCAGCCCTGATGATTCTTTCCAGGCTGACTTCAGCCAGCAGATAGACAGTTTCATCTTTTAGGCCAAGCCGATCACCTCGAAGCTTGATCTGCTCCAGCGATTCTTCTCCTGAAACATACAGGACCGGGCCTCCCTGGCTGGCTAAATCCCTGGAAACTTGAAGTAATAAGGTTGATTTCCCGATACCTGGTTCTCCACCTATCAGCACCACCGAACCCAGAACTAGGCCTCCCCCGAGGACATTGTTAAACTGTTCAATTCCGACCGGCATTCTCTGCCCGGGTGCTTCCTTTATTTCATGATAGAGAACAGGTTCTCCTCCACCTTCGGGCAGGGTTAGCTCTGATTCCTCTTCTAGTTCTTCCACCATGGTATTCCAGTCCCCACACTGGCTGCAGCGTCCGAGCCATTTTGGCGACTGAAACCCACAATTCTGGCAGACAAATACTGTTCTTTTTTTCATCTCAGCTCTAGTCCCAGGCCGAAAAAAAATTCCCGGCGAGAAGCCAGGGAAAAATCATCTAACCCCACAATCAGATAAACATTCTGAACAGGATAGATCCTTCCATAAAGCCTGAACTGGGGCCTAGGATCGCGGTTAAAATCAAATCCTTCTGCACTGATGGCCAGCCGCCTATTCAACAAATACCAGTCGAGGCCAGCCCCAAAACTCGACTCTATCACCCCTCCCCGGAAAACCAGACTGCGCCACCTCCAACCGGCCTGTAAGGAATAGACGAATTTATCTTCCCAGGGATTGTGGATTAATCCGGCTTCTAATAAACCTTGGCCACGCCATAAAAAACCGCCTGAGATCTGGCCCCTGAAAAGCTCACTTTGGCCATAGTAAGTCCCTTGAACTCCACCGAATAATTCCATAGCTTTTACAGACGAGGTAATTTTGTTAACTTCCTCGACTGTGGCTCTTGCCTGGTCATACAGCTCCGGTTCATTAATTAGTTTACCTACAGTCCCCTGTCCTTGATCAACTTTTTCTAAAATTTGCTTCAGACTAGTTAAGGTTTCCTCCAGATTTCCCAAAGCTTCTTCCAGCTTTTGAAGATTATTTTGAACTCCTGCCCTGTTTTCCTTAACCAGGCTGTTAATCTCCGAGACAGTTTCCTGAAGGCTAGCGGCAACTTTTCCCACCTGCTGGTTGATATTGGAAATCGTTTCATTAGTCGTAACTACTGTTTGATGCACCGCGGCTCTATTTTCTTTCACCAGACCATCAAGCTCATCGGTCAAAGATTCCAGGTTGACCAGAGCTCGATTCAGGTTCGGCCCCAGGTCTTTTTCCAGGGCATGGTTGACCGAGTTAACTGCCTTTTTGATTTCCTCTCCCATCGACATTATTAAACTACCCAGCTGATCAAAACTAACTGAAGGCAGGGAATCCATGACAGCTTCTGGCGGATAAAAAGTGTTTTCCTGGCTTGGGACTATTTCTACATATTTTTCGCCCAGGACTCCCAGAGAAGCCAGGGTGGCTTTAGAACCAGAGGGAATCTGGTATTCAGGTAAGATACTCATAGTAACTCTAGCCTGGCGTCCGTCAAGGGCAATGTCCTCCACCATACCAATTTTGATTCCAGCCATCTTAACCGAAGCACTTTTTTCCAGGCCTAAGGCAGAATCAAAAACCGCATAGATCCGGTAGCCAGGAGATTTGAATATCGCCAGCATATCCCCAACAAAAATCATAAAAACAATCAGCAAAATAAAAAAAACTGTTATGAAAATGCCTACCTTAACTTCTCTTTTCATGGCCATAGTTTTCTCCTCACCATTCAGCTATTGGACCAGTAGCCCGGCCGTGGATAAATTGCTGAACCACCGGATTAGCTGAATTTTTTATCTCTTCTGGGGTGCCGGTTTCTATAATCCGGCCATTATAAAGCATGGCAATCCTATCAGCCACCTTATAGGTCATACTCATATCATGGGTGATAACCACCGAGGTAACCTTTAATTGATCCTTCAATTGCAGGATCAGATTATCAATGGCATCTGCTCTGATCGGGTCTAGTCCAGTCGTTGGTTCATCATACAGTATAATCTCAGGACTATAGGCAATCGCCCTCGCCAACCCCACTCTCTTTTTCATTCCGCCTGAGAGTTCATAAGGAAGCAGCTGCTCAACATTTCTGAGCCCGACTCTCTCCAAACTATCTTGAACAACTCGCTCAATTTCTTTTTCTGAAAGCTCAGTATGTCTTCTGAGGCCAAAGGCCACATTCTCAGCAACGGTCATGGAATCAAACAAAGCTGCCCCCTGAAACAGCATCCCGAATTTCCGGCTGAGCTTTAGCCGGTCTTCATCTCTGAGAGAGGTAACCTCCTGGCCATCAATAAAAATCTCCCCTCGAGACGGTTGCATTATTCCTATGATATGTTTCAGTAGAACGCTCTTGCCAGAGCCACTCTGACCGATGACAACCATAATTTCTCCGCGCTCAATCTCCAAATTAACTCCCTGGAGGACTTTTTTCTGATCAAAGTTTTTATGAACATCAATTATCTTAATCTTGCTCATTTGCTATCAAACCCCGACCTGCAAAAGTTCGAACATTTGACTTAAAAAATAATTCAGGATAAGAATAGTAATGCTGGCTACCACCACCGATTTGGTGGTGGCCCGTCCAACTCCCTCAGCTCCACCTTCAGCCCCCAGGCCCTGCCAGCATCCTACTAAGGAGATTACCAGACCGAAAACCAAGGCCTTGATCAAACCGGCGGAAACATCCCCCATTTCAAAATATTTCAGGGTGTTCTGTATATAGAGTCTATGATTTACATTCATAAAAATAACGTTATAGGCATAGCCCCCAAAAATCGAGATGACGTCACCATAAAGAGTAAGGCAGGGTACCATTATCAGGCTGGCTATAATTCTCGGGGCTACCAAAAAGCCAACCGGGCTAGCCCCCAAGCTCATCAGAGCATCGATCTGCTCGGTTATTTTCATAGTGCCGATTTCGGCCGTCATCGATGATCCAACCCGGCCAGCAACCATTAAACCAACCAGAATGGGAATCAGCTCCCGGCATAGCCCAACAGCAATAATCGATCCGCCCTGAGCTTCTGACCCAGGACCAACGTAACGATGAAGAGCGATATAGGTCTGCAGCCCGAAAACCAGGCCTCCAAAGGCCGCGGTCAGTGATACGACTGGAAGAGAATTGACCCCAATCTCTTCCAGTTGCTGGATAAAATTTCTTTTTTCAAAAGGCCTCTTGAAAAGAGCCTTAAATCCCTTTATAGCCAGGTCATAAACCTGCCCCAGCTGTTCAAAAAAATTACCGAATGGTATCTTGGCTTTTCGTTCCATTATGGTTGTCCGGGTTTAGACTTCAGGCCGGAAACTATAGTCCAAATTACAGAACTTGGCGTATTCCTTAAGGAAGACCAGGGTTACCGGTCCTACTGGTCCATTCCGTTGCTTGGCAACATTTACTTCAGCTAAACCTTTTTTCTCTGGATCATCGGAGCTGTAGTAGTCAGGGCGATATATTAATAAAACCACATCAGCATCCTGTTCGATGGCCCCTGATTCCCTAAGGTCTGACAGCATCGGCCTGGGTTCGCGGCGCATTTTTTCCGGAGCCCGGCTTAGCTGAGACACTCCCACTACCGGTATCTTCAGTTCCCGGGCTAGCTCTTTAAGAGTTCTGGCAATAAAAGACATTTCCTGATTACGATTTTCAAAGCGGCCACCGGTTCTCATCAGTTGAATGTAATCCACAAATACTATATCTAGGTGACCTTCTAACCTCAATCTCCGGCATTTAGCTTTCATTTCCATAACAGTAAGAGCCGGCGATTCATCGACATAGATTTTCGCCTGGGCTAAGGTTTCGGCAGCTAATTGCAGCTTTTCAAATTCTCTCTCACCCACAAACCCTGACCTGGCTTTCTGGAGGTCGACTTGGGCTTCTGAGCAAAGGAATCTCAGGGCTACCTGCTCCTTGGCCATTTCTATAGAGAAGATCCCGGCATAGTAATCAGTTTTCAGCCCCACATGCTGGGCAATATTCAGAGCTAAGGCAGTTTTCCCCATTGAAGGCCTTCCGGCAATGACTATGAATTCTGAAGGGTGAAAGCCAGATGTCATGTTGTCCAGATCTATAAAGCCGGTAGGCACTCCAGTAACCGCTTCTCGGCGTTCCGCTTTTCTGGCTATTGCTTCCAGTTCATCGCCTGCCAGGAGGCTAAGAGGCACAAAACCAGCTTTTATCTTTTCTTCAGAAATCTCAATGATAGCCTGTTGGGCTTCGCTCAGCAAAGTATCAGCATCTGACTGCTGTTCATAGGAGCTATTGATAATTTTTGCCGATGATAGAATTAGCCGTCTCAACAGAGATTTTTCTTTTATAATTTGAACATAATATTCAATGTTTAGGGTTCTCGGTACTCCATCCATCAGGGAAGCCAGATAAGCCGACCCCCCGATTTCTTCCAGAGCTCCAGCTTTCTGCAGTTCTTCGCTCAGGGTCAATAAATCTATAGGCTGACCCCGGTCCATCAAAGCAATCATCCTCTCCAGAATTTCTCGGTGGGCATCACGATAAAAATCTTCAGGCGTCAGCAACGACATGACTGCGTTTAAGTAGCCATTATTGACCAGAATACCCCCCAGAACTGTCCTTTCGGCCTCCAGGCTATGAGGTGGGGTTTTCTTGAGAACGGTCAAATCCACTTCCATAATTTCTCACTTCTCTGGCGGAACTGCCACCAGATTGTTTATCTTAATAGACACTATTTAAGACTCTACCGTCCTCAAGATCTGGGCTCGGTCTGATTTTCTGAGGGCAGAGGTTCTTCTTTGATTACTTCTACTCTTATTTCCGCTCTATCTTCATGGTAAACCTTGACCGGGATAGTGAAAGACCCCAGCCTTTTAATTGGTTCTTCTAAAACTATCTTCTTCTTATCCAGGTCAAAGCCACGACGGGCCAGCTCTTCTTGAATATCAGCAGCTGAGACTGAACCGAAAATGATATCTTTGTCGCTGGATTTACGGACAAAGGTTAAGGTAATCTCGTTTAATTGCTTTATCAGTTCTTGATAAGTCAGTCTTTCTTTTTCCAGTTTTTTCTTCAGGGCCTTCTGCCGCATCTCGACTGACTTCAAGTTGGCTGGAGTAACTTCTATGGCCATTTTTCTGGGAATCAGATAGTTTCTGGCAAAGCCAGGGGCTACTTCCAGAACATCTCCCTGCCTTCCAACATTTTCTACATTTTCTAAAAGAATAATTTTCATCAGCTCCCTCCTCAACCTCAGTCTTCAACAAACGGGAGCAAGGCCATGATCCGGGCCCTTTTGATAGCCCTGGCTAGTTTTCTCTGGTGATAGGCACAAGTACCCGTTACCCGGCGTGGGGCAATCTTGCCGCGGTCGGGAATGTATTTACGGAGGATGTCAACCGCCTTGTAATCAATGTCCCGGATATTTCTCTCACAGAACCGGCAGACCTTTTTCCGAGGGGTAAAGAATCTTTTTGATGGAGTTCTATCAACTTTATCTCTTTCTTCTCTATTAGCCATGTTACTTTACCTCCTCACTGGACGAACTTTGAGCCTGGTTCTCACCTTCGTTCTTTCTGGCTGCTTCTGCAGCCTTAGGCTTGGCTCTTTTCTGCCCCGCAACTGAATCGTGAGAATCCTTTCTGATAGTCATGAAGCGCAGGACAGCATCTGTTTGTTTGAACCGTCTTTCCAGCTCAGCTGACACCGCTGGCGCTCCTTGATAGGTAAAAAAAACATAAAATCCTTCATTAAATTTCTTAATGGGATAGGCCAGCCTTCTCTTGCCCCATAGGTCTTGTTTAATCATCTGGCCATTCTTACTCACAATCACTTCAGCTAATTGATTGATCAAGGCCGAAGTTTCTTCTTCAGGCAGGTTGGGAGCGATAATAAAAGCTGTTTCGTAATGGTTCATCGTTTCCTCCTTATGGATTTACAGCTCCTCAGTTTCAGCTAAGGAACAAGGAGATTAACCCTCATTTTACAATAATCTCCTGAAAAATCAACCCTCTTCGCTAAGCGGGGCCTTTCTTCTACTGTTAAAAACATTCATGGCGGCAGGCAGTCTTCCGGCTATAGTCATTTCTACAGCCCGTTGAGTCTTTTCTAAGACCCGGCCAAGCTTTTCCTTTTCTTCCTCACAAAACTCTGACAAAACATATTGGCTGGCATCCTGCTGATCTGGTTTTGGACCAATGCCTATCCGCACTCGCGGGAAGGACTGAGTACCTATGGCCTGAATTATAGACTGCATACCTTTATGAGTCCCTGGACTACCCTGGGCCCTGACCCGGATCTCACCAAGATCCAGGTCCAGGTCATCATAGATGACTATCAGGTTATCAGGTTTGATTTTGTAGTGACTCATTAAGTCCCTGACAGCCAAGCCGCTTAAGTTCATAAAGGTCAGAGGCTGGGCCAGAATCACCCCTTTAGAGCCTTTCTTCGTCTTGATGATTTTCGAGTTTGATGATCTAGTCCAGGACTGCAAATGCCAAGCCTTGGCTATAGACTGTACCGCCAGGAAGCCAGCGTTATGTCTGGTGTAATGGTATCTGGAACCCGGATTTCCCAGACCGACCACCAGCCACACGTATTACCCCTTATCTTCTTCCTCTTCTTCTCTCTTCCGTTCTTTCTTGATAAGCTCAGGTTCTGTAGCTTCAGGCTCTTCTTCTACAATTTCCTCAGCCGTACCCGGAGCTACCTCTTCAGCCACACTGCTAATAACCACTATAGCTGTCTGGGCATCATGTAGTACCTTGAGACTAGCCGGAAGCTCCAGATCCTGTATCTTAAAAGACTGATGAAGGTGAAGAGGGCCGATGTCTATTTTAATAGATTCAGGAATTTCTCTTGGCAAGCACTCAATTTCAAGTTCTCTAAGCAGAAAGTCTGCCAGGCCTCCCTCAACCTTTACCCCGACGGGTTCGCCAACCAGCTCCACAGGCACCGAGACTCTAACCGGTTTGTCCATTGAAATTTGAATGAGATCGACATGAGTCAGTTCATCCGTTACAGAATTAATCTGGACCTCCTTAAGCATCACGTCTCTGGTCTCAGTATCAAAGGCAACCTGAAAAATAGTATTTTCTCCAGTCTCTGATTTTAGAATTTCAATAACATCCTTCTTCTGCAAGCTCAACGGAACATTATCCGCCGCCTCGCCATATAGAATAGCTGGGACTAATCCCTGACGCCTGAGTCGTCCTGCGGCATTCTTGCCAAATTCTGTTCTTTTGTCAGCCTTAATCACCAAAGTCATATCTTTCCTCCTTAAGTAAACAAAGAGCTAACTGAACTACTTTCATTTATTCTTCTTATAGCCTCGCCAAAAAGCTCAGCCACTGATAGCACTTGCAACCTGGTGCATTGGCGGGCTTTATCTTGCAAGGGAATAGTATCAGTCACAAAGACTTTTTCCAGCCTGGACTTTTCAATCCTCTCTACCGCTGCCCCTGATAAAATCGGATGGGTACAGGCGGCAAAGATACGTTTAGCCCCTTCTCTCTTTAAAGCCTCTGCTCCAAGTGTCAGTGTCCCGGCCGTATCGACCATGTCATCAAAAACAACTACATCCTGGCCTTTGACCTCACCAATAACATGGAGCACCTCAGCCACGTTGGGAGCCGGGCGTCTCTTATCTATGATAGCCAAGCGGGCATCCATCCTTTTGGCAAAAACCCTGGCCCGACCCACACCTCCCGCATCAGGAGATACTATGGTCAGGTTAGCTAGATTCAAAGTCATCAAATGATTCGCTATCACCGGTGCGGCCATCAGATTATCTACCGGAATTGAAAAGAATCCCTGAATCTGTGGGGAATGCAAATCCATAGTCAAGACTCTGTTGGCCCCAGCAATTTCCAGCAAGTCAGCCATCAGCCTGGCAGAAATCGGCACCCTGGGTCGATCTTTCCAATCCTGACGGGCATAAGCATAATAGGGAATGACTGCGGTGATCCGGCCAGCTGAAGCCCGCTTAAAGGCATCCAGCATTATAAATAACTCCATCAAATGAAAGTTAGTCTCGGTGGAGCCCGTTTGAATTACAAAAACATCTTCTCCCCTGACATTCTCATCAATATAGAAATGAATTTCACCATCTGAAAACCTGTCCAGGACGCATCTACCCAATTCAATATTTAGATAGCTGGCAATCTTTCTGGCCAGCTCCGGGTTGGATGAACCTGAAAATACTTTCATCTTACCTTACCTTTCTCAAGCCTTTACCAGAGCTGGGGCGGGAGGGCTCGAACCTCCAAGTGACGGATCCAAAGTCCGTTGCCTTACCAGTTTGGCTACGCCCCAGTGCTGATTTTGTGCCAATAACTTTCCCGCCCAACAGTCTTTAGACATAAAGCCCGATGACCAGTCTTAAGACTTTCGGCTGCTTTCTTAGCCAAGGTCAAAGTGCGAAACCACCCAAAAACGGCTGATCCTGAGCCACTCATCAGAGACAATTCAGCTCCCGCCGAAATCAAGGCCTTTTTAATCTCAGCTAACTGAGGATGTATTTTAAATACTATGAGCTCTAAATCGTTCGTTAATTGTTGAAATAATTTAATATTCTTAGTTTCTAAAAACTGATAAATTTTACTTTCTTTATTCTGCGAAGTCAAGCAGCCAGCTTGCCTTTTATACTCCTGGTAAGCCATAGCTGTGGAGACGGGAAAATCCGGGATAACCACCAGTAGCCAGCCTGTTGGCAAATCAGCCAGAGGCTGGAGTTGCTCTCCCTTTCCTTGGCCCAAGCAAAGCCCGCCAAAGAAAAAAAAGGGGGCATCGGCTCCCAGTTCAGTTGCTATGGTCAACAATCTCTCCAGAGTCAGGTTCAAGCCCCAAAGGCGGTTTAAAGCCATTAGGGTGATAGCCGCGTTACTGCTGCCGCCGGCCAGGCCTCGACCAGGAGGAATGCTTTTCCCAACTATTATTTCTGCTCCTCTGGTGGATCCAGTTTCTTGCCGCAATAATAAGGCCGCCCGGTAAATTAGGTTATTTTTATCCCAGAGGATGTCTTGTCGGTTTCCTGAAAGGATAATCTGGCCATCAGCGCGACTTTTGAACATCAGTTGGTCTTTTAGATCAATCGTCTGAAACAGGGTTATGATTTCATGATAGCCATCTGCTCTTTGACTACCAACTTCTAAGCCCAGGTTGACCTTGGCCAGGGCCTGGCAGATTATCTGTTCCATCTCGCAGAAATCTCTTCCCATGGAAGCTCTCGGACCGCAGGTGGAAGAGTCGGACGAAAAACTGACTTAGCTTCCAAGTGGTTAAATTTAATCTTTAGAATCCGCATTCTTACCATATAGCCCTGGGCCTCAAAATAAATTGTCCTGGGGATCTGGCCTGGGGAAAATCTTTCTTTGATCTCAAACCGCAGATTACCTTTTTCCCCCGCTATGACTGATTCCTCTTCATCTAATAGCAACTTCCAGCCGCCTTGCTTTTCAAGCTCCGCCCAGCGAGCCGCCAGCATCTGAATTAGCTCCCTGGTTTCAAGTTCAGTCCCAAAAAAATCTGAGGTAATCAACTGGCCGTGGCCCTGCCAAAACACTTTCTCTCCCGGTAAATACAGAATAGCTTCTGGGCCATTTAACCAGAGAATGGATTCTACGCCACCTAAGGGATTGAACAGCTCCAGTTTCACCTGATCGGGAACATTGCCATAAAAGCCAAGACGAAACCGACCCTCTTTTCCCGGACCCCTTGCATAACATGAGGCCTGGCCAGCTAAATTTTGAATTTCGTCTGGAGAAACAAAGTTGATTGGCCCCCTGGCACAACCTTGCCCGCCGAAGGCCCACAGGACTACGAGCACCAATAAAACCAGGAATGGTCGGCTTCTCTGTTTATCATCATTCGCCAGCTCACTTCCCTGACCCACCTTAGCTCCTCTTGATCAGCTTACCGGTCAGCTCAGTTTGAATCCGTAATCCTCAGCCTTCTTCTTCTTAGCCTTGTTAGATTCAGAAATGGGCCCCGGCTTCTGGCCTGGCCCTCCAAGATCAAATTTATACTCTTTGGATACCGACCGAATTTTTTTCTTTTTACGAGTTACTGGATAAAAGGGAGAGCGAATTCTTCTGCCAAAGCAGGAAAGGTTAGGATTGACAATCATCAAAATGATAAACAATCCGAAAAGAATTAAAATAGCATAAATTGTCCAGCTCATTTCTTCCAACCACTATCTAAAATTATTATAAATTCTTATAAGTGATTTATCAAGCCGCCTGGCGGACATGGTTATTCCTCGAAGACGATAGCTTCAAATTTATAAACAGACCTCAAATCCCTATAGGCATTTTGTGGCAGGCCAGCTTTCCGGCAAAGTTCCCGAAGGAATGTCTGGCGGTCCCAGCCATACTCTGTGGCTACCTGAGGCAGCAGAAGACCGCTGCGCTGGCCTTGCTTGATTACCAAACCGTGGCGGCCAATTTTTATCTCCGACAATTTCCTAACTGGCTGCAGAGGCCCGAGGACAGAAATTTCAATCTTCAGTTGGGGAAGCTCTGTCATTTTGAGTGGAGGAAACCTTGAATCTTCGGTAGCCGCTAAGACGGCAGATTGGGCTACTGCCTGCCACAATGGATAAACGGGTTCAGCAAAACCAATGCAGCCTCTCAGAAGGTTGTCTTTCTTCAGAGTGACAAAAGCCCCGGCCGGCTGTCGGTACTTGGGATTTTCGGGCTGATAATCCAGGAACTGACCTGATTCCAGGTAAACTGAAATGGCTTGCCTGGCCAGGTTTAACAGTTCTTTTCGTTCTTCCGGGGCCAGCTCTATAACTCCAGCCTGTTTTTCGAGATAAACAGCCGCTGATAGGTAACCGACTACCTGGTCTTCCGGTCCACCAGCGGCAGCGGAATCCGAATAACTCAAGATCTCAACCTTAACCTGACCCAATTGCTGGGCATAAAGAAGCAAAGCCAGGACCGGACCGCCGCCACACATAATATTCTCGCCCCTTACTATCTGACGCATCAAGGTGCTAGTTTCAACTGTCTTAATTAACTCCATTGTCTTTCGATCCAGCTCATTGGCCTTTGCCCGGGTAAGAAAATGGGACATGTCCGTAGAAGCAACTACCAGAGATTTTGTCCCTGGCAGAATCTTGCCCAGAGCCGAGGCTAAGGTCCTGATAGTCTCTTCAGTTTGAAAACCCATAACCACCGGGACAATTCTGGCTCCTGGGCAGACCTTCTGAATAAAGGGGATCTGGACTTCTATTGAATGCTCTTTGGCATGGGCTTCGGGGATATAACTAAACCCGGAATACCGGGCCAGGGCTTTAGCCAATTTCTCGTCTACCTCAACTACACCCAGAGGAGTTTCAAAGCCACCTTTAAGGTAAATAGAACAGCCCTTAAATCCATATTGATGCGACGGCCCTATAATGACCACAGATTCCACTGGCTGATGCTGATCCTGTATAAGTCGATAACCAGCAGCCGCTACTCTACCTGAATAAACATAACCCGCATGGGGAGAAATCAGGCCGATCACCTCTCCGGCCAGCGGTTGAACCGCAGCAGATTCTAAGTAAACCTCAAGAACCCGGGCCAAACGGGCCGCATCGGCTTCATAAAACTGACCAGCCCAGGCGGCCTTTCTCAGGCCCTGGGCCCAGGAGGCAGTAAACATCAAAACGATAAACAGAATAAAAATAATCAGGTTTGGCCAGGCTTTTTTACACATCTTGTCCTCTCTTGTCTATATCTTAAGTCTTTATAGGCGATTCGGCAAATGCGTAATAATTCCCTTTTACTTTTGATCCGGGTAATTAAAGCTGGCTATAGCAGAAGTTATTCTATTTTAGTTTCGTCATCTTCGAGGGTGACATGATCATCATTTGCCTGGTTTTAAGGTGAAGATCGTTGCCCTGCCTGGATTATTGATAAATAATCTAGGGTACCCTGCTTTACTCCGGCCCTTATAGGTTGAATCAAGGTTAGAAAAATATAAAAAAAAATATCTGAGATGGTTGACAATTTCTGAGATTTAGTAAAGAATTTATTAGGAAAACGAAAATGAGCAAATTTTTAAGATTCCTCGTCGCCATGCTGACTGTTTTTTCCACTTTCCTAATTGGCTTCCATCTGGGCAAAGAAAAAGAAAAAGCTCGTATCCCTAAATTTCAGGAAGATTCAGACCGAGGCTTTTAGGGACGGAGTTAGATTATAAGTTAAGGGGGGCCGGAGAGTGGAAGTTCATAACCACGAGGGCGGTGGTGTTTACATAATCATTATGGTTAGTTACCAAGGGGTTTCTCTTCTGCTATAATAAAAGACAGTAATTAGATAGAGTCTGAGATGAGGAGGCCGAGATGCCCATATATGAATATCGCTGTCAGCATTGTCATCGTCACTTTGAAATATTACAAAAAATAAATGATCAACCCATGGATCTCTGCCCAGAATGCGGAGGTTGCCTGGTCAGACTGGTTTCGTCACCGGCCATCCAGTTCCGAGGTTCTGGTTGGTATATCACTGATTATGCCCATAGAAATTCACCAACCGGCGGCCATGGACAGCACCTTCACGAGGAAGATAAAAAATCCGAGAAATCAACTGCTAGCAACGAGACCCCTAGCGAGAAGAAATGATTGGTAATCCCCATATAGGGCCAGCATATAATTAATCTGATGAAGATTCTCGTTTATCTCCCCCGTTCTTTAGGGGCAAGTCTCCAGGCTTTGCCTTGTCTTCGAAGCCTTAAGGAAAACTTTCCGACGGCCAGCATATCTATTCTTCCCCCTGAGAAATTCGCCCAATTTTTTCTTTCAGTCACCCCGGAATATTCTCAAGTTGCTTTGCCAGAAGTTAAGGAGATTGCTGGACTGCAGCGGGCCTCGTCCCGGCTAAAAAAAATGCTTTTTGAAGTTGGCCTTCTACTGGATGAAACCTTCGCTTCTGCTCTTCTTTTCTATTTAGCCAGAATCCCACAGCGCTGGGGTTATGACCGCGAAGGCCGTGGTTTTATGCTAACCAAGAGACTCAGTCTAAAAGCAGTTGACCCCCAGCTGCATTTGAAATACCACTATTTGAATATTCTGGAGCATCTGGGTCTCAAAGTTGAGGATCGTCCCTATCATCTGACCCTGCCCAGCAATTTGCTGACGGCCGCAGAAACCCGGCTCCGTCAGGCCGGCCTCCGGCCCGAGGATCCTACGGTGGTCATCAAGCCCGGCTCGAGTTTCGGGCCAGCCAGGGTCTGGCCACTTAACCATCAGGTAGGGTTGATCAAGAAGCTTATCAGTAGGTCATATCGGGTAGTCCTGGTTGGTTCTCAGGCCAGTCAGGAGATCAGCCGCCAGATAATGCCTCAGATAGACGGCCGGGCAGCCGATTTAACGGGGCAGCTTACCCTAGAAGAGACTGCCGGTATTCTGGCTATGGCAAGAGTTTACCTTGGAAATGACTCCGGATTGACCCATGTGGCTAATTTTCTTGGAGTGCCTGTGGTGAGTCTCTATGGGCCAACTGACCCCCACCTTTGTGGGCCAGTTCAAGCTCCGGCGGCAGCTTTAAAAAAATCTGTTCCCTGTTCTCCCTGCAGTTACCGGAGCTGTCCTTATGATCACCGCTGTCTTGAAAACATTTCTATCAATGAGGTCATGGAGTTTATTTCTTCTTTTATGACACCTTAAGAAATTATGAGCCTTTCCAGCTGTTAGGCCAATGATTCGTTTTAATGATATAGCCGAAAAAATACAGGGCAGATACTCAGAAAAAGATATCCGTCTTTTGCAGAAAGCCTACATCTTTGCCGCCAGGGCTCATAGGGGTCAGATACGGCGTTCTGGGGAGCCCTATTTAAGCCATCCCCTGGAAGTAACTAATATTCTCGCTGAGATGAATCTGGACTTAACCACTCTGATCGCCGGGTTGTTACATGATGTTTTGGAAGATACTGAAGTTACGGCCGCCGAAATCAAAGAAAATTTTGGCAAGGAAGTAGCAAGTCTGGTCGAAGGTGTAACCAAAATCACTCGCCTTGAGGATTCGCCGGCTGACCAGACCAGGGCTGAGACTATAAGAAAAATCATTTTGGCTATGACTGATGATTTGCGGGTTATCTTTATTAAATTAGCCGACCGCTGGCATAATCTAAAGACCCTCCATTATCTTAGCGAAGACAAGCAGACCAGAATCGCCCGAGAAACGCTGGAAATATATGCCCCGATCGCTAACCGGTTAGGCATGGGTCGAATTCGGGCTGAGCTCGAAGATCTATCCTTTCGCTATGTGGATCCTGATGAATACTTCAGAATGGTAGCCCTAGTGGAACCAGAGCTAAAAAAGGGAGAAAAAGAGCTAAAAAAATTGAAAAAAATCATGGAACAGTTGTTGAAAGAAAACGGCCTTCAGGCTGAAATCCAGTTCAGGATTAAGAGGCTTTATAGCATCTATTCTAAGATGCAGAAAAAAGGGGTGGATTTCGACCAGGTCTATGATTTTTTAGCTTTAAGAATCATTACAGATTCGATAAAGAATTGTTATGCCATTTTGGGTATCATTCATCAGCGCTGGCCTCATTTACCACAGAGGTTCCGTGATTTTATTGCCATGCCCAAACCTACTCTTTATCAATCACTGCACACCACAATCATTACAGAAAACAAGCAGACCTTTGAAATCCAGATCCGGACGCATGAGATGCATGAACTGGCTGAAAATGGGATCGCTGCCCACTGGAAATATAAAGAAGGCGCCCCCACCGGCTTGACCAGCGCCGACCAGCGACTTCAATGGTTAAGAGAAATAGCTGCTTTGTTCAGCGAGCAGAAAAATCCGAAAGAATTCCTTAAAAACCTGAAAATAAACCTGATTCCTGAAGAAATCTATGCTTTTACTCCTAAAGGTAAGGTTATTGGCTTACCGCCAGGGGCAACCGCCCTGGATTTTGCTTTCAAAATTCATACCGAAATTGGGCTGCACGCCAAGGAAGCTAGAATAAACGGTGAGTTGATGCCGCTCAAGACTCCTCTCAAAACAGGCGATATCGTCAACATCCTTACCTCCCCAGATAGAAGTCCAAACCGCAGCTGGTTACACTGGGTGGCCACTGCTTCGGCTAGACAGAATATCAAAAAATACTTAAATCTGAAAACCAGAAAAAAGGCTATTGAGCTCGGCCAAAGGCTCTGGGAAAAAGAAACCCGAAAGTTCCGGTTGCCCTCAGAGTTGCGCCCAGAATCGGTCTTAATAGGTAATATCAATAAAGAATTTAAGCTGCATCTGCATAACCTTGAGGACCTTTATCTGTTAGCTGGCTTGGGTAAGGTAGTGGTCAATAGAAGATTTCTGGAAAGGCTGGCGGGAGAGCTATCAGAAACTAAACCCCACCGCGGTCTTCTTAAAAAAATGGTCGATCGGTTGTCGGGTCAGCCCTTAAGCCAAGGGATAGTCATAACCAACCTGGAAGAACGGATGATTACCTTAGCCGGTTGTTGCTCACCAATCAAAGGCGAACCGGTTGTCGGCTACCTAACTTCAGGTAAAGGACTGACTATCCATGCCCAACGATGCTATCTGGTTCAGAAAGAGATTCTGGACACCCAGCGCCTGGTAGAAGTTTCCTGGGACCCAGCTTTGAAAGAGACCTTCAAGGCGAAACTGGTCATTTATTCAAAAGATTCCCCAGGAGTTCTGGCGAGCGTGGCCACTGCAGTGGCTGAACTAAACGGTAATATCTCCAGAGCTGAAGTTTCTACCAGCAGCGATCAAAAAGCCAACATTTCCCTTGAAATAAGCATTGGAGACCTTGATCATCTAAAGAAAATCATCGAGCGGATTTCCAGGCTTCCTGAGGTGAACTCAGTAGTCAGATATTAAAATCAGACCGCCTTCTGCACGCGGCCTGAACGCAGGCAACGGCTACAAACCCAGATTCTCTTTACGCCCTGTTCTGTCCGGGCCTTCACCCTTTGGACGTTGGCGTTCCATTTTCTCCGAGAGGCCTTATGAGAATGACTAATACTATTACCAAATATAGGACCTTTATGACATATCTGACACTCTTTGGCCATTGTCTTTCTCTCTTTCTCTGTTAGCGCTTACAGTACGTTAACTAATTTATATTATATAGCATAAAGGACTTCTAAAGGCAACCCGTTGCTCTAATTTATTTATATTACAATCAGCTTGTTGCCCCGAGTAAATAAGTCTAATAGATCTGGAATCTTGCCATTAATACTGATAAGGCAAAGTTAGCTTGTTTTTTTATTAAAATAATCTTGAATTTTATATTTTAAGGTGATAATATTTTTCTGTCTCCCCCGGAAAAAGTTATTAAGGGGGAGTTTTCCACAGTTGTGGATATTTCTGTGGATATCTTTTGGGGCAATATGAAAATAGCTGATAAATCTAATCCTTGGAATAAGATCCTGACTGGAATCAAAAACCGCGTTGAGGAACAAGCCTTTGACACCTGGTTTGAACCTACCTCTTATATTGGGGAAGAAGGAGAAACTCTATATATTAAAGTGCCTAATTCTTATTTTAAGGATTGGCTGACCTTTCATTATTCCAACATAATCAACGAGTGTAGTCAGGAAATATTCAATAGAATCTTCGATATAAAATTCATATATGATGAATCCCCAACTCCTTTTTTACGTAACTCTCCTGAGGAGAGAAAACTCCACCAAAGGGTTCTGCAAACCGCCAGTCTTAATCCTAACTATACTTTTGAAAACTTCGTAGTAGGATTATGCAATCAATTTGCCCACGCCGCGGCTCTGGCTGTAGCCAAGAATCCAGCCAAGTCTTACAACCCTCTTTATATCTATGGTGGTGCCGGGCTTGGCAAAACCCATTTGATGAATGCCATCGGACACCAAATAATGCATAATAACACCCATTCAAAAGTGTTATATGTAACCACGGAACGCTTTATGAACGAGTTGATTAATCACCTACAGTATGGAAAGGTTTTAGAATTCCGGCAAAAATACCGAGCTATAGATGTCTTATTGATGGACGACATCCATTATCTTTCAGGTCGCGAAAGGACCAAAGAAGAGTTTTTCCACACTTTCAACCACCTATATGATAGCCAGAAGCAGATCGTCATTTCCAGTGATTGTCCTCCGAGGGATATACCTCATTTAGAAGATCGCTTTCGCTCCCGGTTTGAGTGGGGATTAATCGCTGACTTGAGGCCACCAGATATTGAGACTAGAATTGCCATCCTAAAGAAAAAAGCTGAGATGGAAGATATTGTTTTGCCCGAACCAGTAGCTTTATATATCGCTGATAAAGTTCATTCCAACATTCGTGAGCTCGAAGGCTATCTAAGAAGGGTGATAGCCTTCGCTTCACTTAAGGGCACAAAAATTGACCTCGACCTGGCCATAGAAGCCCTGAAAGGCCTCCTTGATGCTTCAGCCAATGTTATAACTGTAGAAAAAATACAAAAAGTAGTCTGCAACTATTATAAAATCAAACCATCAGAACTAAAATCTAGAAATAATTCGCCAAAATTTTCCTTCCCCAGGCAAGTCGCTATGTACCTTGCTAAGGAACTAACCAATAGTTCTCTCCCTGAAATTGGTAAAAAATTTGGCGGAAAGCACCACACGACTGTTTTACATAGTATTAGAAAAATTGAAAAATTAAGAGCTTCTAACCCTGATTTTAACAAAGATATTAACAACTTGACTGATCTCTTAAAATGATTAGAAATAAAAAGATAGCTAATAGGATACACATATTCAATCGACATTCTTATATTGTTTTTATTACTAATTTATGATTTATAATTATATTAAATGTCCTTAAAGAAAGGTGGAAAAAATGAGATTTTCGGCTACTAAAAGTAAGATTATTAACGAATTGGGCCTACTTCAAGGAATTGTGGAAAAAAGGACTACCATGCCCATCTTATCTAATGTCCTGATTAAAGCCTCGAAGGGCAGAGTTGAGGTGATGGGAACTGACTTAGAAGTTGGATTAAAAACCTTCTTTGAAGCAGAAGTTAAAGAAAATGGTCAGGCTGCAGTTAATGGGAAGAAATTATTTGACTTTGTAAAACTACTATCAGAAGAACAGGCCATAGATTTCATTAAAAAAGAAGAACATCTAATTGTCAGGTCTGGTGATAGTGAGATTAAAATTCTGGCTGCTCCTGAAGAAGATTTTCCGGCCATTCAGGATGCGGGGTTTGATAGAAATATTTCTTGGACGGTGTCTGTCTTTCAGGAGATGATAGACTGCGTTATCTATGCTATTACCCAGGAACAGCGTTATTATCTGAATGGAGCCTTATTATCATTGAAGGATAACCAGATAGAATTAGTCAGTACCGATGGTCACAGACTTTCTTATACTAAGAGGGAAATAGACGGGCTAAGAATAGAAAATGAAATCAATCAAATTATCTCTAAAAAGACACTTAATGAGCTGAAGAAATATGATGATGGCAATCTTGACTTTGATTTTGATGATAACAGTCTTTTTTTTAGAGTCAAAAATAGAGTCCTAATTTCTCGGGTGATAGAGAGCAAGTTTCCCAATTATCAAGCTGTTATTCCGAAGGATAATCCTAATGTTTTATCAATCAATAAAGAGGAGTTAACAGCGGCTATAAAGAGAGTATCTATTCTATCCTCTGAAAAGTCAAAGGGAGTGAAATTTGATCTCAAAGCAGGAGAACTGAGACTGTTTTCATATAACCCTGAGTTTGGTGAGGCCAGGGATAAAGTTATCGTGGACTATCAGGGTCAAGATCTGGAAATTGGCTTCAACTCTCAATATCTTTTAGACTTTTTAGGAACTGTCAGTTCCGAGAGAGTCGTCTTGGAAATTAAAGACGAAAATAGTGCTGTTTTAATAAAACCAGAGGAAGCACCTCAAGGGGTCTATCTATATGTCCTGATGCCTATGAAAATTTGAGAAATCATCTGAGGCGTTCAATAACTTGACCTGGATTATTTATTAATAGCCCCCATTAGCGACAGTGCTGATGCGTTTTAATTGGTGCTAAGTATCAGCTTTTATTTTCAGCTTTGGGTTTGACCGCTGCCCGGACAAATTCCCAATCCATTTTAAGGTTATGACGGTTGAAGTTGGAAATTTCAAATTTCTCATCCATCTGCATTGCTTTAGTGGGACAGGAATCCACACACTGGGCACAATGAATACACCGGTCATTATAGATAACCAAGCTAAAAATTTTTTCTTCCTCTTTAACTGTGTTGATTTCTATGGCTTCAGCCGGGCAGTCGCGCTCACAGGCCCGGCAAACGATGCATAGTTCAGGTTGTAGATAGGGGGAGCCCCGGAAACTCTTCGGAACTTCTAGCTTCTTAAAGGGATAGTCTACAGTTGCAGGTGTCCTAAAAAGATGTCTGATAAGTTCTGGGATAAAAACCCCTATCTTCATGAGATCAACCCCTTAACAATAATTACGATTAGAAGCTGGAGGACCGCCAGCGGAGCTAAATATTTCCAGGCAAAGCTGACTACTTGATCTACCCTGATCCTGGAAGTTGTTGCCCGAATTAATGACAGGAAGAAAACCACTAACAGGGTTTTAATAATAAAATTAATCAAACCGAGGATCGGTCCTCCGGGGAAACCGCCTAAGAAAACAGTGGCAATAAGACCGGCGGCTACCACCATCTCCACATCCAGCATTAGACGGAACACTGCCAATTTCTTGCCGGAATATTCAGTAAAAGTTCCGCCGACTATTTCAGTTTCGGCATGGGGAATGTCAAAAGGAGTCCTCTCCAGTTTAGCCTGCACACAAATCAGGGCAATAATAAATCCTAAAAGATTTACCAGAGCTAAGGCCGGCTGCTGTCGGTAAAAGGCAGCGATTTCAGCCAGGCGCCAGGAATCTGCCAGAACTGCCGGGCTCAGAACAGCCAGAAAGAGCGGCACTTCATAACCAAACAACATGGTCAACACCCTGGCTCCTCCGATGGTAGAGAACAGGTTAGTGGATGACCAACCGGCCAGGAAGAAAATAAAAGTCGGTAAGCTAAGCAGATATAGCAGGACAATAATATCCCCATTAAAAGAGGTCAGAGAAGATTGTTCAAGGCTGTAGTTCCAGACAGGGAGGAGCAGCATGGCGGTTGAGACAATGGCCAAACCGAAAGGAGGTAAAGCCGCAAACATGGTTTTATCAGCCCGCTCTGGGGTGATGTCTTCTTTAGCCATTAACTTAAAGAAATCAGCTATAGGTTGCAACAACCCTGACGGACCAGTGTGCGTTGGCCCCATTCGGTTTTGAAGGCGAGCATAGAGCTTCCTATCATACCATTCAACAAAAGTTGAGTAAAGAAAGATGAACAGAAGACCAGGATAGATAATTAGATAAATCAGAGTGTTTACAGTGGCCATTCTATTTCCCTCTTTCTGGTAGTGGTAGGTGAGACTTTTAGACTCAGTTCTTTCAAGCTCTTTAAAGACATTATTTTTTCCTGACCTGTCCGAGCATCAATTAAGGCCACGGCCCGTTCAGCGCAGCAGATACAGGGGTCAATAGCAGCAAAAATCAGAGGGACATCGGCTATAAAGCCATTCTTAAGCATCTTGATAGTAGCTGCATAATTGCCTAGAGTTGGGGCCCGGACTTTTAGCCTTTCGGGTTTGTCAGAGCCATTGCTTTTGATGTAGTGAAGGTTCTCGCCTCGGGGAGCTTCGTAACGGCTGACTACTTCATTGGGCTTGGCTCTCCTGGGAGCTCGGACAGCAATCGGCCCAGTCGGGAGATTTTTCATTAAATATTCTATAATGTTATAGCTCTGAAATAATTCTTTGATTCGAACTACAGTCCGGCCCAGGACATCGCAGGTGCCAGCGGTGCAAACTTCAAAAGGCACTTCATCATAGGCAGCATAAGGGTCGTCTTTGCGGACATCCATGGGAACGCCAGAAGCCCTTAATGTCGGACCAACGGCACAAAGGGACAGAGCATCTTCCCTGGAGAGGTAGCCAACTCTCGCCAGCCTGGCTACAAAGCTGGGTTCAGTAGTGCCAAGATTCAGATAATATTGGCTACGCCTTCTTAATACCTCCAGGGAATCCAGAATCCGTTTCACCTGCAACTCGTCCAAGTCGCGCCGAACGCCCCCAATCGTATTGATAGCATAGTGGACGCGATTGCCGGAAATAGTCTCCAGGATATCCATAACAATCTCCCGGTCCCGCCAGACATACATGAAGAAACTATCAAAACCGGCTTCGTGTCCGGCCACACCCAGCCACAGAAGATGGCTGTGGATTCTCTCCAGCTCAGAGATCAGCATCCTGATATAAAGGCCGCGCTTAGGTGTTTCCAGCTCCATTAACTTTTCTACACCCTGAACATAGCAGGTGGTGTGAGAATGAGAGCAAATCCCGCAGATACGCTCGGTTAGATAGACGTTCTGAATCCAGGTCTTTTGCTCGGCCAGTTTTTCAATTCCCCGGTGGTTGTAACCAAGGCGAATATCAGCGTCTCGAATAATTTCGCCCTCAACAGTTATCCGAAGACCGATAGGTTCTTTTAAGGCTGGGTGTTGCGGACCGATGGGAATCTGAAAATTCATTTTTCACCTCCGGGGATGACTTCAGGCGGCCTTTCATACTTCCAGTCTTTGCGCAAAGGATAATTGCCAGCCGGCCAGTCATCGGGCAGGAGGAGTGGTCTCCCGTCCGGTATGTTCTGAACAGTCAAGCCAAACATCTCTTTTATCTCACGTTCGTAGAGAATGGCACCCGGGATTAATTCACAGATGCTGGGCAGCAGAGGATTATCTCGGGGAATTTTTACCCTGATATTTAAACAGCAATAGTTATTCGCAAAATGATAGATAACCTCAAAGGTCTCTCCCAAATCTACTCCACTTATGGTTGAAAGATGAGTAAAGCCCAGGTCATTTTTAAGCCAGCTAACTGAGGCCAGGAGATCGTCTATTCCTACTTCAAGAAAAATCCGCCGCCGGGCCGGATTGGTTATTTCTACTATTTTCTCTTTAAGGTTTTCTCGGGCTTTATCAATCAAAAACTGATCATTCATTTTATTCGATTCCCTTCAATTTATTCAGGAGTTTGACCACCCCGTCAATAACAGCGTCAGGGCGGACTGGACAACCTGGGACATATACATCTACCGGGATGAGCTGGTCGATACCTCCTATAACATTGTAAGCCCCACGGTAAACACATCCTGACATAGCACAGGCCCCGACAGCCATGACAAACTTCGGCTCAGGAGTCTGTTCATAAATCCTGAGCAGCCGGTCTTTCATCTGCCGGGTAGCCGGGCCAGTACAGACGATAACGTCAGCATGCCTGGGGGTGGCTTTAAGCAAGATGCCAAACCGCTCGACGTCAAAACGGGGTGTCAGGGCGGCTACTACTTCAATGTCACAGGCATTGCAAGCCCCAGTGTTTAAGTGTAAGATCCAGGGCGATTTCAACCTCGACCAGTGAGTGAGTTTAGTCAGCATTTCCGCTCCTCATTATCAGAGCCGCAATGGCCAGAAATATCATTATCAAATAAATAATGCCCAAATAGGCTATTTTCCCAACGGGAATGGTAGCGATTACCAGGGCTGCTACATGCATGATCGTAAAGAATAAGGCAAAAGTGTAGAAGAGGCGAAAGCCAAACTGAACCTTCTCTCCGGGAATATCTTCGCCGCAGGCATAAGTGGAGAGCTTGCCAGGAGTTTTCTTGAGCTTAGGAGCCATAGCCCGCCCGATTGGGTAGAGCAGAAAGGCAATCACCAGCAAGAAAATAAAAGCTACCGGAGGAGATAGTAAAATTTCCAATCCTTTCATGGCTTATCCCTTCAGTTTTGAAAGTAAACGGACGTCCAGGCTTTTGTTCTTTTTATAAATATTTATAATCAAGGCCAGGGCGGTGGCCACCAGGCAGACCTCTATAACTATATAGGTTATAGCTAAGCTCTGGGCTAGCAGGACATTGTTGTTCACCGCGCCTGTAGCTACAATCGCCAGGCTGACTCCCTTGCTGATGATTTCAATGGCGATGAACAGTTTAATCAAGTTGCGCATGGTCAAAAGGCAGTAAATGCCTATAAAAATCAGCAGAGCCGAAAAGAATAAATATAAAAACCACAGGTTACTCATCTTTATCTTCTTCCTTTTTCCTGAATAAAGCCAGGACGGCCAGGACGCCGGCCAAGATGATCCCAATCTGGGCCACTAAGTCGAAGGTTCTCTGTTTCCAGAGAACTTCTCCAAAGGTTCCAGCTTCAGGCCCGATGGGTAAAACTGGAATCTTCTGTAGCAGCGATTTCATTACCAGCCCGTCTATAACGATAAACAGAATGAAGAAAATTGGGAAGGCCAGATGCACTATCCTGGATTCTTTTACCTCTCCGTCTTTTTTGGTCAAGGCAATAGTCAAGACGAATAAAACTGTGATGAGCCCGGCTACTACCGAGATTTCAAATACTCCGGCATAGGGGGCGGCTAATAGAAAGAAAATGATTCCCAGGAACAAACTGGCTACAGCTAAAGACAGAGCTGCTTTGATCAGGTCCTTTAGCAAGATGGCCAGAACGGAAAAGATTATCAAACCACAGAGCAAAATTATTTGAATTGCCATTTTATAGCCCCCACATTAGCACCTGATGAATTCCCCTGGCCAAAGCCTCGGCTGCTGGCGAAATCCAGGTCTTGTAGACAGGAGTAAAGAAAATGCCCACCAGAAGACAGATCAGAGCCAGGATGATATTGGCCGCAGACATCCAGAACGGTGCTTCTCTGACCTGTTGCCATTTTTCTCTGACCTGGCCAAAGAAAGCCTTTCTCTGGATCAGCAGATAGTACCAGAGGGTCAAGATGCTAGCTAAAATCGCCACGAGAGCATAGCCAAATGCCTTAGCCTGGACAAGGGCAATAATGATAATCAGTTTGCTCCAAAAGCCGGCCAGCGGAGGCACCCCGGCGATAGATAAAGCCCCGACCAGATTGGTGCCGCTTGTGATTGGGACTTTTTTACCCAAACCGCCCAGCTCGTCTAAATTCCTGGTGCCGGTGATATGCTGAATAGAACCGGAGTTCAAGAACAGCAGCCCCTTGGCGGTGGCATGATTGAAAAGATGAAATAGGCCTCCAGCAATGCCCAGAGGAGTGCCCAGAGCCAGCCCGAGAACAATATAGCCCACCTGACTGATGGAAGAATAAGCCAGCATACGTTTTATGTCTTTCTGGCCAAGCGCCAGGAGAGCTGCCACCAATACTGAAATTATGCCTAAAGCCATTAACAGGCGAGATAAAGCTGGCGACAGACCGATGACACTGTAAAGGATTCTGAACAGAGCATAGATACCCGAAACCTTAATCAGTAAACCTGACAGCATGGCTGAGATAGGAGCTGGGGCGGAAGGATGAGCATCCGGCAACCAGGCGTGGAAGGGGATTAAAGCAGCCTTCAGCCCAAAACCCATGATGAAAAAAGCCACACAGACCCCTAATACTATCCGAGCATTCAAGTCCTGCAGGCCCTGGGCTACTGCCTGAAAGCTCAGATTTCCCGTCAGGCCAAAAATGACAGTAATACTTAGCAGAACAAAGGCTGAAGCTACTACGGAAAGCATTAAATATTTATAAGATGCCTCTAACTCATCAGAGCCAAGGCCAAAAGCTACCAGGGCATAGGAAGCAACCGCGGCCACCTCCATAAACAGATACACAGAAAACAAATCTGGCACCAGGACCAAGCCGTTCATGGCGGCGATCATAACCAGGAATAGGGCGTAAAAGTTAGCTTTGTGCCCATAATGCTCTAAGTAATCAATAGAAAACAAACTAACGCACAGACTGACAAGTGAGATAGTGAAAAGCATGAACAAACTGAAGCCATCAAGAGCTATTTGCAGGTTGACTTTTTCTCCTAACCAGCTCAGGTTCTGAATGATGAAGCCATTAGTAAAAATTGGCTTGACCAGCAAGATGGAGTTGAACAACAGGAAAGCCAGAGCGGCGTTGGTCAAGACATCTGGAAGCAATTTTTTGGAGATTTTCCCTATAAGAGGCAGAAAGGCAGCTACTAATAAAGGGATAACAATAAATGAAAAAACCACCGCTCCTCCTCTATTTTAATAACTCAAGTATTATCCAGACCACAGCCACCAGGCCGCCGATAGTCCAGGCCAGATAATTGGCATACTGGCCGTTGTGGGCTTTCTGCAGCAGGCCGGTGAAGGTGCGGCCAATTGATACCACGACTTTTTCATAAATATAATCAATCGGGCGATCTATGAATCTGAAAAGGACCTTAGATAGCCACTGCAAGAATTTCACGCCCTGTTCATAAAGGTCAAAAAAGCGAGCCTCTGATAAATCATAGAGTTGTCTGAGTACTGGCAGGTTATGAATCGGTTCTGAAGCTAAATAAGCTTTTCTTCCACCACGATTCCAGCCATAAAAGTGGAGACCCAGGGCAATAATCAAACAGAGGATGGAAACTCCGGCCACAGGATTGAATAGGTCTAAAGCATGTGAGGTAAAATCCAGAGGCACTCCAGCCTCAACTTTACCTTCTAAAATAGGCTGGATGAATGTTTGTAGAGGCAATTTATTATAGACGCCAAAGGTGATACACAGGACTGCTAAAATCAGAATGGGTAAAACAATAGGAGCTTCACTCTCTTTAGTCTTTGGGATTTCGGTAGAACGAGGTCCGAAAAATACCGAATGACCAGCTTTGAGAAAAGAAGCAAAGGTAAAAATAGCCCCCACCCAGGCAGCTATAGCAAAGATAGGATAGCCAGTTTCCAGAGCCCCGTGGAAAACCATTTCTTTAGAAACAAAACCGTTGAGCGGCCAAACACCAGAAATGGCCAGGGCACAAACGGAAAACCCGAGAGCGGTCCAGGGCATTTCCCGGGCCAGACCGCCGAGTTTTTTAAGCTCGGTAGTTCCAGTCCGGTGTTCCACCGAACCTGAACTCAGAAACAGCCCGCATTTATACATAGCATGGTTAATCATATGGAAGATGCCACCAGCAATACCGATGGGGATGGCTGTGCCGATCCCAAGTACCATGTAACCTACCTGGCTGACAGCATGGAAAGACAGCAGCTTCTTAAAATCCTTCTGGATAAGAGCCATGAAAACAGCCAGGACAATCGTGGCGGCCCCAATTATCATTAGGATGATAGCCAGGGTGCTGCCTGCTCTTAGGGTAAAGAAATCCAGGGTAATTCTGGCCAAAAGATAAATTCCTAAGAGCTTTTCAAATGAAGCTGGCATGAAAGCCATAAAACTGACTGGCGCATCAAGGGCGGCATCAGGAATCCAGGTATGAAAAGGCATAGCTCCGGCTTTGCCTATAGCTCCAATCATCATCAGGATAAAAGCTGCCGCGGCTAAGCCATGAGGCTCTACCTGAATTTTGTCCATAGCCAAGGTACCAGTAGAAGCCCAGAGAAGACCGATGCCCATAATCATGGAAAAATCGCAAAAACCTCCAATAATCAGCGACTTAACAGCAGTTCGGTGAGAGGTGGCCTTCAGTCCCAGGGTAATCAAGGCGTAAGTGGTTATCAGCAGAGCTTCCCAGAAAAAAATCAGCAGAATAAAATTATTGGCCAGCACTGCTCCGAAGGAGAACGAGGCTGCGAGGAAGAGGTACCCATAATACTCGCGGATTCGAGGATGGTTTTGCATTTTAACTGCAGAATACAGACAGATCAGGAATAAAAAACCAGCTAAGGCCAGCAGGATAAAGGCTGAAAAATGGTAAAGCCGAAGGTCAAAATTAATCCCCATTCCTAACCAGTCAGAAACCAGAGACAGGTTTTTCTGAGAAAAAAGTAGAAAACCCAGATAGAAAAGAGCCCCAGAAGCCAAAACTGCTATGATTTCCCGCAGAAATTTAATTCTGCCAGGAATGAGGAATAGAATAATTGCCACCACCGCCGGGAAAAGAATGGTCCATAGCAAAATTGTTGAGCTCATCTTAACCACCAGCTAATATGAGTTGTGGCCATCTGAACAAGCTTCATTGGATACGAGACTAATAATCCAGCCAGAACTGACAGCACAGCCAGAGAGGCCACTACCCCCACCATAGAAGGTGTTTTCTCCGGGGCTGCTGTTTTTAGCTCACCAAGGAACACCATGGCGAAAACCCGAAGCAAATAAAACATAGTCAAGACTGCAGTGAACAAAGCCAGAGCCGCTACCCAGATCTGGTCAGCTTGTAACGTTCCGAGAATCACCAACAGCTTTGAGAAAAACCCGCCCAGAGGAGGGAGTCCGATGACTGAAAAGGCGCACAGTAGAAAGGAGATGGCCGTAATCGGCATGGTCTTTATTAAGCCTCCCATCTCTCTTATATCTCTTTTGTGTGTAGCATGAATCACTATCCCGGCACAAAGAAACAGACCAGCCTTGGCCAGTCCATGCATCAAAATGTAAAGCAAAGCACCGGAGATAGCAGTAGGGGTGGCCACACTCAACCCGAGAAATATGTAGCCAATCTGGCTTACTGTAGAGTAAGCCAGAATTCTTTTGAAGTCGTTTTCCACCGTGGCCGCTCCAGCTGCAATCAAGCTGGACAGGACAGCCAGAATAATAATACCCTGTTGCCAATCGGCTGGAATGTTGAATGTATAAAGAAAAAGTCGGGCGTAGGCATAAACACCAATTTTAACCAGAACTGCCGCATGTAACAGGGCAGTAACTGTTGTCGGGGCGACACCGGCGTCCGGTAGCCAGGTGTGGAGAGGAACAGTGGCTGATTTGGAGAACATGCCGAATAAGATCAAGAGAACAGCCGTTCCTGAAATGGCTACACCTCTCATATCCACCAGGTTAAAAGTTCCAGTTTGCCCATAGATGAGAATGAAGCCCAGAAGCATAACGACTGCACCACCGAAGGTTACCAGGAAGGCCTTATCGGCTTTAATGACATAGTCTTTTTGTCGGTAAAAACCTATTAACCGCCAGCAGGCAATAGCAATCATCTCCCAGAACAGGTACATGAAAACTAAGTTGCCGGAAAAAACCAGTCCCATCATAGAGCCGATGAACACAGTCACCATCAGATAGTATTCATTCTGATGGTCTTCGTGGTGCATGTAGCCCAGAGAGTAGACGATGATCAGAAAGCCAATAAAGGAGGAGATAATCGACATGAAAATAGACAGGGGATCGATGACTAATACCAAGTCCAAACCCAGCGCCAGCCCCTTGCTCCAGATTATCTCTCCGCCTTTCATGGCCTGAGGAATCAGCGTGAGGGATAAGCAGGTTGTTAGTCCGCCAACCAATACAGACCAGCCAGACCGCAGCTTAAAAGAGATAGCTCCAGCAAGAGGTACCAGCAAGGCACCCAAAAGCGGTATGAAAATGACAAGAAGCGTTATGGTTTCTGGTTTCATGAGTAAGTGAGTATATTAAATTAGAAAATGAATTGTCAAGAATTTGCCACAAATAATTCACAGAAAATTCTACTATATTTCAACAGAAATAACCCTGAATTTCCACAGACCAGGAACCAACTAAGATAAGGACCTCGGGAAAAGAACCGATTAATTAAATGAAGTCCCTTCGGGCTAAAGCCTCTAACCGTTTTTTGAACAGGCGAAACTCTCATTGAAACCCCAGGCTTTTTGAGTGCCCGGGAAAATCACCTCTTGTCCTGATTATCTTTCAGCTGTTAAATAACCTAAGTTTTAATACTTTTTGTTTTTTAAAAGAAATCTGATAAAATTCATCAGAACTGAGGATAGCAGTGCAGCTAAAGCTAAAAGAAGTCGAGACCAAAAAACAGCTCAAGACTTTTATTTATTTACCAGAGAAACTTCATAAGGGTCATAAGAACTGGGTTCCTCCGATCTACCAGGACGAGTGGGCTTATTTTAATCCCAAAAAGAACAAAGCCTTAACTTATTCAGATACAGTTATGTTTCTGGCAGAAATGGATGACCAGGTAGTTGGTCGCATTATGGGCATTATAAACCATAGATACAACCAGGCTAGGAAGGAAAAGGCAGCTCGTTTTGGCTATCTGGAAAGCATCCAGGATTTCGAGGTAGTCTCTGCCCTGCTGGATAGAATAGAGCAATGGGCCAAAGAGAAAGGGATGATCAGGATCATAGGCCCCTATGGTTTTTCTGATCAGGATCCAGAAGGTTTCCTTATTAAGGGTTTTGAAAACCGGGCCACTATTACCACTTATTACAATTTCGATTGGCTGCCTGAGATGGTGGAGAGAAAAGGTTATAGCAAAGACATAGATTATTTTGTCTATAAGATTAACGTTCCCAAAAAGATCCCGGAGGTGTATTCCCGGGTGGCTAAGAGAATCCTTGGCAAAGGAAAATTTCAGTTAGTTGAGTTTAAGAAGAGAAAAGAACTTAAGCCTTGGGTCAGGCCGATACTTTCTCTGATGAACGAAACCTATTTAGAAAGTAATATCTACGGTTATGCTCCGCTTGATGAAAAAGAAATGGATGGCCTGGCCAAAAAATATTTGCCAGTGTTGGATCCCAAGTTTATCAAGGTTGTCCTGAAAGAAGGGCAACCGGTGGCGTTTGTTATTGGTATCCCTGATATGACTGAGGGTTTACAGAAGGCGAGAGGGCGGCTTTTCCCTTTGGGTTTCATTCATGTTTTAAGGGCCAGGAAGAAGACCAAGCAGCTGGATTTGTTGCTTGGCGCTATCAAGAAAGAATATCGAGGCATGGGCCTGGATGCCCTTATGGCTATGAGCATGCTGTCTTCTGCCCGGGCGGCCGGTTTTGAGATTATTGATACCCACCATGAGATGGAATCTAATGTAAAGGTCAGAAGTGAGATGGAAAGATTGGGAGGGCAGGTTTACAAAATATATCGGGTTTACCAGAAATCTTTAATCTGAAATTCAGACCTCTTTGTACTTCACCTCAGCCCAATTCTGGCCCCATCCTAAATGCACTTTTAATGGAACCTTAAGAGGATAAATATTCTCCATGCGATCTTTGACCAAGCCTTCCAGCACGTCTTTTTCTTCCCAAGGGACTTCAAACACCAGTTCATCGTGGACCTGAAGAATCATTTTAGATTTCAAGCCCTGGACTTTAATTTCCTGGTAAATCTTGACCATAGCCAGCTTGATGATATCCGCAGCGGAACCCTGAATTGGTGTGTTTAAAGCTATCCGTCTTCCAGCCTGAAGAGTATTATTTTCGGTGCTTTTAAGCTCAGGGATCTGTCGCTGACGACCGAAGATAGTCTCAGCGTATCCTTTAGCCTTGGCTGCCTCTATGGTCCCGTCCAGATATTCTTTGACTTTCTTGTGCTCGATAAAATATCTGTCTATAAATTTCTGAGCTTCAGAAGCAGATGTTCCCAGTTCCTTAGATAGAGAGAAGGCCGAAGTTCCATAGATTATACTGAAGTTTATAATCTTAGCCTTTCTCCGCATTTCTTCGGGGAAAAGCTCTGCCGCGGGACCAAAAACCCTGTGGGCCGTTTCAGTGTGAATATCCCGGTCGCTGAGGAAAGTCTCTATCAAAAGGGGATCCCCGGAAAGATGAGCCAGCAACCTTAATTCAATTTGGGAGTAATCTGCCGACAACAGCAGGCATCCCTTTTCAGGGATAAAGGCTTGGCGGATTCGCTTTCCTATCTCTCCACGGGCAGGTATATTTTGTAGGTTGGGCTCTGAGGATGACAGCCGTCCGGTGGCGGTAACTGTCTGATTGTAAGAAGTATGGACACGGCCCGTTTCCGGATTGACCAGTCCTGCCAGAGAATCAGTATAGGTAGATTTTATTTTGGCTAATTGCCGGTATTCCAGGACTGCCTGAACTAACGGATGCAGGGGAGCTAGCTCTTCCAGGATTTCTGTGGCTGTTGACCAGACTCCAGAAGCTCTGGTTTTTTTAGAAGCTGGCAGGTTAAGCTTATGGAATAGCACCTGGCTGAGCTGTTGAGGAGAGTTTAGGTTAAACTCAAGTCCGGCCTGCTCATAAATTTTCTTTTCTAATAGACTCAACTGGGCTCCAAGCTCTGAGGCTAAATTATTCAACAAGTTAAGGTCCAGCTTAACCCCGGCGATTTCCATCTCGGCCAGGACTTCTATCAGGGGAAGCTCTATCTCCAGATAGAGTCTATCCAATTTCTGAGACTCTATTTTTGGCCAGAGCACCTGACTCAAACTAATAGCCAGGTGGGAGTCCTGACAAGCATATTCGGTCGTTTTCTCCACTGGGACCAAGTCTATGGTCAGTTGTTGCTTCCCTTTGCCAGCCAGGGAGTTGAAAGGTATTTTAGCTTCCTGCAAATAGAAGGCGGCCAGTCGCTCCAGATCATGCTTTCCCCAGTTTGGCTCCAGCAGGTAAGACAGAACCATAGTGTCGAGGTGTAAACCCTGAAGTTTAATCCCCTCTCTTCTCAAGACGATGTAATCATATTTGATATTATGTCCGATTTTTTTAATCTCTGGGTTTTCCAAAATGGATTTTAGCTCTGACAGGACTGCATCAGCCGCCAGTTGTTCCGGAGCCTGAGGATAACGGTGCCTGAGCGGAATATAGAAAGCCTGGTTAGGTTTAGGGCTGAAAGACATTCCAACTAATCTGGCTTTGGTTGGATAAATATTATTAGCTTCAGTATCAAGAGCCAGCCAGCTGGCTTTTTTCAATACTGACAACCACTTCTGAAATAGCTCCCAGTCTAAAACAGCAGTAAAATCCTTGGCTTCCCTTTCCTTTTTATTTTTATTTAAATGTTTCGGGATTAGACTGGTAAACCCCAATTCATGGTACAGTTTAACCAGAGCTTCGTTATCCGGCTCTGAAAGCTTGAAGTTATCCAGGGTCAGCTTCAGGTTCAAGTGATCTTCTACCTTTACCAGCTTCTCACTCAGTTCTAATTTATCAAGGTTATTCTTCAAGCTGTCCCTGATTCGAGGATTTTTAATACAGTCGAGATTATTTTTCAGGTTTTTGATAGTCCCGAATTCCAGGATGAGGCCTTTGGCGGTTTTTTCGCCAACCCCTGGCACTCCAGGGATGTTATCAGAGGCATCGCCCCAGAGAGCTAAGACATCCGCTATCTGGTTGGCTCCAACCCCGAAAAAGTCTTTAACTTTATTGACCTTTTTATTTTTTAGCCAGGTGATAGTTTCAGGTCTTAAGCCATCGTCAATAATGAACATATCCTTGGCTGGGTTGTAAATGGATATTAGTGGTCCCACGACCTGCAAAAGGTCTTTATCTGTCGTTACAATAATCGTTGAGATGTTCTGTTCAGAGGCTAATCGGGCCAGAGTAGCCAGAACATCATCGGCTTCATAGTCGGGATATTCTAAGAACGGAATATTCTTAGCCTTAATTATGTTTTTTAATACCGGTATTTGAACTTCGAGCTCCCTGGGTATTGGACGGCGTTGAGCTTTGTATTCTTTGTAAGCCTGATGTCTGACCGTGGGCAACCCGGTGTCAAAAACTATACCCAGGAATTCGGGCTTTTCTTCTTCCACAATTTTATTAAGTGTATTTAAAAAACCATAGATAGCATTGGTGGGAAAGCCGGAAGAAGTAGCCAGGCTTTTTATGGCATAATAAGAACGGTAGAGAAGTGAATTGCCGTCTATTAGAAAAAGCCTTGGCCTTGTCATTCAATAAATTTATCGTATTTCCCTTCCACGATTTCATCCAGCACCTCAGTATGAAGATCTTCCACCAGTTGCTGGATTATTTCTGGCAGATTTTTCTGGCTTAGATGACTGGTATAGTAAGCCTTTTTAGAGTTTATCAACCGGCCAGCTAAATAAATTAATGATTCAACATAGTTAAAGGCGGGTCCTTTATCCTGAGTTTGTACAATTAAAGTGGTTCCTTTGTATTCAATGGCAGTACTATAACCATCCATGGCCACAAGTCCTTCACGGTTGATTATACTTAAATCTGGCCTCCCTGCAAGAAGAAAACTCCAGCCTTCAGCAGTGCGAAACCCCAGGTTGACAACCAGGGCCAAGTTGGTATAATAACTCGGTTAAAAGAGGAAATCCTAATGGTTATTGATGTCAACAAGATTCCCAGAGAGGGGTTATGCCTTGACCGGGACTTCCAATTTACCAGTCTGGAACTCATAGAAGAGGATGCGGTCTGCCTGGGGCCAACTCATGCCGTCATTGAAATAAAAAAGGCCGGAAGCGAAGTGTTGATAAAAGGTAAAATTACTGCCTGTCTAAGTTTTATCTGCAGCCGTTGTTTGAGAGCATTTGAATATTATGTAAATTCAGCCTTTGATCTGGTCTATTTTCCGGAAGAGCTGGATGGGATTAAGGAAGAGCTGGCAGAAGAAGACCTGGATAAATTCTATTACTATCATCAGGAGCTGGATTTGAGGGAAATAGTTCTGGAACAGCTTAATTTGAGTTTTCCCTTTCGGCCCCTGTGTTCTGAAGATTGTGAGGGTATCTGTCCAGTCTGCGGGGAGCTCGTCCATCAGGGCCATTGTTCCTGTCAGGTTAAAGAACCGGATTCCAGGCTGGAAAAACTAAAATTATTTTTGAGAGATAAGAGATAAATGCCAAACCCAAAACGCCGACATTCACCTTCCAGAAAAGGCAAAAGAAGGTCTCACGACCACTTGACACTGCCGTCATTTTCGCTTTGTCCGAACTGTGGCAGCCCCAAACTTCCCCATCGGGCTTGTCCGGAATGCGGATATTACAAAGGCCGTCAGGTAATAGAAGGTTCTGAGCAATAAAAGAGAGCTGGTCATGAAAATCGCCGTAGATGCGATGGGCGGGGATTTTGCCCCTAAAACAGTGGTCGAAGGGGCCATCGCTGCCGCCGCCGAATTAGATGTAAATATTCTGCTGGTGGGGGCCGAAAACCAGATCAAACAGGAAATTGAACGTCTCCATTGCCATGGGGCTAGAATTACTCTAATTGATGCCCCGGAGTCTATTGGGTCAGGGGAAGGCCTGCTGACCATGCGTCGCAAGGATAAGTCTTCTGTTTTCGTCGGAGCAGAGCTGGTAAAAAAAAGAGAAGCTGAGGCTTTTATTTCCATGGGTAATACTGCGGCTGTTACCTATATTTCCCGAAAAGTTCTTGGTGGGCTGAAGGGGATCGAAAAGCCCGGGCTGGCCCTTTTCTTTCCGACTCTCAAGGGTCTTTCTCTGCTGATTGATGTCGGGGCCAGCGCTAATTGTCAACCTAAACATCTGGTTCAGTTTGCCATTATGGGTAAGATTTTTATGGAAACGGCCATGAACCGGGATAACCCGACCATCGGTCTTATGAGCATTGGTGAAGAAAGAACCAAGGGCAATACTTTGACTCGCGAAACCTACGAGCGGTTACAAAAGCTGCCGTTAAATTTTATCGGCAATGTTGAAGGAAAGGATATATATAGAGGCAAGGCTGATGTAATAGTCAGCGATGGTTTTACTGGAAATGTGGCCCTTAAGGTGTCAGAAGGGGTGGTAGAAACCATGCTGGCCATGGCCAGGCGCGAAATATCCAGTAATCTTCTGGCGAAGTTTGGCTTCTTGTTCTTAAGACACCATTTGAAAAAAATCTACAAACGGATAGACTATTCCGAGTATGGTGGTGCCCACTTGCTCGGGATTAACGGAATATGTATTATTGGGCATGGTCGATCTAATCAGAAGGCCGTTAAGAACGCCATCAGGATCGGAAAGGAAGTAGCGAGTAGACAACTATTGACAAGAATCCAGGAAGAGATACTCGAATTTTCGCAGGCCTACCAGGAAGCATTAGCATGATTTTCAAAGAGAAAGTTACCCTAATTACCGGGGCCTCTCAGGGAATTGGTGAGGCTATTGCCGAAGAGTTCGGCCGGGCAGGAGCTACTGTTGTTTTGGTTGATATCCAGAAGGGAAAATTAGACCAAGTAGCCTCCAGGTTGGCTGGAATGGGGATTAGAGCTATTGCTTATGAGGCGGATGTCACTAAGTCCAGCCAGGTAACAGAAGTGACGGAAGAAGCTATAAAATCTCAAGGCCGGATAGATCATCTGATTAATAATGCCGGTATTACCCGGGATTCCCTGCTTCTCAGAATGAAGGAAGAAGACTGGGACTCGGTAGTTGGGGTTAATCTTAAAGGTAGTTTTAATTTTACTCGGGCAGTGCTAAAGCATATGTTTTCGGCTCGTTATGGCCGAATAGTAAATATCTCTTCTGTGGTTGGGCTGATGGGCAACTTCGGGCAGAGCAATTACGCTGCTTCTAAAGCGGGCTTAATAGGCTTCTCTAAGTCTGTCGCCAGGGAAGTAGCTACCCGGGGGATCACAGTTAATTGTGTGGCGCCAGGTTATATTGGCACCTCTATGACTGAAAAACTCTCACAGGACGTCCAAAAGGCTTTCCTAGAAATTATCCCGATGAGGCGTTTTGGCTTGCCGGTGGAGGTAGCCCGAGTTGTTAAATTCCTCTGTTCCGAGGATGCGGCTTACATCACTGGTCAGGTGATTAACGTTAATGGTGGAATGTATATGTAAGAGGAAAAAATTAATAGGAGGTTATTATGCAGAGAGAAGAACTCTTTAAGAAAGTCAGAGCCATTGTTGCTGACAAACTGAACATCAGCGAAGATCAGGTAACCGAAAATGCTTCTTTTTCTCAGGATCTTGGCGCTGATTCTCTGGACACGGTGGAACTGGTAATGGCCCTGGAAGATGAATTTAATCTCAATATACCTGATGATGAAGCTGAGAAATTAACCACAGTCGGCAAAGCCTTAGATTATATTCTGGAACATCACAAGGAACAATAAATATCTTTAAGGCTTTAGCCCATTTATTTTATAAGCCATTTCCATGGGTGTTTCATTTATGCAAAAAAGGAGAGTGGTAGTCACAGGGATTGGCCTGGTTACTCCCCTGGGACTGGGGAAAGAAGTGAACTGGCAGGCTCTGATAGAAGGCAGGTCTGGGATAAGCAAAATTAGCCGATTTGACACCTCTCGCTTTACAACCAGGATTGCCGGCGAAATAAAGAATTTTGATCCTCAGCAGTTTATTGACAGAAAAGAAGCTCGCAAGATGGACCTTTTTGTCCAATATGCTATAGCCGCTGCCCAGCTGGCGGTGGATGACGCTGGGATAGCTGCTGACCTTTTGCAGGGGGAACGGACAGGGGTCTATGTTGGTTCGGGTATTGGCGGCATCGGGTCGATTGAAGAGACTCATAGAGTCTTGATGGAAAAAGGGCCGGAAAGAGTTTCGCCCTTTTTCATCATCCAAACCATAATAAATGAAGCCCCAGCCCATATTTCGATTCGGTTTCAGGCCACGGGCCCCAATATTTCTAATGCCACGGCCTGTAGCACCGGAGCCCATGCTATCGGGGAAGCTGTCCGAATGATTCAGTTTGGGGTAGCAGATCGAATGATCGCTGGAGGAGCGGAATCTTCCATTACCCCCCTCAGTCTGGCCGGTTTTTGTAACATGAAAGCTCTATCCGAGAGAAACGATGAACCGGAGAAAGCCTCCAGGCCTTTTGATGCACAAAGAGACGGATTTGTGATGAGCGAAGGGGCTGGAATTCTTCTTTTGGAAGAGTTAGAGATCGCCCAGAATCGGGGGGCCAGAATTTATGCCGAGATTGTTGGCTACGGCTTAAACGGCGACGCTTATCATGTTACGGCTCCCTGTCCTGACGGTGAGGGGGCTGCCAGGGTAATGCAAATGGCCCTGAATGATGGCGGGATCAGTCCACAAGACGTCGCCTATATCAATGCCCATGGCACCTCTACTCCTTACAATGATAAGGCGGAAACTCTGGCTATTAAGAAGCTTTTTGGCCAACAAGCATTCAGACTAGCTATCAGTTCTTCCAAATCTATGACAGGGCACATGCTCGGAGCCGCTGGCGGGGTAGAAACAGCTATTACTGCCTTATCCCTTTACCATCAGATTCTTACTCCGACCATCAATTATGAATTTCCTGATCCTGACTGTGATCTGGATTATGTGCCGAACAAGGCCAGGTCAGCCGATCTGGTCTATGCCATCACTAATTCCTTTGGTTTTGGTGGCACTAATGCCTGCTTGCTTCTTAAAAAATTTGAATAATTACCCTGCTTTTTAATAACCAGTTACAGGGCATCAGCAAGACCTGTATTTTAGCCCAGGGATGCCTTACCCTTCTATAATATAAGATATGAGAAATAGGGCTGGCTTTGCTTATGTTGAGGTCAGTATTTAAGTTTTCAGGGAAAAAGAACCTTAAAATTGTTCCGGCTCTTCGGCAATAGGTAGGATCAACTGGTTTTCTGGGGAACGCTGCTCGCCAACACTGCTTACCCGGATAGCAGGAAGATCCAGGACCACGCATTTGTTTTCACAGATGCCACAACCGATGCAGGACTCAACATCAACAAAGGGGGCCAGATTAGAAACCATTTTCTGATCAGGAGTCAGAGTCTGGACTCGTATCAGTTTGATCGCCTTGGGAGAGACCGGGCAGTGTTCTTCGCAGACTATGCAGGATTTCCCCAAAGCATAAGGCAGACAGCGATTCTTATCAATCCAGGCTGTTCCTATTTTTACCTCTATTTTTTCCTCAATAGTCAGCTCTCTGATGGCTCCAGTCGGGCAGACCTGGGTGCATAGAGAACAGTAATATTCACAGTATCCGATGCGGGGTACCAGGACTGGAGTCCAGACACCTTCTGGTCCGGCCTCGGATAAAGCAGGTTGCAGGGCATTGGTCGGACAGACTTTCAGACACTCCCCGCATTTGACACATTTTTCCAGGAATTCTGACTCAGGAAGAGCACCTGGAGGCCTGATTAAAGCTGGATGAGCTCTCTGACGATGGGCTGTAATTTTGAAAATAGGCGCCAGTATTAGACCTGTAAGCGAAGTCAAGAGAATCTTACGGCGGCTTAAATCTACGCCTGTTATCTTTTCTTTCTGGAATTTAATAGGAAAGCTGATGGCTCCAGTCGGGCAAATGGCCGCACAGGTTTCACAATAAAGGCATTCTGAGCTCCTCCACCCGTCAGAGGGATATGGTCTGGCGTTGGTCTGGCAATGGATTGAACAAAGATGGCAATCGATACATTTTTCGGGGTTAATTCTCAGTTTGAAAAGGTTAAACCGAGAAAAAATCCCGAGCAAAGCCCCGGTCGGACAGAGATAACGGCACCAGAACCTTTCTTTCCAGATGTTTAGAAGCACTGCCGTCAAAAAAAGTATTCCGATCAACAGGGCATTCTGAAAAATACTGTTTAGAGCCAGGTTACCTTTGGTCTGTCCCAGGGTCTGTCCCAGGCCAGGTAGTCCCACCGCATAAGCCAGAGATCCGGATTGACTGAGCAACAGGTTTAAGATGGGAGAAACAAAGACGGCAGAAGACCGGTAAAGAAAAGATAGCGGGTCAAGATAACCAACCAGATTGACTGAAAAAATGGCTGCCGCCAGGACAAGTATCAGAACAAAATACTTAGGAGCTAAGCTCATCTGATCATCCCTTCTTGGTTTTAAAAGTCTGGATTTCTTAAAAATAAAAGAGAAAAACTGATGTAGAGCTCCTAAGGGACAGACCCACCCACATACGAAACGACCAAAGAGAAGTGTTAGCACCAGAGTAATAACAGAGAGGAGTAAAGCGGCAACAATTAATCTGGAAGCAATGATAGTGGTCAGGGCCAGTAAAGGGTCCAAATGGAAAAACCTCTCTACAGTAGTGGTTAAATAATCTTGACCCGGGTAGTGAGTAGTCAAGAATAAAAAAAAGAATAACCCAAAAAAACCTGCTTGAGACAGAATCCGTAATCTCTGAAGCCAAAAATATTTTTTAGACTGCTCTCTTTTCAATCCTAAGTTTCTCCAGATCGAAATTCCCCAGGCCCCGGCTTTGAGCCAGCTGGAGTGAATAAATTTCCTCAGGCTTTAAATCAAAGAAGGTGGCCCCATAGGCATCAACGGCGACCTGGTCAACGCCGGCTACCACAGTTTTCATTAACTTAGTATCGGATACCCGACCTCCTTGAGGTCCGTTGCGGAATAAAATCCGATAAGCATCCAGAACAGTCAAGGTGGGCTTGAAAAAAGCTGCCAAGTCTACCATGGCCTGGTCTATCTTCTGATGAAACTGATTCCTGTTGCCACCAACGGCTCCTAACCAATTCTTTAAGCTCAAGGTCACTCGGGAGAGACTGTGTACTTTAGCAATGGGAACATTGATGAGTTTATCGACTTCTACAAAATCCTGAAAAACATCCCATTCCTTCAACCATTCTCCGTTTATCGACATCTTTTTCAGGCGATTTTCGTCGGTAAACAGAACTTTAGCTCCAGCCTCTCGGGCGGCCTCCTGAATTCCCGAACGAACATAACATCGTCTTGCCTGATTGATGGTATTATCCATAACTATGACTTGTTTGGCGCCCGCCTGATAAGACATTTCCACCAGAGCTCTGACAACTTCGGGATTGGTACAGGCCGCCATTTCAGGAGTTCGATCCCAGCCGATGTTTGGTTTGATGAGAACCTTATCCCCACGGCCGATAAATTTCTCCATACCTCCCAAGATTTTTAAGGCCGCCTGAGTTATAGCGGCCGGGGTTTCGCCTTGAGCTACAGCCAGTTCAGGATGGGCTGGTTGAGCCAGTAGTTCTGGGGATAACCTGGTGGCTAATCCCCCGATGATCAAGCTCTTGATAAAGCTTCGTCTTTGCATTAAGTCATCCTTTTCCTAACGATTTTACATATTCCATAATACCATGAAAGAGGCCAGTGGCTACAGCCTCCCGGTAGCTATCCGTTTTAAGAGCTGCCTCTTCTTTGGCATTGGAAAGATGAGAGGCTTCTACTAAAATAGCCGGCATTTCACTGCCAATCAGCACCCAAAATGGGCCTCCTTTAACTCCTAGGTCTTGTCTGGGGCCATAATTTTTTGTCAGATGCTGGAGCAAATTACGGTGGATTTTCTCGGCCAGGTCCCGGGATTCTTGATATTTTGAATTTTTTATTATTTTATCTACGATGAGTTTCATGTCTCTGATATTTTTAGTAGAGGAAGCATTTTCTCTGGCTGCCAGCTCATTGACAGCCGGGTCAGGGCTGAAGTTCAGATAAAAGGTCTCCACTCCAGTCCGGTTTTTTCTCGGGCTGGCGTTCAGGTGAATTGAGATAAATAGATCAGCTCCTTTCTCGTTGGCAAAAGCTGTCCTTTTCTCCAGAGGCAGATTGATGTCAGTTTCCCTAGTCAAGAAGACCTCAAAATTTCCTTTAGTTTCTAAAATGGTTTTCAATCTTTTGGCCAGGTCCAGGGCCACGTCCTTTTCTTTAAGTCCCGAGGGACTGAGGCAGCCCGGATCTTTCCCTCCGTGGCCTGGGTCTAGAACAATTCGTTTTACCCCAAGACCGAGCTGCCTAACAAGAGAATAGCCGGAGCTCGATGGGACCGGAGGTTGGGGTGGTTTTTCTGAAGATATTTCGTCTCCACCGGAGATGGCTGCTGGCTTGGTAGAATAGATATCGACCACCAGCCTGGTAGGTTCTTTTAGGTAGAAAATTCTTTCTCCCTTCTTGGCTCCAGGAACAAGTTCTAAAGTCAAACGGACAGTTGATGGGTTTTTTTGAGCCAGACGAAGAGCTTTCACACTGGGAGAATTAATCTGGACAGAAGTTCCGTGAAGACCAGGTTTTAGCTTGGCCTGAAAGATATCCAGGTAAAACCTCTCAGGTGAGGTTAACTCAGCCGAGTAATATTCTCGGATTTTTTCCAAGTCCAGGACAATCCGGAAAAAATCCGGATGCTGATGATAACGCCAACTGAGAACCTCAGCCCTGGGGTCAGCTTGCTGGCCCGCAGTAGCGACCATAGTTACCAGGATAACACTCGAAAACGCCAGGAACTTTATTATTGGCCGCATCAATCCTGCTTTTGTTTTCAATAATAGCAATATCTATAAGCTCGGTTTAAAGCAATAGATGAAAACTCAGGCGCCATACTTTTTTAGCTTAAGAGAGTAAGCCAGCATAAGTGGCATAGCATAGAGCGAGGGGAAACGACCTAAGCTGCCGCGGCGACAATCTCTTTCGGTGAAATGGGTGACCTCATCCGGGGCAGCCTTGTCTGAGACCAGCACGAAAGGATTAGGATGCCAGGAATGAGATTTAAGGACTGAAGGTGTTGAATGATCAGAGGTAATGACCAAAACCTCAGGCTTGAGCTCCCATAGACGGGAGATATAATGGTCGATCTCTTCTATGGCTTTAATTTTATCTTCGTAGCGGCCGTCTTCTCCGGCCGAATCAGTTTTTTTAAAATGTAAATAGAAGAAATTGAAGCGGTGATAATTTTTTTCCAGAACCTCAAAAATTTCTTCAGTGGATGGGCCGACTTCCAGAACTTCCATACCGAGCAATCTGGTTAGGCCTTGGTACATGGGATAATTAGCGATGGCCGCTGGTTGAATCTGGTAGATATCAGGCATAGCTGGAAGATGAGAGGGGAATTTAGAAAAACCACGTAGCAAGGCGTAATTGGCTTTGGGCTCAGAAGACAGAGCCATTTTCAGTTCTTCCAGAAACCTATTTACAATGTCGGCTGTAAATTGTGCCTCTGGCTGGAGAGCTCTGGCCGGGACTGCTGGCCGTCCCTCTTTCTGAGGGTCAGCGTCTGTCAGGGCATCTGACAGGCCGGAACCTGAAATCTTTAACACAAAGCGATGCTCTTTTCCTGGATAAAGACTTATTTTTATTCCATTAATCTCTTTTATCTGGTGATTAATAAAATCGCAGAGTCTGGCATTTTCTTCGGTTGAAATCCTGCCTGCCCTTCTATCAACTACCAGGCCGTCTTTGTAGGTGGCAAAGTTACCCCTAGCCACCACATCCTCCCGTCCAACTTCTACCCCCGTGCCCATAGCTTCCAAGATACCACGTCCCAGTTGGAAACGTAGGGGATCGTATCCAAACAGAGCTAAATGAGCTGGTCCCGAACCCGGGGTTATGCCCATAAAAACAGGGTCAGTCAATCCGCAGATACCCCGCCTGGCTGTTTCGTCTAGATTGGGTTTACGGGCTGCCTCCAGCTCGGTTAACCCATTGACTGGAAGCCCGCCCAGGCCATCCATAACCAGTAATACTATCTTAGAATCAGTTGGCTGAACTAATGTTTTGGCTAATTCTTCCCAATTCATAATTCAATTATATTGAATAACTCATTACTTATCAACCTGGATTATGCACAAATAATCCAGGTTAACCTGTTTTATCCCCTTCCGGCGATTTTCCGTTTCTTCATTTTTCCACATTCTAATTGTCTTATCAATGCGGACAGAAAATCTCGAGACAGCTCCATTTTTATGGATCATGCAAGCCAAGGGTAACTGCCGACCGAATTTTTGATATTTCTTAAAGTTCAAGTATAAAAAATTTTCCAGGCAGTATATAATCTGAAAATGCCGGAAGGCTTAGGGATTTTCGCTTAGAATAACTATAGCCGTTTTAGTATTAACCCGTGGAAGATAATCATTCATTTAAACGATTAAGGGGAAACAAATATTTATTGGGTAACAATCTCTGGTAGAAGATTGTTATGCTTATTGTTTGGTTTATATATCTCAGATAAGGAAGGTGGCAGAAGTTATTTTTGGATAATCCAGGCTGAGTTTAAGGAAGATTTTTGAGCGATCCTCGTCTAATTTAACGGGGTCGCCAAGTGAGACCTAAATGGAAGAGAACGAAATTGTTAGACTGGCGCAGCAGAAAAACGAGGAGGCTTTCACTATGCTGGTAAGGGCTTATCAGAACAAGGTGTTCGGCCTGGCCGTTAACTTAGTTCACAATCGGGAAACTGCTGATGATTTAGTTCAGGAGATATTTCTCAAAGTCTATTTTTCTCTGCCTAAATTCAGGTTTGAATCGGAGTTTAGCACCTGGCTTTATCAGATTGCTATCAATCACATCAGGGATTATCTAAGAAAACATAAAAAAGAAGAAAAAGACCTCCGGCTGGAAGATATTCCCGAGCCCAGCCTTCCCGAAGAGGAGGTTTCCTTGAAAATGGCTGAAAAGCAGGAGGAAGAAAGGCGTAAGATTCTCTTAAAACAAAAGCTGGAAGAAATGCCCGAGAAATATCGTCTAATATTATCTCTGAGAGACATTCAGGGATTGAGTTATGAAGAGATTAGCAAGATTTTGAAACTGTCGCCGGGAACCGTGGATTCCCGGTTGTTTAGGGCGAGAAGGCTTTTAAGAAAAAAGCTGGCTCCATTATTGAGCCAGGAAGGAGGATGACCATGAATTGTCATCAAGCTGAAAAACTGATTTCCAGGCTGGTTGATGGCCGGTTAGAGGCCGGAAGCTCGGACCGGCTGAAGGAACACCTGAAAGTCTGTCCTTCCTGTGCTCAAATGTTGACCGATTACCAGAAGATGAAAGATATGATGACCGGGCTGAAAATAAAAGAAGCAGAACCACTTCCCTATTTTGAACAGAGGTTGAAAGCCAGGCTCAAGGCCAGTTCCAGAGCTTCTGTTTGGGCCATGGTAGAAAGATGGTATGCAGCAGCCGTCCCCGTTTTTTTAGTGGTAGCCGTAATTCTTATGGGCGTACTTTTCTTAGTGCAACCAGAAGAGGTTCAGATGAGTCAGTCAGAGATGGTGCTTTTTCAGATTCAGGGTCCACCCACTGCAACTAAAGCTATCTTTGAGGAAGAGAAGCCCGAAAATCGCCAGCTTTTAATTCTGTTTGCTGGTCTGGATAGCCAGGAAATTAGCGGGAGAAACAAACAATGAATAATAAATATAAACTGTGGGTAGCCTTATCTTTGATCGTGGTCTTTGCTCTGGGCGTAGCGGTTGGCGTCTTTGGCGGGAAAACATTTCTTGATAAACAGAAGCCAAAGCCGAGACCAAAGCAAGAGCCTTTCCCTACCCTGGAAATCATTTCTAAGGAGCTTCAGTTAACTCCAGAACAGGAAACTCAGATCCGGGAAGCCTTCAAGCGGAGCGAAGAACGATTTCAAGCCTTCGGGAAAGAAGTCCATCGCCGGTTGGGAGAGCTGAGAGAACAGCTCAAAACTGAAGTGGATGAGATTCTAACCACGGAACAAGAGAAAAAAATGGCAGAATTGATGGAAAAATATACGCGCAAGCGCAGAGGGGAGGCCCCGGATCGTCGTGGGGATAAACCTAAATCTGCAGCAGGAGCAGAAAATAAAGGAGAAAGAAAATGAAGAAGAAAACCTTATTTATCATTGCAGGTATTGTGGTAATTGTTGCTTTGGTGGTTGGCTTTACGCTTTTAAATAATAGTTCCAACGGCAAACTTCAATACAGGACTGAAAAAGTTGACCGTGGCGATATCGAAGCCGTAGTCATGGCTACTGGTCAATTAAACCCGGTGGTCCTGGTCGAAGTTGGTAGTCAGGTGTCGGGTAAAATTGAGAAAATATATGTCGACTTTAATTCCAGAGTAAAAGAGGGAGATATCCTGGCTGAGCTGGACCAATCTCAGCTAAAAGCTCAAATTGAACAGAACGAAGCTAACTACCGCAGTGCCATGGCTTCAGTTGAAAGGTCAAAGGTATCCTTAGAGATTGCCCAGAAAAATTTTGAGCGAGCTAAAAGTTTATTTGAGAAAAAATTAATATCTCAGGAAGAAATGGACCAGGCTGAATCTGCCTATCTCCAGGCCAAAGCTGACCTGGTTTCGGCTGAAGCCAGAGCGGCTCAGGCTGAATATCAATTAGATGCCAGTAAAGTCAACCTGAGTTATGCTATCATCAGATCACCGATTGATGGGATTGTCATTTCGAGAGATGTCAATGTTGGCCAGACGGTGGCGGCAAGTTTTCAAGCGCCTGTTCTTTTTAAGATTGCCAATGACCTGACCAAAATGCAGGTCGAATGTCTGGTGGATGAAGCCGACGTGGGCAGAGTAAAAGAGGGTCAAAAAGTGAAGTTCACAGTTGAGGCTTTTCCGAATGAGACTTTTTGGGGCCAGGTGCGACAGGTGCGTTATGCTGCTCTGGTAACGAGTAATGTTGTTCAGTACACCGCAGTTCTGGACGTTGATAATTCGAGTTTGAAGTTACTTCCCGGGATGACGGCTACCTGCTCAATCATTGTGGAGGAAGCCAAAAACGTTCTCCGGGTGCCCAATGCGGCTCTTCGGTTTACTCCTAACCTGAAACCTGAAGAATTGCAGAAGATCATGCAATCGGCTTTTGAAGAAATGTCGGCCAGAAGACAACAACAAGGGAGAGAAGGCTCCAGTCCATCGGTCAGAACGGCTCAAGCTCAACCCGGGGAGATGGCTATGCTTGGCAGCAGAGGTCAGTCCGGCCAGAGAAGAGCCCCGACTAGAGTCTGGATGGTTGATGAGAATGGTAAGCTCAAGGTGGTTTTTGTCAGGACGGGAGTTACCGATAATACTTATACCGAAATTCTGGGTGACAGTTTGAAAGAAGGTGACGAGGTCATTGTTGGGATCTTAACTGCGTCTTCTAATGTTTCTTCTAGTTCCTCAGGTAGGCCTGGACCGCCGGGCGCTATAAGGATAGGAAGGTAAAGGTAAGGGGAACTAAAATGGACAACAAAATTATCAGACTGGAAAATATAGTCAGAATTTATCAAATCGGAGAGGTGAAGGTTCAGGCCTTGAAGGGCATCACTTACAGCCTGGAGTATTCTGAATTTTTAGCTATCATGGGCCCATCAGGTTCTGGAAAATCCACTCTGATGAATATTCTGGGTTTGCTTGATAGGCCTACTTCAGGCAAATACTATTTAGAAGGAACAGATGTCTCCAAACTGAGTCGGGACGAGATGGCTATGATTCGCAACCGGAAGATTGGCTTTGTTTTTCAGAATTTTAACCTTCTGTCGAGAACCAGTGCCCTGGAGAATGTTGAGCTGCCCATGGTTTATTCTCACTTGAATGGAAAAGATGCTAAAGAAAAGGCTATGGAAGCTTTAGCCTCAGTGGGCTTGAAAGGCTGGGAACACCACCGGACCAATCAGCTTTCTGGAGGGCAAATGCAACGGGTAGCCATTGCCAGAGCTTTAGTGAATGACCCTTCCTTGATCCTGGCGGATGAACCTACTGGCAATCTCGATTCCAAAACTGGAGCTGAAATAATGGATATTTTCTGCCGTTTAAATCAGGAGAGAAAAATAACCTTGATCATGGTCACTCATGACCCGGTGATTGCTTCTTATGCCAAACGGCGGCTTTACCTCAAAGATGGTCTAATAGTTGGAGAGGAAATCAATCAAGAGGCGGGTCAGCAGCCCTCAGCTGAAGGAGGATGATATGAAGATCTTTAGAATATTACAGGTGTCTTTCCGGGCTATAGCCCGGAATAAGATGAGATCTTTCCTGACCATTCTGGGCATAATAATTGGAGTGGCTGCAGTCATTGCCATGGTTAGTGTCGGAGAAGGAGCCAGAAAAGGGATTGAGGACCATTTTGCTGCTATGGGAACAAACTTACTCTTTGTCCAGCCAGCGAGTCGTCAGTTCCGGGGGGTTTCTACTGGGGCTGGTGGTTATAACACTCTTAAACCTGAGGATGCTAAGGCGATTGAGCAGTACTGCGATGCAGTAGCAGCTACTTCTCCCTCGATTAATACCAGAGCCCAGGTGATTTACGCCAATAAGAACTGGAACACACAGATCCAGGGAACCGGTGAGAAATTTCCAGAGGTGAGAAGATGGCCAGTAGCCGAGGGAGTATATTTCGATGAATTTCATGTTCTGACCTCTGCTAAAGTCTGTGTCCTGGGTAGCCTGGTTAGGGAGAATCTTTTTGAAAATGAGGACCCCATTGGGAAAATCATCAGGATATCTAATATTCCCTTTAGAGTTATAGGCGTTCTGGAATCAAAAGGAGAGCAGGGTGGTTGGTTTAACCGTGATGATATGATTGCCGTACCCTACACCACAGTTATGAAAAGATTGAGGAATGTTGATTATATCAACTCTATTGATGTAATGGCAGTCTCGGCAGAGATGACTGATGAAGCCCAAAGACAGATAGCCGCCTTAATGAGGGAACGCCACCGGATAGCTCCTGGTTCAGAAGATGATTTTCGGATCAGGAATATGACTGATGTGGCTGAAAGTGCCCAGGAGTCCAGCCAGATTATGACTATCCTTCTTGGGTCGATCGCTGGCATATCACTTATAGTCGGTGGAATCGGCATCATGAATATCATGCTGGTCTCAGTTACTGAGCGCATCAGAGAAATCGGGGTTCGGTTAGCAGTTGGAGCCCGAGGAAAAGACATTCTGCTTCAGTTTTTAATTGAAGCCGTGGTTCTTAGCATCTCCGGCGGAATAATCGGAATATTGGTTGGAGTGGGCGCTTCAAGACTTATGAAGTATATCCCTGCTTTTGGTGATATAACTACAGTTGTAACACCCGGTTCCGTTCTTTTGGCCTTCATATTTGCTGCCTCGGTAGGGATATTCTTTGGTTATTATCCCGCCAGAAAAGCCTCAAAACTCGATCCGATCGAAGCCCTGCGCTATGAGTAATCCGGCGTGGGAAACCTAAAAAAATAAAATACAAAGCAACTACTGCCAATAAATGGGAGGTTACCATGAAGAAAACAGTTAGGAGGCTAAGCATATTGCTTATATCAGTCGTTCTGACAGCCCTACCGGGACAGGCCCAGGAGGAAAAAGTCCTGCGGCTGACCCTTGAGGATTGCATAGTCAGGGCTATGCAGAATAATCTGTCGGTGGCTATTCAGGAACTCAATCCTGAACTGGCTGCTGCCAGCTTATCAAAGGCGAAAGAAAAATATTATCCAACCCTTTCTTTCAATTTTAATTTGAGAGATAACGAATCAGGCTCATATTCCTGGCTGGAATCTGAAGAAAGCATCCAAACGAAATACAATTCCATTTCTGGAGCCATTTCTCAGTCCATTCCTTTTGGTGGGTCTTTAACTGTCAGTATGGATTCTTACAAAAATGAGACTACCCAGAGGTTTCAGACGATAAATCCCCGATATGGGAGCACCTTACGCTTTGAATTTACCCAGCCTCTGCTTCAGAATTTCGGCTATAATATCAGCCAGAGGGAGATAATTATTGCCAGGAATAATCTGGCTGTTTCTGAGACTCAATTAGAAAAGACACTGCATGATGTCATATATTCTACAGAACAAGCCTATTGGAATTTAGTTTATGCTATCGAAGACCTTAGAGTTCGGCAGCAATCTTTGAAATTAGCCCAGGAGCTTCTGGAGAAAAATAAAAGGTCTGTGGAGATAGGAGCTCTGGCTCCGATAGAAGTCTTGAGTGCTCAATCTGAAGTAGCTACCAGGGAAGCCGATATAATCCAAGCAGAGGTAGCTGTCAAAAATGCTGAAGACCAGCTTAAAATTTTGATGAATATGGCCGAGGAAGAAGAAAATGAATATGTTGCTATTATGCCGGTAGACAGCCCTAAATTTGAGCAGAAAGAAATCTCCCTGGAAGAAGCCCTGGCTATTGCGCTGAACAATCGGCCTGACCTTAAAGGTTTAAAAATAGAACTTCAGAATCAGCAATTTAATCTCTCGGTGACCAAAAATCAACTTCTGCCAGCCCTTAATCTTAATGCTTCTTACTGGAGTCCTGGAGTGTCTGGAGACCGGATCATATATGATCCAGAGAATCCATTTAATCCTGAGCCAGTGGAGACTATTTCGGGACCAAGAAAGGATGCTATCAAGGACGCTCTGAACTTTAAATATCAGAACTGGTCGGTTGGTCTAAGCTTGAATATACCTTTAAACAATTTGTTATCCAGAGCAAGTTATGCCGAGGCTAAAACACGTTTAGATCAAACCGTCTTAAATCTGAAACAGCAAGAGCAGCAAGTCATGCTAGAAATAAAAAATGCCCTGAGAGCTACAGAAGCTAATCAAAAAAGGGTTCAGGCCTACAGAGTTGCCCGGGAACTTCAAGAGCAAAAGCTTACCGCTGAAGAAGAAAAATTGAAAGTTGGTCAGAGTACTAACTATATTGTTTTAATGTATCAGAGAGACCTGGCAAATGCCCGATCAACTGAACTGAAGGCTATAATTGATTACAATGTATCGCTGGCTAACCTAGACCGAGTACTTGGTTTGAGCCTGAAAAATAAGAACATGAAATTGGTTGAATTCCTTAGCACCAAATAGAGGATAAGACTATATTCATAAACCTAAATGTTCTTGTTATTTTTCAGCCAAGATTAAAATGAAAAGCACCTCATATTCAAGCTGTCTTGTCCATAGAAGACAGCTGCTCTTGCCTCTTAGGGATAAAAACTGGATTAAGAAAACTAAGTCAGGGCCTTGTTCTAAATTTTTTTTGTTCGAGCCAGCGGTAGAGTACTGGTAGAAGCAGCAGGGTCAAAAAGTAGAAGTAATCAATCCCCCAACCACCACCACAGCTAAAGGTCGTTGGACCTCAGAGCCGGGGCCCTGAGCAAACAGCAAAGGAACCAGCCCGAGTAAAGTGGTCAGGGCAGTCATCAGAACTGGTCGGAATCTTTTGGTGGCAGCTTGAATGACGGCCTCCTCTAAGGGAAAACCCAGTTTTGGGCTGTTAAAAGATGCCCGGTCAAGGATATTGGAGTTGGGGTGTGTCCCAGCAGGATAAGAGAGGAGAACTTAGCTCCGGGTTAAGGGAGGAAAGGGGGAAGACTGCCTCGAGTAGCTGGTTTCAGGGGAAAAGGACTTCATTAAGCCTGAAATCCTATTACAGATAGCTAAGGAGAAATAAACCATCTGAAATTTCCGTTGAAAAACTGAAAAATTAATATCCAAAATATTTAGGCGGTGAATTTGGGGTAAACCAGATTTATTGCATTTTTCCCCCTCAGGTGTTATACTCTTTCTAATTCTAAAATATAGCTCTTCTCATAAAGCGAGGGTACTAATGCAAAGAAAGCTAATCCGGCCTAATCTTTCTGAGGTTAAGGAAAAGATGACCAAAGAAGCCAGGGAAAAGGAAGCCGCCAAGAAAAGAATGACGCCTCCAACTGATACCCATGCTGAAAATTATTACTTCCTAAAGCAGATGAACAAAAAGACCCGAATGGTGGTAGCCCTGGCTGATGGCGAGCGGGTGACAGGATATATTGAGTGGTACGATCGCAACTGTTTCAAGCTGAACCGGGAAAAAGCTCCCAACCTGCTCATCTATAAGCGCCAGGTAAAATACCTTTACAAGCTGGAACAAGAAGAAAAGTCTGAGAACCCGGGAGCCTCGGGTTCTTCAGGCAAGGCAGAAAAAACTCCGGCCGCAGAAGCAAGAAAGAGCAAATGAGCCTTCCGGTAATTGGCCTGACTCTGGGCGATCCGTCTGGGGTTGGAGCAGAAATTATCCTGAGGCTTTTTCAAAACCCTAACTGGTTGCCCGAAGCTAAATTCATAATCTTCGGCCAGAAAAGGATCCTTCTTGAAAGGTCAGAATTACTGAAGCTGCCCGCTGGCTGGTTGATAAATAATCCTACGGAAAAAGACCTCATTCTCCGGGAAATTGGAAAACCCTTGGACAGGATAGAGGTTGGCTCTCCAGCTGCTGAGTCTGGCTTGGCTTCTTTTTCTTTTTTTAAAGCAGCTGTTGAGTCTGCCATAAAAGGTGAGATCCAAGCGCTGGTAACTGCCCCCATTTCTAAAATTAGCTGGCAGTTGGCTGGAATTAAATTTCGCGGTCATACAGAATATCTGGAGCATCTTTTTCCTGAGGCCATCATGAGTTTTTGGTCCAGGAGGCTGCGTCTGGCCCTGTATACGCATCATGTGCCCATGAAAGAAGCCTTAGCCCGGATAAAAAAGAAGCTACTGCTGAAATTTTTTCTTAATCTAGAGAGGCAGCTCAGGCGCTGTAATTTGGGAATCGAAGAGCTACTGGTTTGCGGTTTGAATCCTCATGCTGGAGAAAAAGGCTCAATTGGCTTGGAGGAAGAAGAAGAAATCCTGCCCGCAGTGACAGCAGCTCGCTCCAGTGGCCTGAAGATATCAGGTCCTTTTCCGGCTGATACTATTTTTCATAAAGTTCTTGATAAACCAGAGACGATGGCCGTAGCCCTATATCATGACCAGGCGCTTATCCCCTTCAAGTTGGTATCTTTTGAAACGGGAGTCAACCTGACCTTGGGTTTGCCTTTTGTTCGCACCTCTCCCGATCATGGGACGGCTTTTGATCTGGCGGGCAAAGGTCTGGCCAGGCCCGAGAGTTTTAAGGAAGCTCTCTGGCTGGCCTGGAAGCTGACTAAGACCAAAACAAAGCAGGACAAGCTCACTTTATAGATAACTCGGAATAGTTAGCGTAGGCGTTTTTTTATTTCACTCCTTATTTCTCTTTCAACCTCACGTTTTTTAATTTCTTGGCGTTTTTCATAAGTCTTTTTACCGCGGGCTAAGGCTAGCTCTATTTTTATATAACCACGGTCGTTCAGATATACTTTAGTTGGGATGAGAGTAAACCCTCGTTCTTGCACTTTTCCGGCCAGCCGTTTTAGCTCTCTGCGGTGAAGAAGAAGTTTCCGGGGTCGGGTGGGTTCATGATTGAAGACATTGGCAGCATGATATGGACTGATGTTGCAGTCTATCAAAAATAGCTCTCTGCCTTTAAACTCAGCATAGCTCTCCTTCAGGCTTATCCGGCCTTCTCTAATTGACTTGACTTCACTTCCAGTGAGGGCTAATCCAGCCTCCACAGTTTCAAGTATTTGGTAGTTATAATAAGCGTTCTTGTTGGTAGCTACTATTTTCATCAAACAGCCTCTGGTTTTTCTGGAGCCAAGACCTTAATCCTGATGAGGCTCAAGTGCCGGCGATTCATTTTTTCTACAGTGAATTGGAGCGATTTTATCTTAATGGAAGCTTTTTCTGCCGGCAAGTGTCCGTAATGGTACAAAAAAAGCCCGGCCAGAGTTGTGTAGTCTTTTCTCTCTGGTATGCTCAGGTTAAGAGTTTCATTTATTTCTTTAATCGAAGCTGAGCCCTTAATTATGTATTCGTTTTCACCGACCTGCTGAAACCATTCTTCAGTTTTTCGGTCGTATTCATCCCTGATGTCACCGACAATTTCTTCCAGGATATCTTCCAGACTGACTATCCCTTCAAAATTTCCGAACTCATCAACCACTAAGGCCAGATGGTTGGCTTTTTCCTGCATCTGGAGTAGGACTTTTTCGATACTGGCTAGTTCTGGCACGAAAATTGGTTTACGCAACAAGCTGGTCAAGTGAAATTCTTGTCTGGAATCGAGAAAAGGAAGAATATCTTTGATGTGAAGGACCCCTTCGATGTTGTCAATAGTTTCGCGGTACACTGGATATCGCGAAAAACCGCTGTCCTGAGCAGTTTTCAGTATTTCGGGCAGAGTAGCCTTAATGTCAAGAGCTTTGACCTGGGTTCGGGGAATCATTATTTCTTTAATCGGTCTCTGGTTAAGGTCGAGGATTCCAGCCAGCATTTTCTTGCGCAGGCGGGACATGCCTTTAGCTCCAGAGGTGATAATAAGTTTGATTTCTTCTTCACTCAGATGAGGGGTAAAGGCCTGGCGTCTCTGTTCTTCTGGAGGAATGAATAGGTTGGTTAGCAAGGCAAAAAGTCTGGTTAGAGGATAAAAGAGAAAATAAATCAACCGGATGGGATATATGTAGAGGGAGACGACTTTAAGCGGACGGAAGGCAGAGATAGTCTTGGGAATGATTTCGCCAAATACCAGGAGAAAAAGCGTGGTGACTAGAGTAGCTATCAGGACGGCCTGGTTAGGATCTGGGGTCAGCTTCATAAAAATGGAAGTGGCGATGGAAGCCGCCGCCACATTTACCAGATTATTCCCTATCAGGATAGCTGATAGCAATTCACTCAGCCTATTCAAGGTGGTGCGAATCAATCTGGCTTTTTCAGAGCCCTTTTTTTCCAGATATTCCAGAGTGAAAGGATTTACAGAAATGAAGGCAGTTTCTGATGAAGAAAAAAAAGCGCTTAATACTAGGAACAGTAGAAACAGACCTAATTCAGTTAACATTTAAGAAAAATCACAGGTCAGAATCGAGCTTCAGCTCTTTAAGACAGACTGCCAGGCAACTGTCCAGTTTGGAGCTGATTTTCTCAGGAGCTGTGCCGGAGGAAACCGCCAATTCGGTAATTATTAGTTCTCGACATTTTTCCAGCATCTTCTTTTCCCGAAAAGACAAAGACTTGGTCTGACTGAGAAGGAACAAGGTTTTATACACCATTCCCATATCTTCGAGCTGGCCGGATCTCATCAAATCTATATTTTCTTTGTAACGTTCTTTCCAGTCACTACCTATATCCACAGGACAAGTCTTTAGGAAGTGGAAAAATTTATTTACAGCCTTCTGGGAGGTAGGCCTTCTTAAACCAATCTCAGCCGCTGAGTTGCTCGGGATAACGACTAGAGTATTGCTGTTCAGAAGACGGATATAGAAAGTATGGAACGCTTGTCCATCGAATGATTCTTCTTGAATATTTTCTATAATTCCGAGTCCCTGGGTGGGATAGATGACCTTGTCACCAATTTTTAGGGAATCCATTTCTTATAAATTATAGTCTATATTATCTTTATAGTCAAACCAAACTCGCCTTTTGAAATAATCTGTCTCGAGAGGGATAAGTCGGCTTAGAAATAAGAAAATAATTTAGGGCTCCGGGAACTTGACAGAACTGCTTGTCTTCGTTTAAGATACAACCTTAAATCAAGTAGCGAGTAGCGAAAATGAAGAGAACTTTTCAACCGAATAACCGAAAGAGAAAAAAAACACATGGCTTCCTAGTCAGGATGAGTAGCAAAGGCGGCCAGAAAGTTATTAAGAATCGAAGGGCTAAAGGGCGCAAGAGACTTGCGGTTTGATGGATGAACGCCTGAGACCGATTGAAAGAATCCGAAAACAGAAAGATTTTACTGAATTATACAGGCGGGGGCGCCGGTTAAAGAGTAGGTATTTCCACCTGGTCTTTCAACCAAACGGCCTGGAGTATTCTAGAATGGCTGTTGTGGTAAGTAAAAAAATTGGGAAAGCCACTGTCAGGAATAGAATTAAAAGAAGATTCAAAGAGCTTTTCCGGAGGAATAAGCATTTGCTGAGGCAGCCTTGTGATCTGATATTTATTGCTCAGAAAGAAATCCCCAAGCTGTCTTGGGAGGAATTGCAAGCGGAATACAAATCAATGATCAGCAGGCTTGATTTATAGTTTTAAGAAAGACGGAGTTTTAATGAAATACATTGCCCTTGGGCTGATCAGGGCCTATCAGCTCTTACTGTCACCGCTGCTTGGCCATCACTGTAGGTATTATCCCAGCTGTTCAGACTATACCTATGAGGCCATTCAAAGATATGGGCTGATAAAAGGTAGCTGGCTCGGAGGGAAAAGAATATTGAGATGTCATCCGCTTAACGAGGGAGGCATTGACCCTGTTCCTTAAGAGGAGATTATGGAAAAAAGACTGATTCTGGCCATTGTCCTGTCTTTTTTGGTTCTGTTTCTTTATCAGCTGGTTTTTGTCAAACCGCCGCAATCAGAACAGGTGGTTCCTCAACAGCCACCAGAAGTTGAGAAAATTCAGGCAGAACAAGACAGGTTAGATGCATCCGTGGCTGAGGCTGAAATCGGAGGAGATAAATTACCCGCCCCGACTGAGGCCGTAACTGCTGAAAGAGAGCAGGAAATCACCATTGACACCCCTCTATATACTGCGGTCTGGAGCAACCGTGGGGCTGTGCTCAAGAGCTGGAAATTGAAAGAACACTTGAAGAAATTGCCTGACAAAAATGATCCAGAAGTGCAACTCCTTGATCTGGTCCCGGATAATGCCGGGAAGTTTGGCCTTTATCCTTTAGCTCTTAAGCTGGACGACTCCGGATTAATGGAAAGAGCCAACGAGGCTCTTTATAAAGTAGAGGCTGACCGGCGAACTTTAGGTGAAAATGACACGGCCAGGTTGGAATTCGAGTATTCTGATGGGAATACTATAAAAATTCGTAAACAGTTCATTTTCAACGGTAGTGATTACAATTTTAAGATAAACACCAGTCTGGAAATTGCCGGAAAAGAAATTGAGCCTGTTTACCTCTGGGGCCCTGGTATCGGCACCTTAAGTCAGGAAGAATTGAAGCAAAAATTCAGTGCCAACCGTGGGGCAGCTTTTTTGTCTAACCGGGATAAGAAGGTAACCAGGCTTAAGGAAAAGAAGATCGCCTTAGAAAACGAAGCAGTCCATTATCTTGGTTTAGATTGGGCGGCCTATGAGGAAAATTACTTTACTGCCCTTTTCCTTCTGGACCCGCTTCAGAGCCAGGCTTTTGCTTTTAAAACAGAAGTCAGCGAACCTCAGGCCAACGGCAAAATAGCAGTCTTGCCGTATTTTTATCTGGCAGTAAGTGAGCCTCAGGAGGCTTACTTAGGACCAAAAGAACGCCATAGGTTAATGGCCTACGGACATGACACCAAAAAAATAATAGATTTCGGTTTTTTCGGTTTCATTGCTGAAATCTTTCTGGTAGCTACCAGGTATTTCTATAGTCTGGTACCCAACTGGGGTCTAGCTATAATCATTATGACCATAATTATAAAAATTATCTTATTCCCGTTAACCTATAGCTCGACCAAATCTATGGCCAAGATGCAAGAAATCCAGCCCAAGATAAAAGCCTTACAAAAAAAATACAAGAAGGTTAAACAGGATCCTGAGCAGAGACGAAAAATGAACGAAGAGATGATGAGGATTTATAAGGAGCATGGTATCAATCCAGCTGGTGGCTGCTTGCCTCTGTTAATTCAACTTCCTATCTTTTGGGGTTTTTTCAGAATGCTGGTGGTTTCTGTAGAATTACGGCACAGCCCTTTTATTTTATGGATCAGGGACCTGTCGGTTAAGGATCCTTATTACATAACCCCAATTTTGATGGGAATCAGTCAGTTTATTTCTCAAAAAATGACCCCGTCGACAGCTGAACCGGCCCAGCAAAAAATGATGTTGTTAATGCCATTTATTTTTACAATTTTCTTCATGAATTTTCAGGCGGGACTGGTCCTTTATTGGTTAACTAATAATGTTTTGCAGATAGCTCAGCAGGCCATTATGAACCGGATGATGGCTCGCAAGAGGGAGAGAAATAGGGAAAATGGAAAAAGAAGAAAAAGATAATCAGCCCACTAACAATCAACTAATTGATAAAAAAGAATTTAAGGGCAGAAGCCTTGAGGACGTTCTTAGCCTGGCAGAGCATGTCTTAAAGCTTCCTCGGGAGCAGTTCAACTACGAGATTGTTACTGAGAAAACCAAGCTTTTTGGTCTGAAGAATAAAGAAATTGTCATAAGAGCCTGGCCAAAAAATAAAGAAGAAGAAGATCAGGTGGCCAATTTCTTAAGCAACCTGATGAAAGTTTTTCCTCTGGACTTGAGCTACCAGATAAAAAAAAGAGATCAGTTGGTTTATGTAATTTTTGACGGTGAGGACCGGTCACTGCTGCTAAAGAATGAAGGGGCTCTGTTACTGGCCATACAGCACCTGCTCAACAAAATTTCAACGAAGAAAGTCCAGGCAGATTGCGAGTTCTTCAGAAGCCGAAAAGAAAAAAGGCTTAAAGCCTTAGCCCTGGAGGTAGCTCAGAAAGTCAAAGAAACTGGACAGGAAGAAGTTCTAGATCTTATGAACCCATATGAAAGACGAATCATCCATATTGCGGTGAACAAACTATCTGGTTTGACCACCGAAAGCCTGGGCGAAGGCTTCTTAAAAAAGGTTAGGGTTTTCCCGGTTCAGAATGATAGCCAGAAAAAACGCCATTTTGCTGATTAGAATAGTCAGGCAAAAACAGCAAGACAGAAACCGGTTTTAGAAGATTGTCTCAAATCCCAGCCGAGCCACCAGTAAGTACTTTTTACTGTTGACAGACATTCCAGGGTGAAAGTATTTCTGACTTGTATTATTCGCTATTAATCAAGGCCAATTGGACTTTTTTGTTAACCAGAAGATTATTATCAGAAACATCTGAAATTAGAGAAGCGAAAATTGATAGAGAAGCCAGGACCTTGGCCGGCCGAGCCTTTACTATCGTTCTGTCAAAAGCTAAAATTATGGCATGATTCAAACTCTTGAAGATACTATTATTGCCGTTTCTACTCCTCCGGGGCCGGGAGGCATTGGTATTGTCAGGCTTAGTGGGTCAGAAGCTTTGTCGATTGCTCAAAAAATATTCGCTATCAAGGGCTTAGCACCTGAAAAGCGTCCTGGTACCCTCTGCTTTGGATATCTTCTTGATTTCGAAAGACAGGAAACTCTCGATGCCGGTTATTTCTGCTACTTTCCTGCCTTAAAGTCTTACACCAGAGAAGAGGTTGTAGAAATAAATCTTCATGGCTCTCCTGTTCTCCTGGCCGAGGCGGTAAGATTAGGAATAAAAGCGGGTGCCAGGCTGGCTCGTCCAGGTGAATTTACTTTGAGAGCCTACCTAAATGGTCGACTTGATATTATCCAGGTTGAAGCTATAAATGACCTGATAAGAGCTTCAACCCTTGACCAGGCCAAAGTTTCTTTTAATCAGCTTCAAGGCAGTTTGTCCCGAAAAATTTTCTCGACAAGAGACAAACTGGTAGAATTACTATCCCTTTTGGAAACCAGCCTTGAATTTCCAGATGAAGATCATGGCTTACAGCCTGAGACGATCAAAGGTTTATTAAATGATCTGTTAAAATGTCTGGAAAAGCTCATCAAAAGTTATGAGCAAGGGCGAGTCATGATGGAAGGATTAACGGTGGCCCTTCTGGGAAAAACTAATGTCGGTAAATCTACCCTGTTCAATGCTTTACTGGAAGAAGAGAGATCTATAGTTACGCCCCACCCGGGAACTACCAGAGATTACATCAGGGAAAATATCCAGGTTGACGGAGTCCTGATGAGACTGGTCGATATGGCTGGTTTTGGCCTGACCGAACATCCAGTAGAAGAAGAAGGGATAAAAAGGAGCCAAAAGGTGGCTGAGGAGGCTGACGGTCTTCTCCTGATTCTGGATGTTTCAAGAAAAGAAGACCTCCAGGATTTAAATCTTCTCGAAAGATTTAAGAATAAGAAAAAGGTGTTAGTTTTTAATAAATGCGACCTTAAGCCAGAAATAGATTGGAATAGAATGATAGAATTCTGCCCTGATACTCCGGTGGTTAAAATCTCGGCCTTACGAGGAACCAACCTGGATGAACTCAAAAGGCAGATGCTAACAACTTTTTCTCCTGATCAGGCGAAGCAGGAAGAAATAATACTTCATGAGCACCAGAAAATTCTTTTAGAGAAAATGAAAGAACCTCTAGCCAAAGCTCTTGGAATGGTTGAGAGCGGGTATGGCGGCGAGATTGTAGTGGAAGAGATAAGAGGGGCCCTTACTCCTTTAGGTCAGTTGACGGGCGAAATCAAGAGTCAGGAAGTCTTGGAAGGGATTTTTAAGCGGTTCTGCGTGGGGAAATGAGCCAAAATCGTTTTGATGAAGAATTTGAGGTAGTGGTTGTGGGAGCCGGCCATGCTGGTTGTGAAGCGGCCGCCGCCTCTGCCCGTTTAGGTGCAGCGACCTGCCTGCTGACCATTAATTTTGAGACCATTGCCCAAATGTCTTGTAACCCCGCTATAGGTGGCCTGGCCAAAGGGCATCTGGTAAGAGAAATCGATATGCTGGGTGGCTTAATGGGCCTTCTGGCTGATGAGACTGGCATTCATTTCAGGCTCTTGAACCGCAGTCGAGGAGGAGCTGTTCAGGGACCTCGAGCGCAATGCGATAAAGCTAAATATCGCTTAACAATGAAGAAGTGGCTGGAAAAAATAAACAACTTAAGATTATTTCAAAGTATTGCCAGCGAGTTAATCATTGAAGAAGGTCAGGTTAAAGGGATTATCTGTCGGGATGGAACCAGAATAAAAGCTGGGGCGGTCATTCTGACCCCAGGGACTTTTCTTAACGGTCTGATTCATATAGGGCTTAACAGCTATCCTGCTGGGCGGGCCAACGAACCCGCAGCCTTAGAACTGGCTGAATTCTTAAAAGAGTCCGGATTTAAGGTTATCAGATTGAAGACCGGGACTCCAATGAGACTGGACAAAAACAGTATTGAATGGGATAAATTTTCACCTCAACCAGGTGATAATGAACCTGTCCCCTTTTCTTTAAGAACAAGTAGGAAACTGGAAAACCGGATTATTTGTTACGCAGGCTACACTAATCAGAAAACTCATGAAGTGATCAAGAAGAATTTAGACAAATCTCCGCTTTTCAGCGGTAAGATAACAGGTGTTGGTCCCCGATATTGCCCGTCAATTGAGGATAAAGTAGTCAAATTCCCTCATCATCTTCGCCATCAATTCTTCCTTGAGCCTGAAGGGCTAACTACGGCCGAGATTTATGTTAACGGACTGTCGTCCAGTTTGCCTTATGAGGTTCAGAAAGAAATCTTGACCACCATCCCTGGGCTGGAACAGGCCAGGATTTTGCGGCCAGCCTATGGAATTGAATATGATGCCATCAGTACGACAGGGCTAAAACCGACCCTGGAAACCAAAAACATCAAAAATCTTTATCTTGCCGGGCAGATTAATGGTACCTCAGGCTATGAAGAAGCTGCCGCCCAGGGGCTGATGGCTGGGATTAACGCTGTTCTGAATCTTCGGGGACAACAGCCCTTTATTCTTGGCAGACATGAAGCCTACATAGGGGTTTTGATAGACGATCTGGTTTCTATGGGCTTAGAAGAACCTTACCGCCTGTTCACCTCGCGGGCTGAATACCGGCTTAATTTAAGAATTGATAATGCCGATAAACGCTTGTTACCTTATGGATTCAATCTTGGATTGATAGCAGAGAAGGATTATAAAAAATTTCTAAAAAGACAGGAAAAGGTTAGGCTGGTTTTTGATTTTATGAACCGCGAAAAAATTAAGGGGGCCAATGGGGAGGCCACAACTCTGGCTAATTATCTAAGGCGACCTGATGTAGATTTAAAATTAGTTAAAAGACAAGTTAGCCTTCCTGTTGAACTTTCTGACGAGGAGGCCAGGTTTATCGAGTCTGAGATAAAATATGAGGGTTATATCCGCAAACAGGAAAAAGAGATTGCCCGGATAATGAAACTTGACAGCCTCTCGGTTCCTTCTGGTATTAATTATAAAGAGATTCCCGGTCTGACCAGAGAACAGGTAGAAAAGCTGGAAAAAAACCAGCCGGTAACCATAGGAGAGATAAAAAAAATATCTGGAATTACTCCGGCAGCTCTCTATAATATTTATCTATATCTTGAGGTAATACGAAAAAAGAATCTTAAGAATAATGTTCCACGTGGAACATCTGGTCCAGATGAATAAGATCATAGCTATTGCCAATCAGAAAGGTGGTGTCGGGAAGACAACCACCGCTATTAATTTAGGTGCTTCATTATCTCTTAAAAACTTGAGGGTCTTGATTGTTGATTTGGACCCTCAGGGCATGGCCACCGTGGGGCTTGGCCGGGCCAAAGAAAAAGGTAATGGCATCTATCAAGCTGTGGTAAATGGCCAGGACGTCATGAATTGTCTGGTTCAAACTGAGATGACCGATCTTTTCCTTTGTGGATGTTCTCCCGAATTGAGCGGGGCTGAGGCCGAACTCTACCAGCTTGAGGACAGAGAAAATAGACTCAAAATGAGCCTGGAAAAGATCAGAAAACTCTTTAACTTCATCTTGATTGATTGCCCACCATCCTTAGGGTTTCTGACAATCAATGCCTTGACCGCCTCGGATTCCATCCTCATCCCGGTGCAAGCCGAATTTTTCTGCATGGAAGGGATTCCAGACCTTTTTCGCACCCTGGAAATGGTCAGGACCTATTTCAACCCTAAGCTTTATATTGAGGGCATTCTCTTAACGATGTTTGATGAAAGGACCAATCTATCCAGACAGGTGGCTGAAGAGATAAAACAATCGTTGCAAGGAGTCCTGCTTAATACTATAATCCCCAGGAGTATAAGGCTGGCTGAGGCTCCCAGTTTCGGGAAGCCTATAGTTCTCTACGATCCAAAATCAAAGGGAGCTGAAGCCTATCTGACACTGGCAGAGGAGCTAATGAAAAAATGACCAAAAAGGCGTTAGGAAAAGGGCTTGGAACCTTTATTCCAGATGAATTCGGGATCTTAAAGCAAGATCGTTATGCTGAAGTAGAAATTGAAAAAGTCAAGCCGAATCCTCAGCAGCCGCGGACTAAGTTTGATGATCAATCTATTGATGAACTGGCCAAGTCTATAGTCGAAACTGGAATAATTCAGCCGATTCTGGTGGCACCAGAACAAGACTACTATAAAATAATTGTTGGCGAGCGAAGATGGAGAGCAGCACAGAAAGCCGGGCTGAAATCGATTCCCGTAATTATCAGGAACATTGTTCGAGAAAAACAACTAGAAATTCAGTTGATTGAGAATATCCATCGTCAAGACTTAAATCCTCTTGAGGTTGCTCAAGCCTTCAATCAGTTAGTCCAGGAGCTTGAACTAACTCAGCAGGAAATAGCTGATAAGGTTGGTAAAGACCGGGCCTCGGTGGCTAATTACCTCAGGCTATTAAAGCTCCCGGAGGAAGTAAAAAAGTTGGTTAGAGAAGGACAGCTGTCCCTGGGTCAGGCCAGGGCTATTCTGGCTTTAGAAGATAGTAGTATGCAAATTCAGGCTTCAAAGCTGGTAGTGGAAAAGCAGCTTTCTGTCAGAGAGACAGAAAAGCTTGTTCAGAGGTTTAAGGAAAGGCCCCCAAGAGCTCAAAAAAGTCTGGAAGATCCTGACCTTAAAGCTATAGAGGAAGAAATGATAAGATATTTGGGGACAAAGGTGGCCATTACAGGAAATCGGAACAAGGGCTCAATAAAAATCTTCTATTTTTCCATGGACGATCTTAACCGCATATATGATAAGATAAAAGGAGTTAAGAAATGAAAGAAAAAGAAAAAGGCAAAGAATTTGTTGATGAATCTCGTTTAGCGGGGCTGATTGATCACGGGACTGAGATAAAAGGAGAGATGAATTTTAAGGGTTCTTTTCGCATAGAAGGATATTTTCAGGGGAAAATATTTTCTGATTCTATGTTGATCGTTGGAGAAAAAGGCAAGGTCGAAGCAGATATCAAAGTGGGCCAGCTTATTATAAATGGAGAAATCAGAGGAAACCTGCAGGCTAAGGATAGGATTGAGGTTCATAACAAGGGCCGTGTTTATGGAACCCTGGTAACTCCACGATTAGTGGTAGAAGAAGGGGCCTTTCTTGAAGCCAATTGTCAGACCAGCGAAATCACTGAGGCTTCGGCGATAAAAGAGCAGGATAAGAAAGATATAAAAAGCTAAAGGTTAATCTGGGAACGGTTAGCAATAATAAAAGACTTGTGGTCTATGAATGAATGCTTCTTCGTGTATTTCCTACCCAGGCGAGGCCTTAAAAGTTTCTGGGTGATTCCAGTGCTTAGAGAAAAATACCCTTTTATGAGTTTGCTTAGCAGGTTTATAATAGGCCTCAAATGATAATAGGGAGAAAATACTAATGAGCAGGTTTATTTTTGTAACCGGTGGGGTCATTTCTGGGCTGGGCAAGGGAATAGCGGCTGCTTCTATTGGTTTATTGCTCGAAGCGCATGGATATAAGGTAGCACTCCAAAAATTTGACCCTTACTTGAACGTTGACCCTGGAACCATGAGTCCTTTTCAGCATGGAGAAGTTTATGTGACCGATGACGGGGCCGAAACTGATCTTGATCTCGGGCACTATGAGCGTTTTACTTCTACCAGAACCAGTAGGGCACATAACTGGACGGCGGGGAAGATATATGAGTTAATTATCAAAAAAGAAAGACGGGGCGATTACCTTGGGAAAACAGTCCAGGTTATTCCTCATGTTACAGACGAAATTAAAAATGCCTTCTATTCAGTTGCTGGAAGCAATGATATTGTCATAGTAGAAATTGGCGGAACTGTAGGAGATATAGAAAGCCAGCCTTTTCTGGAAGCTATAAGGCAGATGAGATTGTCCTTAGGGAGTGAGAACACCCTGTTTATTCATATGACCCTGATACCATTAATAGAAGCTTCAGGGGAGTTGAAAACCAAACCCACCCAGCACAGCGTTAAGGAACTCAGGGCGATTGGTATACAGCCAGATATCCTCCTCTGCCGGGCTAACAGGGAGCTTTCACCTGAGCTTAAAGCGAAAATTTCCATGTTTACCAACGTCCCGCTGGAAGCTGTGGTTCCTGCGATGGATGCTCCTTCTGTCTATGATATTCCTTTAAATTTTGCCGAAGAGGGCTTAGACAACATAATTCTTAAGAATCTTGGCCTTCAGACGAGAAATCCTGATTTGGGCTCCTGGCAGGAACTGGTTCAACGCTGGCATCAACCTGAAGATGAGGTTAATATTGCTATAGTCGGAAAGTATATTGGACTTCGCGATTCTTATCTGAGTCTTTACCAGGCGCTGGACCATGGGGGTCTGGCTAACCGGCTTAAAGTCAATGTTGATTGGATAGAAGCTGAAGCCCTGGAAGAAGGCCAACCACAGAAAGTTCTGAAGGATAAAGATGGCTTACTGGTGCCGGGTGGCTTTGGCCAAAGGGGAATTGAAGGCAAGATAAAAGCCATAACTTATGCTAGAGAAAATGAGCTTCCTTTTCTGGGTATCTGCCTGGGAATGCAATGTGCAACTGTAGAATTTGCCAGGAATGTTGCCGGCCTGGACAGGGCTAATAGCGAGGAGTTCGATGAGGCCACCCCGCATAAAATCTTCAGGCTTTGGCGCCTACTAAAGAAAGATGCTGACCTCGGAGGGACGATGAGACTTGGGGCCTATGATTGCCAGCTGAAGAAAGGCTCTCTGGCTTATTCTGTATATCAAAGAGAACTCGTAAGCGAGCGGCATCGCCATCGCTATGAATTCAACCCGGAATACGAAGAGACTCTGTCTTCGGCTGGCCTGGTAATCTCAGGTCGCAACCCTGTTTACGGGCTGGCAGAAATTATTGAAATCAAAAAGCATCCTTGGTTTGTTGGATGTCAGTTCCACCCCGAATTTAAATCCAGGCCTAGTGAACCTCATCCGTTGTTTAGCTCTTTTATTAAAGCAGCCTACAATTTCCGGAGTCGCTAAAAGGACTGCGAATAGCCTTATCTATTTGATAATAAAAGAAATACAGTTGGCGTTTAATCATTTAAGCAATTGGTGAATCTCTGGCTGGCCATGAAAGCGAGCCAGATGATCGGGAAAATCTTGGGCCCGGGCCGATTTTAGGAAATCGTATTATGGGCCCAATTTCCCTTTCAGGTTCCTGACTCTCCTCGACAAATGATCGATTAGTAGTTTAGTAATTCAGAAAAACGATGATAAAAAATAGGTTTCAAAAAAGGTAAAAAATATATTAAGCTATTTATAGGTTGCTTTATTAAAAAATAATCTAATTAAAGTTAAGAAAAGCCTGGAGGAAGGGATGAAACTCAAGAAAGAAATTTTCCGAGAATATGATATCCGAGGAGTGGTCGGTGAAGATTTAAATAGAAAGTTGGCGGTAGAGATTGGTAAAGGAGTGGCTACTAAGGTTCAGAGAGCCGGTAAACAGGAAGTGGCTGTCGGTAGGGACTGCCGTCTTAGCTCTCCTGAACTGGCTAAGGGACTGATAGAAGGGCTTTTGACCTCAGGCTGCCAGGTGGTGGACCTGGGGGTAGTCCCGACGCCGCTGGTCTACTTTACTGTTTTCTACAAAAAAAAAGAAGCTGCGGTTATGATAACCGGTTCTCATAATCCTCCTGAATTTAATGGCTTCAAGGTGATGATAGGAGAAGACACCCTTCATGGACCCGAAATCATGGATATTTATGATATCATCAACGATAAACAAATCATAAAGGCTCAGGGCCCAGGGCAGCAAACAGCTTATAATCCAATCCCGGATTACCTTGATTATGTAAACAGCCAGATCAAATTACAAAGACCTGTCAAGGTGGTCATCGATGCCGGAAATGGGACGGCCGGACCGGTAGCTGCCCCGCTTTTCAAAAGGTTGGGAGCGGAAGTTATTGAGCTTTATACTGAAATGGATGGCCGCTTTCCCAATCACCATCCGGATCCGACCCTTCCCGAAGCCCTTAAAGAATTAAAGACCAAAGTAATTGAGAGTGGTGCCGAACTCGGCCTGGCCTATGATGGGGATGCTGACCGGATCGGAGCGGTGGATGAAACCGGTGAAATTATCTGGGGGGACCAGCTAATGATAATTTTTGCCCGAGACCTTCTGGCCAAGTATCCGGGCGCGGCCATAATCTCGGAAGTGAAGGCCTCCAGTGTCCTTTATGATGAAATTAGACGCCTGGGCGGCAAGGCGATTATGTGGAAGACCGGTCACTCCCTGATAAAAAAGAAAATTAAGGAAGAACGGGCCTTGCTGGCTGGGGAGATGAGTGGACACATCTTTTTTGCCGACCGCTGGTTTGGCTTTGATGATGCCATCTATGCCTCAGCTCGGTTGCTGGAAATAATTTCTCAGTCCAGCAAAAAGCTTTCCGAGCATCTGGCTGATCTGCCAAAAACATATAGTACACCAGAAATCCGTATCTATGCTTCTGACGCAGTCAAATTTAAGATTGTCGAGCTGGTTAAGGAAGCTCTTAGCCGCCGGCCTGATATCCGCCAGTTAATAGACATAGATGGAGTGAGGGCGGTTTTTGACCATGGTTGGGGATTGCTCCGGGCTTCCAACACTCAGCCGGTTATAGTTTTGCGATTTGAAGCTAACAGCCCTGAGGCTCTGAAAAAGATACAGAAAGAAATTCAGCAGATATTAGAAGAAGCAATAAAAAAGCTTGATGGTGAAAAAAACCTATCATGAGGTAAAAATGGCTATGAACAAAATAAAGTCGTCTAAACTCTCCGGAACAGGGGAAATTGACCTGAGAGCAATCGTTTTAGCCGGTGGGAGCGGCACTCGCTTCTGGCCTCTAAGCCGCCAGCGGAGTCCTAAACAGTATCTTAAGATCACCAGCGACAAGCCGCTGATTGAAGAAACTGTCAATAGGATTAAAGGATTGGTGCCAAATTCCAGGATTTATTCGGTGGCGATTTCCAGCCAGACCAGAATCCTCAGACGGCTGCTTCCCAGGCTACCTGAAAAAAATTTTCTGGTCGAGCCTGAGGCTCGTAATACAGCAGCTTCATTGATTCTGGCTACTGCAGTTATATATTTGGAAAATCCTGAAGCTGTCATGATAGCTCTGCCGGCAGACCATTTTATAAGTGAGGTAGAAGCTTTTAGAGAGAAGTTGCTAAGAGCAGCCAGGGCGGCCTATGAATTTAAAAAAATAGTTATGTTTGGCATTCCCCCAACTTCTCCGGCTACTGCCTATGGGTATATCCATATCTCCTCTAAACATAGCAAAAAAGTTGACGGTGAGAAATTCTATAAAGTAAAAGGATTTAGAGAAAAACCCGACTTACCCTCGGCCCTGGAATTTATTCAATCAGGAGACTATTACTGGAATAGCGGAATCTTTCTGTGGCGGGCGGATACCTTTGAGGAAAATTTAAGAGAATTTGCCCCTGAACTTTTCTCGGCCTGGATTAAGCTGCTCTCAGCTTTAAGAAGGCATGATCGCCGAGAAATTGCCCGGGTTTTCCGGGAAATCCCGGCCCTTTCTATCGACTATGCCCTGATTGAAAAAGTCACTGGTTCACTCATGAATCCCGGCAATTTTGGCTGGTCGGACCTGGGGTCCTGGGGTAGCCTTTATGAGTATTTACCTAAGGATGAAGCTTGCAATAGTTCCCGGGATCGGTTACTGACGCTGGATGCCAGAAATTGCCTGGTCCTTAATCCAGGGCAAATAACTGCTCTCATTGGGGTTGAAAATCTGATGGTGATCAATTCTGGAGATGCTCTCCTTATCTGTAAAAAAGATCAGGACCAGAGGGTCAAAGAGCTGGTAGAAAAACTAAAAAAGGATCTCCCAGAATATGTGTAAGTTAATAAAGCTAAAATAGCAGTAGCTTCTCTAATTAAAAATTATTTAGCTCAGCTTAAAATAAATGTCCATACCTGGTAAACCAATCAAATCCGACCTGGTTAATCATCGGATATATTTTTCTTCCCAAATAGGATCCATCAAATCGGCTACCCTTTGGTTGTATTCAACCAGGCCTTTATAATAATCCGGGTCAGATAAAGCCTCAGCGGCATTTTGGTCAAGCGGTTTGGGATGGTGTTTCTGTAAAAGCTCATACATATCGCGGAAGTGATCCCTCATAGGACAGGGCATGATCCAATTTTTAACCGGCCCTTCTTTGGAGTGGTTCTTGGAGTAACCGTATTCTTTCTGCCACTTTCTGAGATCAGCTAAGAAGGGATGTTCCCAGATTTGGTTAAGGTTCTGGCCCTGATTGTAGATATCATTGATATTAATTGGAGAATAGGGAATAAAAGCACATGGGGTTATTGAGCCATCCCAGTTTACAACCAGATAACCCCCCGAGCGACCGGCGGCAATACAACCTTTAGTAGCGGTCCCGCTGTTCCAGAAATCAATGAGAAAATGATGCCGATCATAAACCAACTCCCAGGTTCTCTGGAACATCCAACGTCTTTGCTCAGGAGTTGGCAATAAGTCCAGAGTATAAGCCCGGCCGATAGGCATATACTGAAATGCCCAGGCAAAATTAACTTTCTGTTGATTAAAATAGAAATCTATAGTTTCGTCAGAAAAAACCTCATAAGCATTTTCTCTGGTAATAGTCACCGAAATTCCAAAAAAGACCTTTTCTTGTCTCAGATTGTCAAAGGCCTTCAGGATACGGTCAAAAATCCCCCGACCTCGTCTTGCTTCCGTTCTCTCTTTAAGTCCTTCCACCGAAATTGCTGGCATTATATTGCCGGCCAGGGACATTCTTTTGGCCATCTTTTCATCAATCAGAGTCCCGTTGGTGTACATAAGGAAAAAACAATCGCTGTGTTTTTCTACCAAATCCATTATGGTGTGACCCTCATCTCTATAAAGAAGAGGCTCGCCACCGCTTAAGACGAAGAATCTGCAACCCCACAGCTCCCTGGCCTCACTCACAATCTGGTCTAAAACTGGCCAGGATAATTTAATCTCTGTCCTGTCTGAATCAGCATAACAACCGGTACATAGGAGGTTGCATTTTTTGGTAGGGCTTATTAGAACGAAAGCTGGGGGGGCACTTCCGAATCTGGCTCTGAATTCTTCCTTGGCTGCTTTGTCACCCTGTTTAATGATAGCCTCACCGACCAATATATTGAGAAGTTTCTCAATGGTGGCTGAAGAAATTCTATCTTCTATTATGGCCCGGCCAATAGTCCTGAGAACAGCCACCCCTATCTCCATTCGGTCTCTTATAGCCCCCGGAGGCTCATGTCCTTTGGCTATATCAATTTCTGCGTTTTTGCGTATCTGCTTTTCCCAGGAACTAAGCAGGTGATAGGCTACAGGCTTAATGCTTTTAATAACTGGAATTAACCGGGCGATAGTTCGGACCCTTGAAGCTTGAGCTTTTCTTCTCTGATAATTTCGTTCCCTTTCGATATCCATTATCCTCTCCTATCGAAATGAAAACGGTAATATTTTTATTTAATCCGTCCCTCTTTATATTAATCTATGCAATTCTGAAATAATTGTCAAATGATAACCTCGTTTGGGAAAACTCTTGGACCAGCTTGTGGTATTGGATGAATCGGGAGAATTGCCCGCTAGCTCTAAATTCTGCATCCCACCATTCGCCATCAGTAAGGTTGGTTTTTCTTAAGTAGCTATATTTCATATTGAAGAATATGAGGACTAAAAGTAATTTAGGACTTTTAGTAAAAAGCAGCTCAGGATAAACTTTTCTGTTTTAGACAGCAATTCTCCTTTAGCCAAACTTTTTTCCTATCCCCTGGGCGAATAGTCCAGACCAGCTTGCCTTAGGCCGCTCCAGATAAATTATTTACTAAGCAGAATCTTGAGCTCGGCCCGATTGTATGACTAAGGTTGATTTTTAGCATTAAAGCGCTTCTGGAGTTTTGAATGATGTAGCCCATAAATGAAATAGATGATTAGGCCGGCCCCTAACCAGACAACAAACCTTACCCAGGTCAAGATCGGTAGGTTAGTCATCAAGTATAAGCAAAAACCAATGGTGATAAGAGGAGTGAATGGGACAAGAGGAGTTCTGAATTTTCTTTCTACCTGAGGTTGGGTATGCCGCAAAACGATCACTCCAACCGACACTAAGACAAAAGCGAAAAGCGTTCCTATATTGCACAGCTCGATGATTACCCCCAGGGGAAAAAAGCCGGCGATTATTGCTGTCAGAGCTCCGGTGATCCAGGTGCAGATGACAGGTGTGCGGTGCTTGGGATGAACTCGAGAAAAAACTTCAGGCAGGAGTCCGTCTCTGGCCATAACCATAAAAATTCGTACTTGCCCGTAGACCGTTATCAATAGAGTTGAGATCATCCCGATGATGCCCCCTGTGGCTACCAGGGCTCCGCCCCATTGAATCCCGATTCGGGCCAGGGCTGCGGGTAGGGCATTTCCTACGTCGATTTCCTGGAAAGGAACCACTCCGGTCAGGACAAAGGCCACTCCAACGTACAAGATTATGACCACCCCCAGGCAGATCATCAAGCCTAAGGGAACGTCTCTTTTAGGGTTGATGGTTTCTTCTGCGGCTGTAGAAACAGCATCAAAGCCAATATAAGCAAAGAAAATTATGGCTGCTCCTGACATTATCCCTTTCCAGCCAAACGGGGCAAATGGTGTCAAGTTATTCAAATTAACGTGGCTGATTCCCAAGACAATGAACAGAACGATAACTGCGACTTTTATTACCACAATAATATTATTAGTGACTGAACTTTCTCTTATACCCAAATAAAGGATCCAAGTGATCAGTAAGGTAATCAGAATAGCTGGCAAATCCACAATTCCACCGGCCAAAGGAGTTAGACTTATGGCTTTGGGTAACTTTACCCCTAAGTTTTCCAGAAGCCCCATAAAAGTTGTCGACCACCCAGAAGCCACCGCACTGGCTGAGACTAAATACTCCAGCATCAGGTCCCAACCAATTATCCAGGCGATCACTTCACCGAAAGCAGCATAAGAATAGGAATAAGTACTTCCGGCTACTGGAAACATGCTGGCTAATTCTGAATAAGTCAGGGCACACAACCCGGCCGTTATGGCGGCAATGATAAAAGAAAGCAAAACTCCTGGGCCAGCCAGATGGGCGCCTTGCCCAGTAGCCACAAAGATTCCTGTGCCAACCACTGAACCAATTCCCAGCGCGGCCAAATCGACGGCCCGCAAGCTTTTGCGAAGCTGAGTCTGTTCTGAGGCTTGCAGCAAATCTTCAGGTCTCTTCTTGACCCAGAGGTTCATAGCCTATCTCCTTAAGACAAGGAATGAGGTTTAATCTTCATAGTTAATCTTCGCCATTCATAAAACCGAATCTCTTTCGATATTCGGATTGAGATTTCTGATTTTCAAGACATCGAATCATTGGCTGTTTTATCCTAACTCCGAAATTTCTTCTTTCGGGAACTACCACCTACGATAATCCAGCCTAAGTCAAAAATAATACTTATCCTGGAGGCATTTGACAAGAAAAAATATTTTTAATAAATTTATATTCTGGTTCGTTCTTAGATTTGAGCAGATTTTAAGCTTTTTGATCATTACAGAGAGGAAAGTCAGTAGCTGAGCAATGTGGGGAGTGAAGCTATCTAAAAAATTCTTATTAAGTCTTCGATTTTTGTTTAAGGCCACTCATTGTCTTCGATTGATCATTTATTTAGAGGGGAAAAATTCAGGCAGAACTAGGCTGTTTGGCCTTGGCTTAGGATCAAGAGCGGAAGATTTAAAAAATGGTTTCGTCTAAAATAAATAGTATAGTAGTATCTTCCCAAGGCGGGTTTTTATAGATAAACAAACAAGTAAAATTTTCATCTGAGAAGGAGGTAAAGGAATGAACTTTAGAAAAGTTGCAGTTCTGTTGCTTGGTTGCTCCTTGCTTCTGGCTTTAGGGACGGCGGCTTCTGCCCAGCTCAAGCTTGAGGTCAAGGAACATGTCCTGGACAACGGCTTGAAAATCCTGATGATTCCTAAGCCTGGAGTACCAAGAGTGGTCTGCCACATCTATTATAAGGTAGGTTCCATCAATGAGCGGCCTGGGATTACAGGCATTGCCCATGTTCATGAGCATATGATGTTTAAGGGGACTAGGATTATGGGAGTTACAGATTTTGAGGCAGATGATGCTATAAACAAACAGATTGATGAGCTAATGGAAAAAATCTATCGGGAAAAATACTGGAAACGGGATGGAGACCAGCAGAAAATTGCTGAATGGCAGAAACAGGTAGATGAACTGATTAAAGCTGAAAAAAAGTATATCATCAAAGACCATCTCTGGGAAACATATATGAAGAATGGGGGAACTGGACTTAATGCCTCTACTTCAGATGAGGTAACTGGATATTATGTCACTCTCCCGTCTAACAAGGTAGAGCTCCAAATGCTCTTGGAATCAGATCGGATGATGAATGCTTATTTCCGTGAATTCTATTCAGAAAAAGATGTGGTTATGGAGGAAAGGCGTCTCAGCGAGAACAGGCCCGGATTTCTGTTTAATGAGCAGGTTCGAGCCACCTTCTATGTAGGTGCACCCTATCACTGGCAGGTAATAGGCTGGATGGACGATCTGAGAAGAATTACCAAACAAGACCTAATCGAATTCAACAATAAATACTATGTTCCCAATAACGCGGTAGCTATTTATGTGGGAGATTTTAAGCCTGAAGAAATAATCCAGTTGGCAGAAAAATATTTTGGCCGGGTACCGAAGGGAAAAGATGTAGAACCTATCCGGACCAGTGTTCCTCCCCAGAATTCCCACAAGAGAATGTACGGTGAGGGCCCAGGAATGCCCAGCCTTCAGATGTGGTTTCATATTCCTGAAGACGGGCATCCAGATGTCCCGGCCTTAAGCCTTCTGTCTAGCATCCTGTCAGGAGAAACTGGTCGGTTGACCAAAGTCCTGGTAAAAGAAAAGGATGTAGCCATCAGAGCCATGGCTATGGCCAGACCCCAATGGTATACCGGGGCTTTTACCTTCAACGTAATACCAAAACTCCAGAAGGGCATTCAGCCAGAAGATCTGGAGAAAGATGTCTGGGAAGAAATAGACAAAATAAAAAAAGAGGCGGTGACTGCCGAGGAACTGCAGAAAGCTAAAAACAGGGCCGAAGCCAGTTTTATTCGTAGCCTGGAATCTCCGATGTTCCTGGCAATGAGAGTAGGTCGGGCCGAACTGAATCGTGGCTGGAGATCCTTGCTAACCGACCTGGAAGACCTAAAAAAGGTGACTGCTGAAGATATTAAAAACGTGGCCACTAAATATTTTGTTAAAGATAACTGTTTGGTGGCTGTCTATTCCCGTGGTCAGGGAAGAAGATAAGGAGGGATGACCATGAAAAAGATAAAAGCTGTATTCTTAATATGTCTGCTGCTTTTTTCTGGATTTAGCCTGGTTTTGGCCCAGGTGTCCAGACCGGAGGAGCTGAAGTTCCCTCCCCTTAAATTTGAACCTCCCAACCCGGCTGATTATCGGGTTGTCCTGTCAAATGGCTTAAGAGCTTATGTTCGAGAAGAAAGAGAACTGCCAATAATCAATATCGTAGCGATTATTCATACGGGTGGCCTTTATGTCCCAAAAGAAAAAGCTGGACTCGATTCTTTGTTGTCTGATTGTCTGATAAAAGGTGGAACAAAGACCAGGTCCGGGCCAGAAATTGAAGAGCGAATAGATTTTCTAGGCGGCAGCTTGAATTTCTCTGTCGGAGAAAGAACAGCTTCACTGTCGCTGTCTGTTCTTAGTAAGGATTTAGACGAAGGGTTGGATATCTTTTTCGATGTCCTAATGAACCCTGAGTTCCGTGAGGACAGCCTTAAACTGGCCAAAGGAAGAATAATAGAGCAGATGCGAACAGCTAACGATAACCCGAGCCAGATCCTGGCCAGAGAGTTTGAGAAAGTTCTTTATGGGGAGCATCCGCTGACCTATCAGGCTACTAAAGCCACGGTTGAAGGTATTAGCCAATCAGATCTTAAAGCTTTTCACAGCCAATACTTTTTCCCAAAAAATATCATTATTGCTGCTGCCGGGGATTTCAGTCGAGGTCAGCTTAGAACCAAGATAAACAGATATGCTTCTAAATGGTCCAACAAATCTCTGTCTTTTCCGAACATCAGCCGTAATTTCCCCCAACCTGAGCCAGGAGTATATTTCATCCAAAAGAAAATCAATCAGGGTTATGTTTCAGTAGGGCACCTTGGAATAGAAGATACCAATCCTGACTATTTTGCTGTTCAGGTAATGAATTTCATCCTGGGTGGTGGGAGTTTTACCTCAAGAATTACCTCCAAGGTCAGGTCGGATGAAGGTTTAGCTTACAACACTGGAAGCCGGTTTACCTACCGCTGGGGATTTCCAGGAACTTTTTCCGGCTATGTCCAGACAAAATCAGAAACAGTTGGTTATGCTATCTCTCTAATCTTGAAAGAATTTGAAAGAATAAGAAAAGAACCAGTTTCTGAGGCCGAAATGGAGACAGCCATAAATTATTACCTGGAGAGTTTTGCTGACTTTTTCCAGAGCCCTATTGGAACCATGGTTAATTTCGCTAACTTAGAGCTCCAGGGCAAGCCGATGAACTATTATGCCACCTACCGGGATAAAATCAGAGCAGTGACCAAAGAGAAGGTTATGGAGGTAGCTAACAAATACATCCAGCCTGATAAAATGGTAATAATGATTGTCGGTGACTGGGAGCCATGCAACAAAGGCTCTGAAAAATTCCCCGGTCCTCTTGACAGGTTGGGGAAAGTCCACAGGGTAAAACTCCTTGATCCCCTTACAGGTCAACTGGTGGAGTAGAGAGTAAAAAAATATTAGGATATTTCTAAGATTTATTTTTGTAGAGCACAGCCAATAAAAAAGCGGCCTTACTTTTTACACATCAGCATTGGTTGAAGATAATCTAAGTGCCTATTTTGATAATTGTCTCACGATTAAGATATTTTGAGACGAATCGATTGACTTTACCGTCTTTTATATGAAAAAAGACAAGTTACCATTGGTAATAGGAAAATATTGACAAGTATTAAAAACTACATTAATATATTAATACATAGGGGTCATGAAAAAGAAAGAAGTAAGTGAGAAACGAATAACAACTAGCATAAGAATTGATCCAGATTTATGGTTCAAAGCAAAGCTATCAGCACTTCAAAGAGGGATGAAAATAAGTGAATATATTGAATACCTAATCGAGAAGGAGATTAATAGGATAAATGTCAAGAAGGATTAGAGAAGGCGAAGTTGAAATTCAATCAAAACTAAAAGAAATACAATTCAGGAAGAGTATAAGATTTCCCTCAACAACACATGCAACTTTTGGACTCTACAGATACCCTGCGAAATTTATACCACATGTGATTGCATATATACTTTCTAAATATTCTAAACCTGAGATGTCGATATTTGATCCCTTTGCTGGTTATGGTACAGTCGGAGTGATATCAAGGTTATATGCTAACGATTATGAGTTGTGGGATCTAAATCCTCTTTTAGGAATCTTGCATAGGATTTCTATAATGAAACCTATATCAGTTGAAATAAATGGAATATTTAAGGACCTTATATCAAATAGAAAAGAGTTTCTTCCTGATTGGCCAAGAATAGAATATTGGTATCCCTCTCAGTTCATTTCATTTTTTTCTCAAGTGTGGGGATATTATCATTCATTGCCTGAAAATGAAATAAAGATGATATTAACTATACCGTTGCTAAAAGTATCAAGATATTTTTCATTTGATGACTCTCAGAGACAAAAGTTATCAAGATCTTCGAGATCGATAAAAAGAATAGAGAATCTATTAGAATTAGATTGGAAAAAGAAATTTTATGAATTGTTAGAATCGGAGATAAATAGAGTACTTAAGGGAATTGTTGAGTATCAGAGATTATTTCCATGTGATGTGAAATTCAATATTTTGGCCGGAGTTGACAGCTTAAAACAGGAATTAAAAGAAGAAAAGGATATATTAATTACTTCTCCGCCATATCTTCAATCCCAGGAATATATAAGGCAGGCCAAGCTTGACCTTTTTTGGCTTGGATATAAAGAAGAATATATAAAGCAGCTGAGCAAGTTAGAAATTCCATATCGCGATATTGATCCTATAGACATATACTCGAAAACATATGAACAGTATCTTGGACAAATTAACGAAGTACATATCAAAAAGGTGTTCCAAAGATATTTTTGGGGTGTTTTGGGAGCATTAACTCGTCTTCAAGAGAAAATTACATCATATTTGTTTTTATTTGTGGGTCATGCTAGCTCACGTGGTATATCAATTCCTATTGATAAGATTTTTGTCGAACATTTCTCAAAATTAGGTTGGAGGTATGAGATTACATTAGTGGATAAGATAGTCAGCAGGAGGTTGTTCTCTTATAAAATAAATCCTGCTTCCGGGAGACCTGATGCGCGAACAAAAGTAGAAAATCTAGTAATCCTGAAAAGGAGATAGACTATAAAATTTTAAATTCTTTTGCTTTTTTGAGAACGAAAGATTTATTCTTACAGTTTTCAAGAATTTCATAATTTTCCTTCAACTTACATATCTTTGTTAAAGAGATAGATTTCTTTCCCAATTTCTCTATTAAAACTGTAGGAACAAAGTATAATTCTGTTTTATTATCCTCATGATGAACCCCAACTACACAATCAGAATGCTTTGTTGTTTGAATATATGTTTTAACTCCAGACTTATATGTTCTATCTATGCCTCCACGAGATCCGCCTATAAAGCTTACTGATTTTCTTGCGGTTTTAGACTGAATTCTGATAATATCTTCTGAACCACTGGCTAATTTTCTAACGATGATAATGTCATAAGGTGAAAGTGGCAGATCGACTAACGACACGTTTCCATATTTTTTCATAAGGATTCCACATAGAATTTTTTCGTTAGCGAAGCCCTCAATTGAGGCCCTTCGGCCTCTTTCTTCACGATTGCCTGGCATGATTTTTACTTTACCTTATTATAAACGAAATAAAATATGCGAAAAATCTTTTGTTTGCCTACCCAGTTTATATTTGTTTTTTGATTTTAAGGCCGAGTTCAGCTAGCTGGTTTTCATCTACCGCAGAAGGAGAACCGGTTAGAAGGCACAGGGCACTGGTAGTTTTAGGGAAAGGGATGACTTCTCTGATAGATTCTTCTCCACACAGCAGCATCACTAATCGATCAAAACCCAGGGCAATTCCCCCATGGGGAGGAGCTCCGTAGGTCAGGGCCTCTAAGAAAAAGCCAAATTTTTCTTCAGCTTGTTCTGGGGTCAATCCGAGGACCTTAAAAACTTTAGCTTGAGTTTCCGGCTGGTGAATTCTGATAGAGCCGCCGCCTACCTCATAGCCATTGATCACCAGGTCATAAGCCAGAGCTTTAACTTTAAAAGGATCCTGCTCCATTAGGTCCAGGTCAGAGGGATGCGGAGAAGTGAAAGGATGGTGGACAGAGACAATCTTCTGGTCTTCTTCACTCCATTCGAAAAGCGGAAAATCGGTCACCCAGCAGAAAGCTAAATTCATGTCTGGCAGTTTTCCGGCTTTGATTTTTTCTAAAATAAAATTTTTGCGGAACTCACCCAGGACTCTTGAGGCCACTTCTCCAGGGGAAGCTACCAACAATTCCAGGTCCTGGTCTTCGGCGTTAAGTCTTTCCCAGATAGTTCTCATTTTTTCCGGTTCTAATTTCAGAGAGCTTTTTAAGCCGTTTTCAGTTTTCTTTATCCAGATAAGACCTCCTGCCCCGAGGATTTTGGCCTCTTCCTGCAACTTATCCAGTCTCGAGCGGGGCAAGCTGCCTCCCCCTTTAACCAGCAAACCTTTTACCGCCCCACCATTTTGTATTATTCCTGATAAGAGTTCCGAACCAGATTGGCTGGCCAGTTGGGTCAAATCCTCAATGGCAATCGGGTCTCTCAGGTCAGGCTTGTCTGTACCATATCTGTTCATGGCTTCTTCATATCCAAGCTTTGGGAAAGGCCGGCTAACCTTTTCTCCAGCCAGACTGAAAAATTCAACCATCAGTTCTTCGGTCAAGTCGAAAAGATCTTCGCGTTCAATAAAACTCATTTCTATGTCTATTTGGGTGAACTCAGGTTGACGATCTGCCCGAAGATCTTCATCTCTAAAGCACCGGACAATCTGAAAGTAGCGGTCAAATCCAGCGATCATCAACATCTGTTTGAAAAGCTGAGGAGATTGAGGCAGGGCATAAAATTTTCCTTTATGGATCCGGCTTGGTACTAAGTAATCCCGAGCCCCCTCGGGGGTAGATTTGGTTAAAAACGGGGTCTCTATTTCGATAAAGTCTTTTTGACTCAAAAAGTTTCTGGTTAGCAGAGCTGCCTGATGCCGGAGGAAAATATTGCGCTGCATGGCCGGCCGCCTTAGGTCAAGATACCGGTATTTAAAGCGTAATTCTTCAGCTGCCTGAGGAGGGTCAGTGATAACAAAAGGCGGAATTTTAGCTAGGTTTAGAATCTTTATTTCAGATAGCTCGACCTCAACCTCACCTGTGGGCATCGAAGGATTGCTAGCTCCTGCTTCTCTCTTTTTTACCGTGCCTCGGACCTTGATAATAAATTCGCTTCTTAATTTTTTAGCTTGCTCTAAGAGCTCTGGCTGCTCATTTCTGGCTACTAACTGGACCAAACCCGTGCGATCTCTCAGGTCAACAAAAACCAGATTCCCGATATCCCGGACCCGCTGAACCCAGCCAGTCAGGACCACTTCCTGCCCGGCATGGTCTTCCCGCAAATCACCACAATAGGTGGTTCTTTTCGAGCTTTGATTCGTCTCAGCAGTCTTAGCCATTTGATTTTTCCTGAGGTTATCTTGGCCTTTTACTGGCTCCTTTTATCTGTCAATATGCGAGCTAACTCTTCAGCTGTTCCTTGGTGCTGTTTGGAAGTCACCATATCTTTAATCTGCAGTTTACCTTGGCTCAGTTCATCTTCACCTATTATTAATACCCAATTGGCTCCAATTTTATTTGCCCGGCTGAAATGAGCTTTTAAGCCGCGGTCTTTAAATTCTACCAGACATTCTATACCTTTTGAGCGCAGATATCTGGCTACCCGCAGGCTTTCTTTTTTAGCCTCTTCACCCATATAGGCGAAATAAACAAAATTTTTCCGGGCTGGACTAATTTTAGCCACGGACAGCAGTCTTTCCAGGCCCATGGCAAAACCAATGCCGCAGAGTTCGGGGCCGCCAAATTCCTTGACCATATCATCATAACGGCCTCCACCGCAGATAGCATTCTGGCTACCAAGGTCACCGGTCACAATTTCAAAGGCAGTTTTGGTGTAGTAGTCAAGACCGCGAACCAGAGTGGGTTCGATTTTATAACTAATGCCGTAAAAATCGAGGTAGCTTAAAAATTTCTCAAAATGTTCCCGACACTCAGCACAGAGAAAGTCAGTTATTAGTGGGAAAGTACTGGCGGTCTTCTGGCAGGTTTCGAGCTTGCAGTCGAAAATTCGAAGGGGGTTCAATTCAGCTTTTCTCTGGCAATCCGGGCAGAGCTTATCAAGGGATTCAAGAGCCACCTTTCTGAGTGCCTGGCCATATGTCGGGCGGCAGCTCTTACACCCAACTGAGTTGACCAAAGTCATAACATTTCCTACCCCAAGTTTATTAAGTAACCGATGGGCCATTTCTACGATCTCAGCATCCACGGCCGGGTCCTTTTCTCCAAAAACTTCCACATCTATCTGGTGAAACTGGCGGTACCTGCCTTTTTGAGGCCGGTCATAACGGAACATTGGGCCGATGTAATAGAAACGCAAGGGGAAACCCTGGAGGTCAAGCCGATGCTCTATTATGGCCCTGACCACCGAAGGAGTATATTCAGGCCTAAGGGTGACAGAACGTCCCCCTTTATCGTTAAAGGTGTACATTTCTTTCGTAACGATATCAGAAGAGGCCCCGGTTCCCTTTTCAAAAAGTTCGGTTGGCTCGATCACTGGAGCCCGAAGTTCTCGATAAGCATAGAGTTCAAAGATGCTCTTAGCCATAGCTTCAACTATCTGCCACAATTGGGCTTCTTCAGGCAGGATATCCCTGGTGCCTTTGATGGCTGTTAGTCCTTTTTTTAGCTGGTCTTTGTTCATTTTATTCAGCCTGCGGTGAGTCTCCTGAATTCAGTCAGCCCTTCAAAAGCTAATTTTTTATTTCGAACATCCCCTGCCGTCTGATTTTGCGGTAGCGTTCTGCTAATAAGTCTTCTAAGGAAAGCTCCTGTATCTTCTTTAGGGTCTGGTTTAGATACCTGTCGACATTCTTAAAAGTCGTTTCATAATCCATATGGGCACCCCCGGGCGGCTCCGGGATCAATTTGTCTACTATTCCAAGTTCCAGCAGCTTAGTAGAGCGCAGGCCGAGATTTTCAGCTGCCCGCTCCACCGCCATCGGTCCTTGGTCTTTCCATAAGATGGCCGCACAACCTTCAGGGGAGATAACCGAATAGAAAGCATATTCCAGCATCAGCAGGGCATCACCGAAGCCGATGCCAAGCCCTCCACCGCTTCCGCCCTCCCCGATGATTATGTTGATGATGGGGGTCTTGAGGCGAGAAATTATTTTCAGGTTGTAAGCTATGGCTTCAGCCTGACCCCGCTCTTCGGCACCCAGGCCGGGGTAAGCTCCAGGAGTATCTACAAAAGTAATGACTGGGAAACCGAATTTTTCTGCCATCTGCATGATTCGCAGGGCCTTACGGTAGCCCTCAGGATTGGGCTGACCGAAATTGCGTTCTATCCGGGCTTTGGTGGTTCTCCCTTTCTGATGACCGATGACTGCGACAGTCTGCCCTCTGTAGAAAGCCAGTCCGGCCACCAGGGCTGGATCATCGGCAAACCGGCGGTCTCCGTGAAATTCAATAAAATCCTGGAAAAGGGCATTAACATAGTCGAGAGTATAAGGTCTCTTTGGATGGCGGGCAATCTGGACTATATGTACTGAGGACAGCATCGGGACAATTCTTTCCCATTCCTTTTCTATCTGATTTTTTATAGTAGCTATCTTTTCCTTTCGATTGGAATCTTCACTGGCCTCCAGGGCCTCAATCTGCTCCTTTAGAACAACTATGGGTTGCTCCAGAGAATAAAAATCAATCTTTTCCTTCATCTGGTACTCTCTTTTTAATAATTGTATCAAAAAATCGGTGTCCTGAGTATATTAAAGATTAGGGACCAGTTATGTCAAGCCACCGATTTTTGGCTAAAAAAGTATCAGAGAAGATCAGCGAATAATTGCTAAGGTGTTTCGAGCAGTATTCATGAAAAAAGTCCCGACTACTTGCCAGCAGACATGCGGCCAATCGTCTTAAGAGGTGCCTGGAGGGAGATGCCTGACTTCCGCAATCACCTGATGAAATTCAGATAACCGCCGATCGATAGACATGGCGTTGGCTTTTAGTTTTATAACTCCCTGGCCAATAAAAACTATGGATGGAGTGCTAGAAATCCGAAAAAGTCGGTGAAGTTGGCCTGTAGAATCATGAGCTATGGCCATCGGCCAGTTGAGCTCACTGGTTAAGGAAAGCAGGTTCTCTCGCAGGTCACGGCTCACTGAGATAATAGATAATCCCTGCTCTTCATACGGAAGAAAATCTAAATAGAGTTCCAGGGCTGCTTGCAGGCAGGCCGGACAGGCAGTCTCGAAAAAAATGAGCAGACATGAATCCTGCGCCCCAAGAGATACTGTGCGGTCGTCTATCAGTGATAGGGTAAGCGGATGGTCGAAGCTATCTCCCTCATCCAAAAAGTGCTCTTCTGGTTTCTCGGTTCTGCTAACTGACTTCAATTCTTGAAGCAGTTCTTGATTGAATTGATAGCATTGGTTGAACTGTATCCGATTATGGTAGCCCCAGAGAAGGGAGAGCGAGAATAAAATGAATCCAGGAAGCAAAACCTTTAGATTTTTCACTGGCGATTCCTCTTGACTCTGAATTTTCTGAGCGAATAGTTACTGTCTATGAGATAAATTGAATCATCTGACCCGATGGCCATCAGGATAGCCTGCTCGGGAAGAACCATTGTTCCCAGATACTTACCCTGCTGACTGTATTTATAAATTTCTCGTTCTTTATCGATCTGGTCATCTGCTTTCCTACCGGTAATCCCAGCTAAAAAATAATAATTATTCTCAGAATCGAAGGCCAGGTCGGCTAAGATAAAAGCAATTTTTGTTAGGTCAAGGTCACTTTTGATTTTAAAGTTAAGCTCAGGTTTGGCCACGCTGCTACCTTTATAAATTATTTCAAAGCTATGGCTTAGCTGGTCCTGATGATCATAAACCTGGACCTGATTAAGAGCAAACTTTCTGGCACAAACCAGTTGACCTGAGCGATCCATCTTAAAAGCAAGCTGATTAGCCATAATATTCATTACTAAGTCATCGGTTTTGACTGGCTTGAAAAAAGCGCCGGCCGGGCTGAAATCTTGTCGGTAGATTTTTACCAGCGGCTCTTCTTTCCGAATAAGAGTGTTGCCCGGGAATGCCAGAAGATAAATTTTCTCTTCTCTAACTGCCACTCCTACTGGGGGAAAATTAAGATTGACAGTTGATTCTACTTTTCCCTCAAGGCTCAACACCTGAAGTCTGAGATTTCTGGTATCAGCTACATAGATGATATTTCTTTTGGCATCAATAAACATACCTTCAGGATTGTTGAATTCTCCAGGAGCTTGACCAGGGCCTCCGATTGATTTTAGGAATTTGCCATTTAAGTCGAAGATCTGCAATCTGTGGTTACTGGTATCCAATACATAGATACATTCATCGGTCACCTGTAGACAGCTGGGCGAATTAAAGAAATAATTCTGGTCTTGTCCATAAAAAAGAGAAGAGTCCTCTATTAACGGAATTAGCTTCTCTACTATTTTCTTTTGAGCTGTTGAGGCCTGAAGGTCTGGTGTCGACAGAAACAACAAACCAAGACTTATTATGAGGGACAGAAAAAATGTGGTAAAGAATTTTCCGGTCAATGGTATTCCCCAGATGAAGAGAGGGGCCCCAAGAAGAGGCCCTCCCATTTTGCTTTTGTAAATAGCGGCAATGTCTTTCATGATGCTTCTTTACCCTAATTGCTAAATGCTTTTTTCAGGCAGGCTGCCAGCGAGGTCTCGCAATCCAGGAAATCAAAAAAGCCCTTGAAAAATGAGGTCCTGACATCCTCGTTAATACATCTTTCAAATTCGGCGAAGCAATCAACTTTGGCAGCTTGAATGACTCCGGGGAGTAGAGAGAAAATTGCCGCAAAAAGTAGGGTGATTACCAAAAGTTTTTTTGAAGTGTTGTTTTTCATGTTAACCTCCTTTTAATTTATTCTGCCCTTAGCGGGCATCTTCAAAAAGAGCAAATTAGATGCCAGGATCCTCTGCTTTAGGGGAATAGAGCTAAGCTGCTGGCAGCTAAATTCAAAAGCCAACAGATCTTGACCATTTTTATACTGATAGTAAATCTCAGTTTACCTGGGTTATTAAAAAATAGCTCGGGCCAACCAGAACGATTTTCCTTCTGTGGATAGATTATTCTC
>JAQULR010000001.1:2264-16303 GCA_028749205.1 Acidobacteriota bacterium | reverse complement strand
AGCTAAATTCAAAAGCCAACAGATCTTGACCATTTTTATACTGATAGTAAATCTCAGTTTACCTGGGTTATTAAAAAATAGCTCGGGCCAACCAGAACGATTTTCCTTCTGTGGATAGATTATTCTCATAGAAAGGCCAGTATATAATATGTTTTTCCCGCAATAGCAGAAAGCCCTCCGCTTTGGCCGGTGGAGGCGGTTTTTGAATCGGCTTGGATCGTTAAATTTCCCATCCCTAAAGATATTGCTTTTAAGATATACCATAATTATATAAATAAATTAGGTTTATATTACCAGACGTAGAGAAAAAAATTTTTTCTCAGGTGAGAAAAATTCAGGTATTTTACGTCTCTTTATTTAAGATGAACATGAAAAAGGAAAAACCCGAAGTTAAGCCCAAAGCTTCAGGCAAAAGCCTACCATGTTTATATCTAAGTCCTAATACTTGAAGAAGATTTTTAGCAAAGCAACTAAAGTTGGGCCAAAGGACTAAGAAGGTGGGTCAGCAGAAGGGTGAGAGAAGTCAATCAAGAACTTCCCTCAATGATAATGCTGGCAGGAGGGTTTTGGCTGCCTTCTGGTCATCAAATGGAGGGGAAATTTAAGCCTCCCTGATGAGCCGGAAAATAAAAGACGTTGGGCTGGATAATTTTAGGCTGGATAACTTGTGGCTTGATGATAGATTTACTTGAAGTTTTCTCCAGAGATATTGATAATGGGGATAATATAGTTTGGCTGAAGTTTTAGGCTTAGCATTTTGAAAGGCCTTGGGTTGAAAGAGAGCTGGTTAATTGAAGTCAGGAACCCTTTATTACTGCCGTGGCTTACTTTTTTGCCGGCCAAGGCCAAACTTTATCCAGACGAGGTTTGTCTGGGCTACTTAAAAGCAGGGTAATAAAATTTTCAAGAATCTTAGGGAGTAGGAAAGATGATTTTTGAGGTAATGAAGCTAACCTGGAAGAAAATTGTCAGAACAAATACCATCGCCCTAATCATAGTTTTAGCCTATCTGGCCTATTGCCTCTATCTGATAATCGGTATAGGGTCCCCGGAGGAGGGCGCAAAAAGTATGGCAGGTGGCTTTGCTTTTTTGGCTGTTTTGCTCAGTGGCGGTTTGATAAAAGATGAGTTTGAATCCAGGCAGATTGACCCCTTCCTGGCCCGGTTCAGAATTTCAAAATTATTCTGGGGTAAGTTTTTCGGAGTAATGAGTCTGATTTTATTAGCCTTTGTTTTAGTTGGAGTTGCTTCGTTAATCGGTTTGGCTGTAAATAAGGAATGGTCCACAGCCGGCCAGGTTTTAAAAACTTTAGGTCTGGGGCTGGTCTTAACCTGCTATCTGAGTTCAGTAGGATTTTTTCTGGCCAGTTTTCTCAAGGGGGTTATGAACTTCGTTGCTATCATAGTGTTAGAAGTTATTGTTCTTTTTGCTATGGAGGAATTCTTTGGGCTGAATATCTTTTTAGAAAGTGGACAGCTCGGGCAATTAAATCTCAAAAGCGCCTTATTGCTAACTGTCATGCCCAGCTGGAACTCAGGCTTAGCCTGGGAGATGATATTCCTTATCTGCTTATCTGCCGGCTTTGTTCTCCTGGCTCTTCTGGCATTCAGGTCGATGGCTAGGAAAAATAATCTGGTTTTTGCTAATGTTCGGGTTGAGGACCCTCCCCTGCTAAAAATTTCTGATTTGAGGATGACTTACAAGGAAGGTTTGTTTAATAGAAAAAGTAAACAGGCTCTTAGAGGAGTTGATTTTTCCATCAAGCCCGGGAAGCTGACCGGTTTTCTCGGTCCTAATGGTGCCGGGAAAACCACTACTATAAGAATCGTTTTGGATTTGTTAAAACCTCAGGCTGGGACTGTAGAATATTTTCCAAACAAAGATACCCAGCCCCAAAAAAGCGATCTTAAGATCGGTTATCTTCAGGAAACGGCCAGCCTTTATCCATTTCTTACGGTCAGAGAAACCTTGTATTTTGTAGCCAGAAACGAAGGAATGAGCAAAGAAAAGGCGGCTCAGCTAAGTGTCAGCCTGGGCGAAAAACTTGGCCTTAACGAGCATCTGGACCGAAGAATAAAGACTTTGTCCAAAGGAACTGTCCAGAAAGTAGCTTTTGGGGTTGCTACTGTCGGAGAACCTGAGTTTTTAATTTTTGATGAGCCCTATACTGGGCTTGACCCGATTATAATGCACGAGATAAGAAATTTGATATTTGAGCTGAAAAAAAGGGGGGTCAGCATCATACTTTCTTCTCATCTTTTGCCTGAGGTAGAGCGGGTCTGCGATGAGGTGGTCTTGATAAACCAGGGTCAGATTGTTTGCCAAGGAGAAATAGACAAGCTAAAGACTGCCTGGCAAATCTTTCTGGCTATAAGAAATAACCCTGAGCTGGCTGCCAAGCTTACTCAGAAACTCGGTGAGGAACTCCAGAAAAAAAGCTTCAGTTACTTTGCCGGACTTGACCTGGAGCCCTTACTTCAGGATGAAGAACTGGCGGAAGAACTGAAACAGATTCCATCTCCAGATATGGAAAGGATTTTTCTGGACAGTGTGATAGCCTCCTGAAGTCTAAGTGGCTACCTTAGCACAGCCGGTCAGCCGCTGTCGAACCACTTCATAGAAAAAGACTGCTGCGGCGGCACTGACGTTAAGACTGCTAATCTTACCGAGCATGGGAATAGACAGGAGCGCATCACATTTTTTCTTGATATTGGGCCTGACCCCTGAACCTTCTGAGCCGAGAACCAAAACTACTGGCCGGGTATAATCGAAATTATACCAGGGAGTTTTGGCCTCGCCAGAAGCCCCCACGACCAGGACTCCTTGTTCTTGTAGCCATTCTATTACCCTGGCCAGGTTGGTGGCTCTGGCGACTTTTAAATGAGACAGAGCTCCAGCGGCCACCGTGGCTACAGTAGAAGTAAGACCCACTGAATGACGCTCCTGCAGTATCAATCCGTCAGCTCCGGCCCCTTCGGCAGTGCGGATTATAGCTCCAACATTTTGAGGATCGACCACCTCATCAAGAATTACCAGAAAAGCCGGCTTGTCTCTGACCAGTAAATCTTCTACTCTAACATATCCTCTTTCGGCCACTAAAGCCACGGCTCCTTGATGATGGGGGTAGAGTTTCCGCAATTTTTCTTCAGGAGCAAAGACCAAGGGGATGTGATTGACTTTCGCCAGTCTGATGATTTCAGCTATTCTGAAATGACCTCTTTCCTTTTGAATGAAGATCTTGTTGATACGATCAGGTGAGGACTTTAGAAATTCAATTATCGGATTGATACGGCCCAGCCTGTCTTTTGGTTCCATGCTTACAAATTCAAAAAAGCAGAAAATTCTTTTATCCTCTGAAGGCAGCTTTTTACCGGCCGAGGGAAATTTAGCTTCGAACCTTCTTCTACCAGCGGGATAAATTTATCCAGCTCCAGACCGGAAGCCCTGGCTGTCAGAGCCACTCGCAAGGGATGAAATAAGTCCTTGCCCTTTATTCCGGTTTCTTTTTTTATCTCTCCGGTTATGTCGGCGAATAGTTCATAGCTAAAGTCTTTAAGACTAGCTGTTTTTTGGGAAAAAAGCCTTAGGACTTGTCTGGCTGATTCAGCCTCAACGATTTTTCTGGCTTCTTCATCGAGTTTTTCTGGCTCAAAATCAAACAGAAGGGAAAATTTTTGAGGTAGATCAGAAAGCTTATCGACACCTTCAATCAACAGATCGACGGCTTTTTCCAGCCATTGGCTTTGGCCCTGAGATAACTTGGGCCCAACTAAATCGGCCTCCTGAAGATAAGGAAGTGCCAGTTCCAGTTTCTCTTTGGCGGTTAGCAGTTTGAGATGCTGACGGTTAAGCCAATAAAGTTTATCATAATCAAAGATAGCCGCAGAACGGCTGACCCGTTCGAGGTCAAATAAAGTAATCAGCTCTTCTAATTTCAACACTTCGTGTCCCTCAGGCGGTGACCAGCCCAGCAGGGCAAGGTAATTACTAAGGGCCTCAGGCAGGATCCCATCCCGGCGAAACTGGTCCACAGAAGTGGCTCCATGACGCTTGCTTAACCTGGTGTTGTCTTTACCCATGACCATTGACAGGTGGGCAAAAGCTGGCAATTTCCAGCCAAGTGCTGAATAAAGAAGAATCTGCTTTGGAGTGTTGCTGAGGTGATCTTCTCCCCGAATGACATGGCTGATGCTCATCAAGGCATCATCTATAACCACGGCAAAATTATAGGCCGGCATTCCGTTTGACCTGACAATGATAGGATCACTAATTAGCTTCAGGTCAAACTCCACCCTCCCTCTGACTAAGTCATCAAAGGCTAAGGTTCCAGTTTCTGGAACCTTCAGCCTGATAGAGGCTTGTTTCCCGGCAGCCAGTCTGCTCCGGGCTTCCCCCAAACTGATTGTCCGGCATTTACCGCTGTATTTTGGCATCTGGCCCTGGGCCAGGGCAGTTTGTCTTTCTTGCTCCAGTTCCTCTGGACTACAGAAACAATAATAGGCTGTACCTTCTTCTAAAAGCTGGCGGGCGTATCGGTGATAGAGATCTAACCTTTCGGATTGCCGGTAGGGTCCATAATCCCCGCCAATATCAGGCCCCTCATCCCAATCTAAACCCAGCCAGCGTAAGTCCTTGATCAGGTTTTGTTCATATTCTGCCCGGGAACGTTCTAAATCGGTATCTTCTACTCTTAGGATAAAGGCCCCGCCTTTTTGCCGGGCAAAAAGCCAGTTAAAAAGGGCTGTCCGGGCATTGCCGACGTGAATGTATCCGGTAGGGCTAGGAGCCAGTCTGACTCTGACGATGTCTTTTTTATCCATAGCCTAAGGATAATGCCCGCCCTGGGAAAAATCAAGGCAGGTGGAAAACAAATAATGGTGCTGAAAGAACAAAATGGCTGCGAGCCCGGCCTCAGGATAGCATCTATAATCCGGAGAGATCTTCCATTTCGAGCCGGTCTTTTTTTCTGTAACCTTCTGGTAAAGCATAGGTCCCCTTAGGAGGGGTTTTCTTGATGAGCTCAACGATTTCTGTTCTGGAAGTAACCTCTGCTCCCATTATTTTTGCCCTGGATTCATAAGCTATCCACAGGCCTTTGATTTTGTTCAATTCAGCAGCAGACTCACCAGCAACTCTGAGATCCAGCTTCATTATCACCGGCCAGACTTCTTCCAGGAATCTTTTCAGATTGACCGGGAGTTCTTCTGAAGTCCAGATGGTCATCTCTATTGGGTACATCATCATGGTCATTTCCAGGCGGTAGCCCTGACACTGGATGTTGTTTATGACAGCTGTCTCACCGGAAGGTGTCACCGATATGGTCATCTGCTTAAGAGCCTGAGCCATAGGAGCCAGTTCTGGAGGCAGGAGGCTAATGAAATCAACCTCAGGGCTTATTTCTAAGTAGGATCTGGTAGGATGAGCAATAAGATAAATTACACCTTTCTTGATGTCATATAGGTATGAGAATCCTTCTTCTGACTTAATATAATAAAAGCTATCACTTATCCATTGTTCAGAAAAAGTCTCCTTGGCCGGAATGCTCTGACCAAAGGCATTGATCGGCTCAACCCGGGTCAAGGTTTTTATAAAAACATCTGCCTCCATAGAAATCGTAGTGGTAATTATCACCAGAAGGGTTAAGATAAACTTTTTCATTTTATAGCCTCCTTGAGTTAACCTTAATTATCCTGGATTATTCACCAATAATCCAGACCATCTTGCAGGAAAATTTGCTGCTAACCTCTTAGTTTCTAAAGAATAATCTATTGAATCTTAAATAAAGCCCGCTGGTTTTATGAATAATACCAGCTATTCATTCAGGAATAAGCCGGGCTTAAGAATCGCCTCCGGCCGCTGGTCTAAGGGAAACCAAGTTACTGACCTGGATCGATTTTATTTAGGCACCGGAAAGCTCCGGGGCCTTAGCCCGGGAATGATGGCAAAATCCTGTTCGATTGGCCGTGATGGCTTCCCACCTTCTACAATACGACAGGGCTACTATCTGAGGCTTTAGTTAGTCTTTTACCTTGAATCCTGTTGGAACTCAAGTAAAATAACTAGTTGAAATAATTATTGCCATGACTATGCCTGAAAAAGTAAGCCTGTCCAATAAAATAATTAGAGTATTTTCTTCTCTTTTCTTAATTACTTCTCTGACAGCGCTTTCTTTAATAATCCTGACCGAGCTCAGGTTGGGTCAGGATCAAGAATTGCGATCTCTGACAGGTGCGGACTTCCTGATGAGCCGGGGATTGCTGGTGATGATTCTTTCTTTCTTTTTAAGTCTAACTGGGTTGATTACTTCTTCGGGAATTACCAAGAGGAAACGCTGGAGCTGGCTGGCTTCGCTGATAATGGCCATACTACTGATTCTGCTTTTTCCTGTAGGTACGATTTTCGGCCTTAAACTTCTGCTCTGCCTTTTTAATCGGGAAGTTAAGAACTGGTTTCGGTCGCCCGTTAGCGGCGGAGAAACAATTCCCCCGGCGGAGAAAAGAGCCTACGGATTGAATCTGGACCTGATCAGACAATTAGAAGAAAGAGAGAAGCTGGGAAAAAAATAGTTTTTTCCCCGAAAGGCCATCCTTCATCCTGATAGGCGACAGCAGTGTTGGCACTATGATTGTAGACCAGACCAAAGGAGAATTGAAATGAGACCCCTTATCCGCCAGTTGCTGGCCGCGGGTTTTTTGATTTTTATGACAGCTCATTCTATGGCTCAAGAGAGAATGCCAATTGTCATAGAGGAACCGCCGAGAGTTTTTATAGATTGTCACCAATGTGACCTGGCCTACATTCGCACCGAAATAACCTTTGTCAGCTTTGTCCGGGATAGGGCTGAAGCTGATATCCATGTTTTAATTACCATCCAGAGCACAGCTGATGGCGGCCGTGAATACACCCTAAATTTTATTGGTCAGAAAAACTTTTATGATATTCATCACACTCTAAAATATATTGCCGCCAGGACAGATTCGGCAGATATGGAAAGAAAGGGTCTAGTTCGAGTCCTCAAGGTTGGGCTGGTACCTTATTTAGCCAAAACGGACCTGAGTGATTATCTAAAAATAGATTTTGAAAGGCGCCTGCCAGAACCTGAGGTAGAAGACCGCTGGAATTACTGGGTCTTCAGCATGGGACTATCAGGTAGCCTCTCAGGTGAAGAAACTAAAAACTTCCTTTCGCTGCGCGGCAACCTCAGTGCCAATCGGGTGACAGAAAAACTTAAATTTCGATCGGGTCTATCGGTTAGATTTAACAACAGCCGGTATGAGATTACCGAAGACGATGTGACGGAAATTATAACCTCAAACCAGCACAGTTACAGCCTGTCGACCCTTCTGGTTTATTCCATCAGCAGCCACTGGTCAGTAGGTGGCTGGTTTGGGGTGTCTTCTTCCACTTTCAATAACATCAAGCTTAACATCAATCCAGCACCGGCCATTGAGTACAATTATTTCCCTTATGCAGAATCGACCAGGCGACAATTAAGGTTTCTCTACCGAATAGGTTATAATCTTAATTTCTACCGGGAAGAAACAATCTTTGATAAAACCAAAGAAAGCCTCTTGGGAGAAACCTTATCAGCTACCCTGGAAATTAAAGAGCCCTGGGGTAATATCAGTGCCTCAATCGAAGGGTTCCATTATTTTCATGATTTCAGTAAGAACCATTTAGTTTTTAATACTTACCTAAATCTCCGGTTATACCGGGGCTTATCTGTCAACTTATCTGCCAGGTTTGCCAAAATAAATGACCAGCTCAATCTGGCCAAAGGCGACCTAAGTATGGAAGATATTCTGTTGGAGAGAAAAGCCCTGGCGACTGCTTATAGCTATGGGCTTTCTGTTGGCTTCAGCTACACCTTTGGTTCTATTTATGCTGGAGTGGTTAACCCCAGGTTTGGCAGTTAGGTTTCACTCTTTTTGAACAATCCAGGTTAATTGCGACTTACTGGAGCTGCCTGGCTGCCGACAATTGATTGACGATGGAAGGTAACCTGAACCTCTTACAGTCAGTTTTGCCCGGGGTATAGGTGGGCTTGGGTAAAAATAAACCAAAAGGATATTATCAAGTCAAGCAATTTAAGGAAATCATTAGTGGCCTGTTACAGGCTCCAGCAAGCTCAGATTTATCAGGATTTTCCAGTCACTGGTATTGTTTAGCCCAGTAAAACCCCAAGGGCCGAGTTCAGCCAGATCATTTAGCTTCCCCTGTTCATCAAGTACCAGGTAGAGAGGCTGAGGACCATGGGTTGGCGGAGGATAGAGGTAAACGGTTGAAGGAGTGAAGCGCCTCTGACTCTGTATTCCTGTTAGAACTCCGTTTAAAGCCAGGATGACTCGATCGGCCCTGATAGAAACGGTCAAGTTTCGGTCCTGGTAATTAAGGCCTATGGTTGAGAACGGATCGTAAAGACTAATTTCAGATTCGGGCTTAGTCTCCGCGATAAGAGGGAGCTCAGGAAAGCAATCGCTAAAAACCGGTTGGCTTAGCTTAGTAACCATCCGGAAAGTCTTTTCCCAGAGTCTTGAATAAATTTGCCAGAACCGGAGTTCGATTTCTGTTCTTTTTCTTAGCTGCTGATCTTCTGGAAGATAACGAACCCAGAAATAGAATTGGCTGATAGATTCTTTTGCCCTGGCTTCAAACTGACTGAAATAGCTAAGCAGATGTTTCTTGTACCTCTGATAGTAGTACTCAGCCTGGCCCAGGTAGGCCTGACAGTAATCTTGTCTAACTTTTGCCAGACACTCAGGTCGTTCTGGCCTCGGCAAGGCCAAACAGTCATTTTCTTTTTTCTGATAATCACGGACAATAGCATTTAGTTTGTTGATAGCTTGGGTGATGAGTTGTTCCAACTGGATATCAGCTGGCCTTTCGATTTCTCTCTCCAGGTAATCCAGTTGCCCTTCAATCTCTGTCAGACAAAAATAGGCTCGGGTAGAGTTCAAGGCCAGACCGTTGCTGACCGTAGCTTCAATCGTGGGGAATTTCAATCCTAAGGACAGTAGAGACTCAAGTTCTTGCTTCAGGGCTACTTCTTTTTCTTCCATTTTCAAAAAGGCTTCCTGGTAATAGGGAATTAGCCTGAGGTAACCAGGAAAGTCTTCAGGTACTATCGGTAGGCTCAAATAAGCTTCATACTTAGAAGAAAGAGGTAGCGGAGGGTCGGAAATCATTTTAGCCAAAGATTCCCGATAAGCACCTTGAAGGGATTTTTTTAAAAGAGCCGTATTATTTCTGTCGGGATTAGTTATCAGGTTGAGCAGATAAAGCGCCCGGTTAGCTTCCGGATGATACTCATCAACCAGGATGGCTGACTGGAAAAATTTTCGGGATTCTTCCAGTTGGTCCAGCAGGTAGCTGACTACTCCCAGGTTGTTGAGAATGGAAGGATTATCGGGCAGGAGAGCCTGAGCTTTGAGAAGAGTTTCCTGAGCTAACCGGTATTGTCCAACAGCCATCAGAAAAGCAGCAGTGTTCGAAAGCATATAAGGATCAGATATCTTCCCGGGAAGATTCAGTTGAAGTAGACAAAGACCTTCAACTGGCCGGCCGGTTAGCCAGAAATATAGAAGGTAGAGATCCAAAGAATCTGGGCTAACTGCGGTCTTTAAGTTCTGTTCCAATTTTTCTAATCTGGCTGGCCCAAGCTCTGATCTTAAAAATTGATGGATTCTGTCTTGAGGTAGTAGAGCCGGTTGATTTTGGAGCCAAACAGAGGTGGAAAACGATAGATATTTAGTAGAATGATTTTTCTCGGCTGAATGGACGGCTGAGACTAAAGATGAAGCATATTGAAAATAATGATTTTTTTGAGTCGATGACTGAAGTTGGATGACCAGCGTGAGGCCCAACATCAAAGTTAAAATTAACTCTCTAAATAGTGGCTGGAAGATTGGTTTAGAGAAAACCAGAGTCTTCCGGTGCCGGCAATTAGCAATCATCCTGGTCATTGCCTTGGCCAAAATAGCGATAAAAACCATGGTGATTTTTATGCTCACCGTCCAGCCTCCCCTACCCTAAAATAAACTATCATGGCTATTCTGGCAAAAAAAGCCAGCCCTCTCTTAAACAGTAGAACTTTCTGGTATGCAGGGAAATACTATCATGTCACCGATTTTCTTATCAAGGATAAAGGAGAATTTTAAGACATATTCAATTCCATGAATAATGCAGATTTGGTAATTCGGACTGAGATATGCCATAATATAATAAAAATTAGGTTAATCTACCTCAATAGAAGTAATATTGAGTGACCGGGATTATTCTTAATAATCCAAATTGATATTATTCTTGGAGTTAAAATGATTGAAAGTTATGCTGATGAAAAAAGCAGGAAGATGGCTCTCCTTATTGATGGAGACAATGCCCAACCTTCCCGAATAGGTGATATTCTGGCTGAAGTTGGGAAGTATGGGCTGATCACCATCAGAAGAATTTATGGGGACTGGACCACCGTCAATATGGCCGGCTGGAAAAAAACCCTTCATGAAAATGCCATCCAGCCAGTTCAGCAGTTCCGTTATACCATAGGGAAGAATGCCACCGACAGTGCTCTGATCATTGATGCCATGGATATTCTTCACAGCCAGTTGGTTGAGGGATTCTGTGTCGTTTCTAGTGACTCTGATTACACCCGACTGGCGACCAGGATCAGGGAAGCCGGTTTTTTTGTTATGGGTATTGGTAAGAGGAGCACTCCCAAGGCCTTTATCAATGCCTGCAATGTTTTTATTTACACTGAAAACCTCGGACCCAGGGAAAGAGAAAAAGAGAATAAACGGAGATCCAGAGCTGAACAATCGGCCGAACAAACAACCCCGCGGGGTTATGACCCGTTACCTCTCCTGAAAGCAGCAGTGGATATGGCCATAGATGAGGGTGGTTGGGCTAAGTTAAGCACCATTGGTTTCTACCTGCGGCAACTGGACCCTGGCTTTGATCCTAGAACCTATGGCTTTCGCCAGTTATCCCAGTTGGTTAAGGCCTTTCCAGATGTTTTTGAATTGAGGTTCGAAAATGAAAAGGGGCTGACCAGAATCTGGGTCAGGATCAAAGAATAAGGACAGTATAGAGGCAATGGAAATCTATTATCAATCTCCAATAGGTTTGATTAAGTTAACAGGCGGTCTGCCAGGACTTACAACCTGTTCCTTTGTCCAGTTAAAAAATAAAAGCAATTTGAGCCCTACGACGATAAAAACCAGCTTGGATTCAGCTCCTGCTTCCTTGAAGCAGGCTTGGGTTCAGCTTGATGAATATTTTAAGGGAACCAGGCAGAAGTTTTCGGTTAAGCTTGATCTTATAGGAACTGAATTTCAGAAAAAAGTCTGGGCTGAACTCCAGAAAATCCCTTATGGTCAAACTAAGTCCTACCGGGATATTGCTGAAGCTTGTGGGAAGCCAAAAGCCTTTAGGGCCGTGGGTCAGGCCAATCATCAGAATCCAGTAGTCATTTTTATCCCCTGTCATCGGGTTATCGGGACCGATGGTGGATTGACTGGTTACGGGGCAGGACTCTGGAGAAAGAGATGGTTACTGGCCCATGAAAAGGAGAGATAGATTTCCTTTTTTATTGTCACCCGGCAGTGATTGTTTTTAGCAGAAGCTTTATGCTTATTAATTTTTATGGGCAAATTCTTAAGTCTTAGAATTTAGGTCCTGTTCTGGGAAAAAACACCTTCAGATTACGTCTTTTTAATTAAACACTGAGTTGGTTTTATTCAATCCGGTTCTGGAGTACTTTCAATGCCTCAGTTGGATCAGGCGGTCAAGGTAACCTTTGAGGGACATCGCCAGAGGTTAAGGGAAAAATTTATGAAAGGAGGGCTGGCCGGCTTTCTTGATTATGAAATTGTAGAACTGCTATTGACTCTGGGGACACCCAGAAAAGACTGCCGGGAATCAGCCCGGTTAGCCCTTAAAGAGTTCAGGACTTTCCGGGCAGTGATGGAAGCCGATCCCCTGGAACTGCAGAAGATCAAAGGCATAGGGCCCAAGAATGTCTTTGGCTTGAAATTGGTGCACGAGGTTTCCAGACGTTACCTTAAGGATTGTATGATTAAGAGGCCGGTTTGCAAGTCTTCCCAGGAAGTATTTGACTACCTTTATTACAGCCTGCGCGACCTTAAGATAGAAGTTTTCAAAGTGCTTTTCTTGAATACCAAAAATCAAATTTTAGAAGAAAAAACCCTGTTTGAAGGCACGGTTGATTCCAGTGCTGTCTATCCGAGAGAAGTCATCAAACAAGCCCTCAAATATGAGGCTTCCAGTCTGATTTTCGTTCACAATCACCCTTCAGGAGACCCAGAACCCTCCAGCTGCGACCATGATATCACCCGCGACCTGGTCTTTGCTTGCGCGGTGATGCAGATCCGAGTTCTGGATCACCTAATAATCGGTAACAATTGTTATTACAGTTTTGCTGATGAAGGATTGATAGAAAAATACCAATCACATTTTTACAGCGTCAATTTCTGCCGGCAAGACCGAAAGAAATGGTTAAAGAAAAAATAACTTTTGTTAAATGCCGATAAAGGCGGTCCGATGCCAGTGAAACCTATAGGTGAGGCCGGCCGCCGGCCTGGTTGGGGTAAGATAATTGGGCTGTAAGATGACCTGTAGTCAATAGGTCCTGAGCTTTGGAACGAACTTGATTGGTGGTTATTAACTATGGTGATATAATGATTTTGCTACGTTTATTAAAAAATCCGGTAGCTGAGTAGATTGAAGTTGGAAAGGGTGGTAAGATATCCCAAATGGTTTAGGGCAGTGGTCTTAGAACCAGGGCTGCCGAGGAAAAAATGAAGCCAGTTCTCTGAGATGGGAGGCAGGAATGAAAAATGAAGAAACTGGATTAAAACAGGATTCGAGGGGCAAGGCCCTGGATGTGGCTATGTCCCAAATTGAAAAGCAATTCGGCAAAGGCGCTATTATGAAATTGGGGCAGAAAGAAGCAGTAGTTAAGGCAGAGGTTATCCCGACCGGATCTATATCCTTTGACTTGAGTTTAGGAATAGGGGGATTCCCTCGGGGGCGGGTAGTAGAAATTTTTGGTCCTGAGGCTACAGGTAAAACTACTCTGGCTCTTCATGTAATAGCTGAAGCCCAGAGACGCGGGGGGCAGGCAGCTTTTATTGATGCCGAACACGCTCTCGATCCAAAATATGCCGCTAAGGTCGGGATTAATGTAGATGAATTGTTAATTTCCCAGCCTGATTATGGGGAACAGGCTCTGGAAATAGCTGAAGTTCTGGTCAGGAGCGGGGCCTTAGATGTCATTGTGGTAGATTCAGTGGCTGCCCTGGTCCCCAAGGCTGAGCTTGAAGGCGAGATGGGTGATGCCCATATGGGTTTGCAAGCCAGGCTGATGTCTCAGGCCTTAAGAAAACTTACCGCCATCGTCAGCAAATCTAAAACTTGCTTTATTTTTATCAACCAGATAAGAGAAAAAATCGGCGTCTTTATTGGGTCACCTGAAACCACCACGGGTGGCCGGGCCCTTAAATTTTATGCTTCCATGCGGATAGATGTTAGAAGGCTGGCATCATTGAAAGACGGCGACGAGGTTAAAGGCTCCCGGGTTAAAGTCAAGATTGTGAAGAATAAGTTAGCTCCGCCTTTCCGTGACGCTCAGTTCGACATTATTTTTGGTGAAGGCATATCCCGAGAGGGGGACCTGGTAGATTGTGGAATTCAGTATGGCCTTCTGGAAAAGACTGGTACCTGGTATTCTTATAAAGGGGAGAGGCTCGGTCAGGGCCGAGAGAATGTCAAAAAATTGTTGAAGGAAAACAAAGAGCTGGCTGACCAGATTGAGAGAGAGCTCCGACAAAAAGTTGGCCTGTTGCCTGAAGAAGAAGATAGCCGAGAAAAGTCCAGCTAAAAGGGTTCCAACCTTCCTATTGCAAAATTCCCTTAATTGTGAATAATAAAGCCTCGTAATTTTTTGATAATCTTATAGACCAGTATAGTTTAAAGGAGGTCTTGATGGCTGAAGTCCTGGAAGTCGAAGGCTTGAAGAAAAAGT
>JAQULR010000001.1:0-2164 GCA_028749205.1 Acidobacteriota bacterium | reverse complement strand
TATTGCAAAATTCCCTTAATTGTGAATAATAAAGCCTCGTAATTTTTTGATAATCTTATAGACCAGTATAGTTTAAAGGAGGTCTTGATGGCTGAAGTCCTGGAAGTCGAAGGCTTGAAGAAAAAGTACGGAGCTCTGGAGGCTCTCAAGGGAGTAAGCTTTAAGGTTGAGGAAGGTGAAATCTTTGGCCTGATTGGCCCCAATGGAGCTGGTAAAACTACTACCTTAAGAATAATTGCTACCTTGTTGACGCCTTCTGATGGCAGGGTAATTTTTAGAGGCTACGACCTCAAAAAAAACCCCGAAAAATTTCGGAAAGGAATTAGCTATTTACCAGAGGAAGCCGGAGCCTACCGTAATATGAAGGGCCTTGATTACTTACGTTTCATGGCTAAATTCTATAGCCATGACGAAACAGAGGCTAATAAATTTGTCGAGAGAGCAGTCAGCATTTCAGGATTAGGAGAAAGGCTCAAGGATAAGGTTGGAACTTACAGTAAGGGGATGACCAGAAAGTTGCTCTTAGCCAGGGCTCTGATGACCAAGCCAGCTCTGGCTATCCTGGATGAGCCAACTTCTGGTTTGGATGTTATCAATTCGTTAGAAGTCCGGGAGATGATAAAACGCTTTACCAGGGAGGGCGTCTCGGTTCTGCTATCTTCCCACAATATGTTGGAAGTTGAGTTTCTCTCGGATCGAGTGGCTCTGATTGACCGCGGACTTATTCTGGATTCTGGAACGCCGCAGAGCCTCAAAGAAAAATATCAGGCTGCCAACTTAGAGATCGTCTTCAGGAGTGCCGTCCAATGAAAAACTTTAGCCATCTTCTGGTAAAAGAAATAAAAGAACTTTTGAATAAGCAGTTGATTATCTCTCTCGCTGCCATGCTGTTAATTTTTTACTTTATCGGCAGTGTGACCAGGACCGAGATGAAAAAGGCAGCCGCCAAACAGAAGATTGCTGTCCTGGACCTTGATAAGTCGGAAATTTCCCGAAATATCATCGGGGCTCTTAACATGGCTAACTTCATAATTGAAGAAAAAGCCGGTCCGAAAGAACAGGTGGTGGAAGAAATCAGGAATTCTGACCTTGACCTGCTGGTAGTGATCCCGTCAGGTTTTGGGAACACTGTTTCCCGCTTTGAGGCCGGACAGGTGGAAACTTATTCCTATTTAAGAGGGATTTCGATTTCAGGTGGTCGGAAGTCGGAGATAGTTAGAGCTGTGCTTAACGCTACCAATGAATATCTATCAAATGATTTCCTTAAAAAAAGAGCTCCTGAAATTAATCCCGAGTTATTAAAAGAACCGATCAAAAACCGCGAGTTTGTGGTAGTCAGGGAAAAAATGGCTGAAGGCTCAGCTGCGGCCATTACCGGAAGCCTCTATGCTCAGAGTTTCATTCTGCCCATCATTCTGATGATGATTATAATCTATTCTGCCCAGATGGTTATTACGGCCATTGCCATGGAGAAACAGGATAAGACTCTGGAAACACTTTTAACGGTACCGGTTTCCCGGGAAGCCATCGTCACTGCTAAGATGTTGGCTGCCGGCCTGGTTGGCCTACTGTCGGCCGTGGTTTATATGTATGGATTTCAGAACGCCTTCAGTTTTACTAATGATGAAGTGTCCCAGGCTATGAGCGGTGTCGCCCCAATCTTAAAGGAGCTTGGCCTAACCATCAGCACCCAGGGATATTTGCTCTTTGGCCTGTCCTTATTCCTGTCCATACTTTGTGCCCTGTCCTTAGCTACTATTCTGGGTGTCCTGGCGGAAGATTATCGTACCGCCCAGAGTTTGTCTTTCCCCCTCATTTTTTTGGTTATGATTCCTTATTTTATAAGTCTTTTTGCTGATATTAACACGATGGCTCTGCCGGCTAAAATTCTGGTGCTGATTATTCCGTTTTCCCATCCGTTTTTTGCTATGCAAAATTTAATGTTTGGTCATCTGACGATGCTCTGGTTAGGCATTGTTTATAATCTGGTGTTTGTCCTGGTCATGCTTTACTGGGCGGCTAAAATATTCTCTACTGACCGGGTTCTAACGATGAAACTGAGGTGGGGTAAGAAGAAAGTAATTCTGTAAGCCTCTCCCGTGAACATTGGGCGACAGCTAACCCTGGCGAGATTGCTCTTCTGCTGGAGATCAGGTGGGGGAAA
>JAQULR010000044.1 GCA_028749205.1 Acidobacteriota bacterium | reverse complement strand
AAGGGGCTTTCAGAAATAGGCCCGGCCGCCAGACAGTTAGCTGAAGCAGAAGGCTTAGAAGGTCATGCCAATTCAATTAAAATCAGGCTGGAGGGAAAAAGCGGCTGATTGGCCTCGATTACTCACCAACAATTCAAGCCAACCCGGGCCATTCTAATAAGGAAAAATCCGAGGGCAGAAAGTGGAAATTAAGATTATAAAAGAAGAGTGACATGCTGCCCCCCATTAGGCTCGTCAACCCGCTTCGGATACACTGTGTCAGGTCAGATATATTGGTAACATCTGAGGCAAGACAGGTGTTGCCATATATATACAATCCACACCAGCTATAGTTCACTTATTCCGGGCTTTCAGTATATCCTGTCTTTAGTCCGGTAGAGCACGATCTCTGTGGAGGCAGCCAGAAGGCTGCGCTGGATAGATCATTATTACCAGCACAGGCATGCCTGGTTGGCCTGCCGGCACTTTGGCACCATATCCGAAACGTTTTACCGTGGGGAGAGCCGGCTTGATCCTTACAAACTGAGGACTCTGGAGGAAGAATCGCCTCGGTCTTGCCAGGTGCATCAGGCTCAAGCACCGCATAAGGCTTTATTGGACCCTGACCTTGGAACATCCAATACCTTCTCCATATGATGTCCTGCGGAAGAAAACTTATAAAGCCAGAATATCATCCATATCCTTAACTGATACCGAGATTTGTTTATATCAAGGATGTAATATAAAATCATATTAAAGAGGCCAGAATGGAAAACAAAAATAAAGAAATAGCTAATCTTTTTTATCAGATCGCCGATGCCCTGGAAATCAAGGGTGAAACAGGTTTTAAGGTAATTGCTTATCAGAAAGCCGCCCGGGTGCTTGAGGATTTATCTCAAGATGTAGAGGCATTAGCTGCCTCTGGAAAATTAGCTGAGATCCCGGGTATCGGCAAGGGAATGGCAGAGAAAATTGAAGAGTATCTCAAAACGGGCAAGATAAAAAGATATGAGGAAGTGATGAAGGAGGTCCCAGAAGGCCTACTGAAACTTTTAGAAATTCCTGGCCTGGGGGGAAAAACCATTCATCTGATGCACAAAGAGCTTAAAGTCAACAATCTGGATGATCTCAAAAAGGTAATCCAAGATGGCAGCCTGGAAAAGCTCTATGGGATGGGTCAAAAGAAAGTTGAAAACATCAAAAAGGGCATCGAACTTTTTGAGCAGGCTCAGGAAAGAATGCCCATTTATGAAGCTATGACCATCGCTGAGGAAGTTATTGAATACCTTAAAATGTTTGAAGGTCTGAGCCACGTCTCGACAGCCGGTTCGCTACGGCGGATGAAAGAGACAGTTGGCGATATAGATATTCTGGCTACCGGCCGTGATGGACAAAAAATAATCAAGCATTTTGTGGCTTTCCCCAGGACAGTGAGAGTCCTAGCCGAGGGCGAAACAAAAGGTTCAATTTTAATTACCACCGAGACTGGCCAGCGCCAGGTTGATTTAAGAATCGTCGAGGAAGATTCCTATGGACCTGCTTTGCAGTACTTTACCGGCTCCAAAGCTCATAACATCAAGCTGCGCGGGCTGGCCAAGGACAAGGGGCTAAAAATCTCAGAATACGGAGTTTTCCGGAGCGAGAAAAAAATCGCCGGGCGGAGCGAAGAAGAAGTTTATGGGGTTTTTGGCCTGCCAGTTTTTCCACCGGAAATGCGTGAAGATCGCGGTGAAATAGAGCTGGCCCTAGAAGGAAAACTGCCGGTTATTGTCGAGCCAGAGGACATAAAAGGCGATCTCCATGTTCACAGCAACTGGAGCGACGGCGTAATGAGCCTCGAAGAGGTAGCTGAGCACGGCAAAAAACTTGGTTACAGTTATATAGCCATCTGCGATCATTCTCAAGCAGCCAAATATGCTCACGGCTTGAGTCCAGATCGACTGGCTGAGCAAATTGAGCAGATAGATAAGCTGAATAGCAAACTTAAAGGAATTAAGCTCCTCAAAGGGATTGAAGTTGACATACTGGGCGACGGCTCGATTGACTGTCCGGAAGAACTGTTGCAAAAACTCGATCTGGTGGTAGCCTCCATTCATTCCGGCTTTAAAAAAAATGTCACCGAAAGGATCATCTCCGCCCTGAAGCACCCTTTAGTTAATACCATCGGACATCCCACGGGGAGGCTTATTTCGGGCCGGGAAGGTTATGAGGTTGATATAGACAAAGTCATAGAGGCGGCGGCCGAGTACAAAAAAATTCTTGAACTTAACGCTTACTACGACCGTTTAGACCTCAATGAATATAATCTGAAAAAGGCTAAGGAAAAAGGCTTGCTGATAGCAATTGGCACCGATACCCATTATGCCCACGGCTTTGAAATGATGCGTTTCGGCCTGGCGATCGCCCGTCGGGCCTGGCTGACGAAGAAGGACATTATCAATACCCTGCCGGTCAGTAAGCTCCTTGCCCTGCTCAAAAAATGACTATTATAAGACAAAGTGTCATGATTTCAGCCTTTCATCACACCAATGGGAACGAGGCGCGCCACCAGTCTCCCCAGCCCCGTCTCATGCGACACTTTGACCACTTCATCCACATCCTTGTAAGCAGCAGCAGCCTCCTCAGCAACACCTTTCCAGCTGGCGGCTTTAAGTTCAATTCCTTTTCTGGCCAGTTCATCCCTTATTTGCTCACCGCGAAAACGGCGCAGAGCTTCGTTGCGACTCATCACCCGACCAGCTCCGTGAGCCGTTGAGCTGAAACTTTTCTCCTCGGCTTCGAGCGTCCCCACCAGAACATAAGAAGCGGTGCCCATGCTGCCCGGTATTAAGACCGGCTGCCCTGCCTGGCGATAGATAGCAGGAATCTCTGGCCTTCCCGGTCCGAAACTTCTGGTAGCGCCTTTACGGTGGACACAGAGTAGCTTTTCCTTTCCATTGACAGTATGTCTTTCCACCTTGGCCACGTTGTGGCAAACATCATAAATTTGCCTCATGCCTCTGGCTTCACCCATCACCTTTTCAAACACACTTCTCACCCAGTGAGCAATCATCTGGCGGTTGGCAAAAGCATAATTAACCGCCGCACACATTGACTTATAATATTGCTGGCCGAGTTTAGATTTAAAGGGAGCATTCATCAGCTCGCGATCCGGCAGGTCTTTAAAACCAAATTCGTTTTCCATAAGCTCAATATAATCAGTAGCAATTTGATGGCCGAGCCCACGGCTGCCACAGTGAATCATGACCAGAATCTGATCTTTCTCCACAATACCAAATACCCGGGCAACTTTTTCATCATAAATTTCGTCAACTTTCTGGATCTCAAGAAAATGATTGCCTGCGCCGAGCGTCCCCAGCTGTGGAATGCCCCGTTCCAGCGCCCGTTCAGAAATGAACTCAAAGGAGGCTTCCTTCATCTGCCCACCTTCTTCCGTCCGATCAAGGTCTTCAGCCGAGCCATAGCCTTCCTCAACCGCCCACCTGGCTCCTTTGAGGAGAATCTCCTTTAGGACACGGTCGCTGAGTTTGGTTATTCCTCCCTTGCCTACACCGGCCGGGACTTCCTTAAAAATTTCCGCCAGCAATTCCTTCTTTTTAGAGACGATGTCATTTTCCATAAAATCCGTGCGCAGAAGCCTGACACCGCAGTTGATATCATAACCAACTCCACCCGGAGAGATAATGCCCTCGTCGAGGTCAAAGGCTGCCACACCCCCGATCGGGAAGCCATAGCCCTGGTGGGCATCTGGCATGACATAAGACATCCTCTGAATCCCGGACAAGCAAGCCACATTCCTGGCCTGCTGTAAAGTCTGATCCCGTTTGGCCATTTCTATTAATCTGTCTGAAGCATAAATCCTGGCCGGGACTTTCATCTCTCCAGATTTGGGTATCTCCCAGATAAACTCACTGATCTTGATAATATCCATTCATTACCTCACATATCGACGACGATCTGGACAACCAGACCATCATCAGTTTTTTCTATTTTCAAATCATTATAAGTGACCGCCTTGACCTGACCGTAAATTTCATACTCAGGTGAAACATCATCGCCAGTTACTTCTGCTTCCAGGCGATAGAGTTTTTTATCATTCAGTTTAATCTCTTCAATCGAAATGGTCTCTACTCTTCCCAAAAGAAACGATCTAACTTCCAGAAGATAGATGACCTCGCTCAGAAATCTTACTATCAGTTGTTCTAAGGTTGAAGCCTCAACCTTTACTTTTTTTTTCCTTTCTAGCTTGATTTTTTCCCAATCCCACATCAGCGAGGCCATAGCCAGAGCAGCATTAGTAAAAGCTTCTTCTAACGTCCTCCCGTAGGCCCGGAATTTTCCGTCAGCCATATGTTCCAGGATCTCATAAGGTTTTTCCATTTCCGACATTCCTTCTACTTAAGCTTAGCAAAAAAATTTAAAATCTCAGGAGACAGACCTCAGGAAAAAACGCCAGCTATCTGGTAGTGGCAATTTGGGCATCGCCCATTAGTAAGCCGGATAGATTTAACCATAAAACCATCCCGCTTGATGAGAAGCTGTCCGCAATTCGGGCAGAAGGTATCCTCTCCTTCTCCCCAGACATTGCCCAGATAGATATAACGCAGTCCCTCGGCCCGGCCAATATCTCTGGCTTTTTCCAAAGCTGATAAAGGAGTAGCCGGGGCTTCAAAATAATTATAGTCAGGATGGAATCGACTGAGATGCCAGGGTAGGTCACAGTCAACTCCAGCTAAGAAGCGAGCGATATCCCTTAATTCTTCTTCTGAATCGTTGATACCAGGAATGATTAAGGTAGTTACTTCTACCCAGATTCCCAGCTCTTTCATCTTCCTGATCGACTGAAGCACCGGTTCGAGGCGGGCCTTACAGATTTTTTTATAACTGGACTCGCGGAAAAATTTCAGATCTACATTAGCTGCATCAAGATAAGGCTGAATAGTTTCCAGAGCCTTCTCAGTCATAAAGCCATTGGTAACAAAGTTATTTCTGAGTCCTGATTCCTTAGCCAACCTGGCCGTCTCGTAAGCATACTCGAAAAACACTGTCGGTTCAGTATAGGTATAAGAGATACTCTGACACTCATTGATAATTGCTTGGCGAACAACTTCTTTAACCGGAAGATGAGTGCTCTTCAACCCGCTTTTTCCATCTGAGTATCTGGCCTGGGAAATTTCCCAGTTCTGACAGAATGGGCAGCGGAAATTGCAACCGATGGTAGCAATAGACAAAGATTTACTCCCTGGCAAAAAATGAAAAAACGGTTTTTTTTCAATAGGGTCAATGTGAGCAGCAATAGCTTCTTCAAAAACATGGGTATACAGAACACCGTCAATATTCTGCCTGACTCCACAGATACCAAACTGGCCCTCATTCAGAATACAATCATGAGCACAGAGCTCGCAGATAACCTTCTTTCCTTCCCGGCGACTATAAAGCATGGCTTCATGTCTTGGCATTTATTTCCTCCTGGTCGAGAGACCTGAGAGTTTTTCAAATGATGGACAGAGCTTTTTCAGCCTACAATTCAGACAGTCTGGTTTTCTGGCCTGGCAGACCTTTCGGCCATGGCTAACTAAAAGGTAATTGAAATCAAGCCAGTCTGAAGGCGGGACAATTTTCATCAGGTCCTGTTCTATTTTTTCTGGCTGTTTTTGCTGGCTAAGTCCAAGCCTCTCAGCCAATCGCTTAACATGAGTATCCACAGCAATACCTTCGGCTTTTCTAAAGGCTGATGATAAAACTATGTTAGCAGTTTTGCGGGCCACTCCCGGGAGTTTGACCAGCTCTTCCATGGAGTCCGGGACCTGCCCTCCATGTACCTCAATCAGCTTTTTTGAAAGGGCAATTATGTTTCTGGCTTTGTTGCGGAAAAAACCAGTAGACCTGATATCATTCTCCAGCTCTTTTTGCTGAGCTCTGGCAAAATCCTCTACAGTCGGATATTTTTTAAAAAGCCCGGGAGTTACTTTATTGACCCGCTCATCAGTGCATTGAGCAGCCAGAATAGTCGCTATAAGCAGTTCAAAGGGACTGCGATAGTTCAGGGCAGTTTTAGCCTGGGGATATTCTCGACGGAGGAGCTGGATTATTTCCTTGACCCTTTTTCTTAGCAGTTCTTGATTAGCCTCATCAGATAAGCCCAATTTCAAAGTTTTTCCAGAAACGTGCCCTGTTTTCCTCAATCCTTCTTTCATTTTACCCTCGCGGCCATCAGATTCCCAGGTCAGACCTGATCTGCATGATTCTTAGCAGGTCGGTCCGGCAGATTATTCCCTTAACTTGACCTCTCTCCAGAACCGGCACCTGGTTGACATTAGATTTGACCAGGTCATTAAGCACCTCAATGCCTGAAGCTTCAGGAGAAACTGAGATAATCTTTTCCACTGGAGTCATGATGTCTTTAACCTTGAGTTCGGCCCAGCGCTCTCGGGGGAATTTTTTTATGTCTTCGAGACAAACCAGGCCAATTAGCTTTTCTTCCTGCATCACCAGAAAAACTCTTTCCCGATTTTTCAGCAACATATCCCGGACCAGAGTATCCACTGACAGGTCTGGCTCAACTACGATAAAGTCTTTGCTCATCAGGTCTGAAGCCTTGAGTCCTTCCAGAGAAGACTTAAGTAAAACTTGACTATAACCCTGGACAGAGGCGTTATGGAGAAACCAGCCAATCAGAACCAGCCATAAACCACCTAAATTAGCCCAGAAAAACTGAAATATTCCAATAACAATCATCAAAAAAGCAATTGTCTGCCCGACCAGTGAAGCTACTCTGGTGGCTTTTTTCAGGTCCTTGGTTGCTCTCCAGACAATAGACCGGAGCACCCGGCCACCATCCATAGGAAATCCTGGCAGGAGATTGAAACCACCAAGAACTGCATTGATTAAGGCTAAGTAAGAAGTCGCCACCTGAAGCGGCTTCGATACTGGAGCTATCAAAATTGAAATCAGTAAAAAGACTACAGCCAGAGCAAAACTGGAAACTGGACCAACTAAAGACATCAAAAATTCTTTTTGAGGTGTCTTCGGCTCTTCCGAGATGCGGGCCACTCCTCCAAGAATGAACAGGGTAATGTCTTCTACCTTTTCTCCCTGTTTTATGGCTATAAGGGAATGAGCCAGCTCGTGAACCAAGACCGAAATAAAAACTAACAAACTGGTCAAGATCCCAAGTATCCAGTAATAAGCTCGATTATTGAGTTCAAAGGACTGAGGAAAATAAAAAGCTGACAGAGAAAAGGTAAAAAGAAGAAAAATTAAAATCCAGCTGGAATCTATTTTGATGTCGATCCCAGAAATTCGGGCCACTTTCCAGGAATATTTCATGCGGCCTCCTTCCTTTTTTATATCTGGATCAATGAAAAATAAACCACCTAACCTGCTCTATTCTGGACCTGTTAGCGTGTTCAGCTTTCTGAATAATGCAGGCTGGTTATATTTTAACAGCTTTTTTAAATTACAAAAAGCCATATATGGTATAAAGTGACCTTGATGAGCGGGAAAATCGGGACATGCTACTATTTTCTGAATTAGATTCTTGTTCCTGGTTTTCCTCAATCTAATTGCTCTCCGTTAACCTGAAAGATGGTCAAACGTTTGACATATTAATGGCCAGAAGGTAAAACTTTACAATAGAGAAAGGCATAATTTATTGATCATAAGTAAATTAAGAAGGTTTTTCTATGAAAACAAACGCTCCTAAATCCTGTGTCTGGTGGGTCTCCATTGTCATTGGCCTTCTGGGAGTTCTGGGGAAAATCTTCACCATTCCGGTTCTGACAGTTAGTTCCTGGTGGCTGGTGCTGGTGGCATTCATAATCCTGGCCGTGGCCTCAATCATTAAAAAGGCATAATTTCTAAGCCTGAATTTGAGAGAAAGGATTTAACTGGTTCTTGATCTGCCAGCCAGAGCTTATTAAAAGCTAACAAATTTATTTTTAGGGGCACCGCAGACCGGACAGCGATCTGGGGCTTCTCCTTCCATGGTGAAACCGCAAATTGGACAGATATGAATGGCCACCAGCTCGACATCTTTTCCCTGGCTAACTGCTTGTTTAGCCCGGTCATAAAGGCTGGCATGGACTTTTTCAGGTGAAACTCACCATCCGGTTTATAGAGTCCCTGGCTCTCAAAGCGGTTGCTTCATCAACAATAACTTCCGGCTTTTCTCGAAGCAGGGCTTGTTGGACCTTCTTCAGATTAATGCGTTTCATATCTCTACAGACAGCTCCCTTTCGGGCCGGAAAGAACTTTTTATCAGGATTTTCTTTCTTTAACCTGTGCAAAATGCCAATTTCAGTGGCTACAATTATTTCACCCGCTGGGGAGTTAGGAGCCTCTCTTACCATTTGCCCTGTAGACAGTATCCTGTCAGCCAGATTCAGAACCTCTGGCCGGCACTCAGGATGAGCCCAGACTTCAGCTCCAGGATGTAATTTTTTGGCTTTGACAATATGTTTAGCTCTGATATCTTCATGAATCGGACAATATCCATCCCAGACTTGAAGTTTCTTTCCTGTTTGACGGCTGACATAATCTGCCAGGTTACGATCCGGGACAAAAATTATCTCCTCATCAGGTAAACTGCTGACCACTCTAACTGCATTAGATGAGGTGCAGCAAACATCCGTTTCGGCTTTAACCTCAGCTGTAGTGTTAACATAGGCAACTACTACTCTTCCTGGATATTCTTTTTTCATCCGCCGCAAGTCATCACCGCTGACCATATCAGCCATAGGACAGCGAGCTTTAAGGCTTGGAATAATAACTTTTTTCTGTGGCCCTAAGATCTTAGCCGTCTCAGCCATAAAATGAACCCCACAGAAGATAATAATCTCAGCTTTAACCTCAGCAGCTTTACGGCTGAGTTCCAATGAATCTCCCACAAAATCAGCTATCTCCTGAACCTCATCAGGCTGGTAGTTATGAGCGAGGATAACTGCCTTCTTTTCCTTTTTTAGTCTCTTGATGTTTTCAACCAGAATTTCTTTTTTCACTTTACACCATGATATTATCGCTAGGTCCTAAGATATCTTCTATTCCTCACCCCTCTATTCTGTAAACCAAACCATCATTATACCAATCCAGCCCCACAATGATGGCAGGTATCCTCACCCTCCCGATTAAATTCACCACAATGCTCGCATCGGATGAGCTTAATCTGGCATTTATTACAGAGTAGAGTATTTTCTGGTAAAGAGGAATCACAAAAAGGACAATGCACCTCAGTTTTCTCCGCTTCTTTCTTTTCGGCATTCCTGGTGTCAACTGCAGAAACTCCCATCTTTTTTTTCTGATAATCTTCGATAGCTTTATGAAGAGCATCAGCCCCCAGGTTAGAACAGTGCATTTTATTCTTAGGTAACCCTCCGAGCTCCTCAGCCACTAACTCGTTGCTAATCTTCATAGCTTCATCCAGAGTCTTTCCCTTGGCCATTTCACTTACCATGCTGCTAACAGCAATAGCGGCCCCACAGCCAAATGTCTGAAATTTGACATCTTCTAAGCGATCATCCTTGACCTTTATGTAAAATGTCATCATATCACCGCAAACCGGATTACCAACTTCACCGATACCGTCAGCATCAGGAATAGTTCCAACATTCCGCGGATTCATAAAATGTTCCATTACCTTATCAGTGTACATTTCTTTTCTCCTTCAAATATTTAGTGTAGAGAGGAGACATTTCTCTCAACCTTTGGACAATGGACGGGAGGTTTTCTAGAAAAAAATCTATCTGCTGTTCACCGGTTTCAGGCAACAAGGTTAGAACCAGGCTACCCTGAGCCACCGCCGGGTCTAATCCTATAGCTGTCAGGACGTGCGAGGTTCTTAATGATTTAGAAGTACAAGCAGAGCCACTGGCCACCTGAATACCTTTAAGGTCAAGGCTCAGTAACATTGCTTCACCCTCGACATATTTAATGCAGAAGCTGGCATGATGGGGTAATCTTCTGTCTCGGTGGCCGGTCAGAATAACTTCATCAATCTTATCCAACACTCCCTGAATCAACTTATCCCTCAGCTGTTTTAGATTCTTATTATTGGCTTCCATTTCTGAAGAAGCCAGCTCAGCCGCCTTTCCCATTCCAGCTATAGCGGCAATATTCTCTGTTCCTGCCCGTCGTCCATTTTCTTGATTTCCACCATCTATGAGGGGAGTTATTTTTATCCCTTTTTTTACATAGAGAGCTGCAGCCCCTTTGGGTCCACCAAACTGATCGGCAGCCAGACTAAGAGATTGAACCTTAGGCTGGGAGACATCAACCAAGATGTTTCCCACTGCCGCCACGGCATCGGTGTGGAACAGGATACCCTTGTCCTGGCAAATCTGACTGATCTCAGTTAGAGGCTGAATAGTACCAATCTCATTGTTGGCCATCATTATTGAGACCAGAACCGTCTCAGGAGTCAGGGCTTCCACTACCCTTTCCGGATGAACCAGTCCATATTCATCAACCGGTACGAGGGTAGAGCGAAAGCCAAGCTTTTCCAGGAATTTAACCGATTTCAGGACCGAGACATGTTCAATGGCTGAGATCACAATATGGTTGCCTCTGGACTGATTAGCTAAAGCCAATCCCTTAATTGCCAGGTTGTTAGCTTCTGAGCCAGAAGAAACCAAAATGATTTCTTCTGGTTGGCAGTTAATTAGAGAAGCTACTTGTTCCCGGGCCTTTTCTAAAGCTACGGCGGCTTTCTGGCCGACCGAATGCAAGCTCTGAGCATTACCAAAGTTTTCCTGAAAGAAAGGAAGCATGGCTTCCCACACTTCAGATCTGATTGGGCAGGCAGCTTGCTTATCGGCATAAAAACCTTTCATTCAGTCCTCCGATTAGCTGGGTCCATTGCGGGGCTTAAATGGCTACTACGCTTTTTATTTCAGGAATTTCTTTTTTGAGCAGCCGCTCAATTCCCATCTTAAGAGTCATCTGAGACATCGGGCAGCCACCACAGGCTCCTTTAAGCCTAACCGAGACCACCCCATCCACTACATCTACTAGCTCGACATCACCGCCATCAGCCTGAAGAGATGGCCTGATCTGGTTAAGAACTTCTTCCACTTTCTCTTTCATCGGGCTCTCCTTATAAATAATATGAATTTTTATAAATATAGTTTAATCTTTTCAAGCCAAGTTTGCAATATATCCTACCAATTTAGTAGTCTTTTTTGGTCCAGACAAGCTATTCCAGCTAAAATCTAATAACAAAGGCTACGACTAAGATAAATTTAAGAAAGAAAAGGCAGATGGCTCAAGGAAGAGCAACCGTCATCCCATCATAAGCAGCTACTACCTTCACTCCAGTCTCCTGACTCATTCTTTCGGCTACCTTCCTGGGATCGGCCCTAAGCATGGTCATCCCGAAATGGGTCAGATAAACCTGCTTCGGCAGGAGTTCCTTGACTATGGCTGTAGCTTCAGAAACCGTCAGGTGTTTGATAAAATCAGGTTCTGTCTTTATGGCTCTGACCAAATTGATAATCAGAACATCAACCTGCCGGTAGCTTTCCAGCAATTCAGGAAAAAACTTGGTATCAACCATAAAACCAACAGTAGTCTCTGGTAAATAAAAGATAAGACCATAAGTCTCGGCTTCATGATCGTGCCGGCATGAGGTCCTGATTTTTAACTCACCCAGCCTATAGTTACTTTCAGGTTTTAGGACTTCTATTCTTTCTAAATAATCCTGCAGATACCTTAAAACAACCGAGTCCGAGCCTGCCAAACACTCTGCTGGAGCTAGTAGAACCCCTCTTTTTTTGCAGCCGCCGTTGGTCATAGCATCGAGGAGAACATTGACATCGCTGGAGTGGTCGAGGTGCTTGTGGCTGAGAATAACTGCTTGAAGAGCTGAGGGATCTATAGGCGGACGGCTTTTGGTCATCCTGACAAGGGTTCCCGGTCCCGGGTCAAGGGAAATTCTGTTTCCCAGAAACTCCAGGTAGATTCCAGCCGAGGCTCGGAGCTGTTTAGCCATAACAAACCTGGCTCCGGCAGTACCTAAAAACTTAAAATAATTAGCCGGTGAAGAATCAGCTGTTTCCATCCTGGCCGTGTTTTTCTGGTTCGACATGAATGGTGACGTCTCCCTCGAATTCTTTTTTCATGAGTTCTTCAATCCTGGTAGCTATATCATGAGCTTGATCAACCCGCATCTGACCAGGAACTTTAAGATGGGCGGTCACTTCGTGATGTTCGCCGTAACTGTGAACATGAAGATGATGGATACCTTCTAGTTCTGGAAACTCAGCCTCAACTGAGGCTTTAACCCGGTTAACTATCTCATCGGTCGGGCTTTCCCCTATTAAATAACTGGCCGATCGGCGGATAATAGAAAATCCAGCATTAAGGATCAACAAAGAAACACCTATCCCGAGAAGACCATCAAGCCACCAGAAATTCTGGCTGAAGATAGCCCCAATCACTATCAGCAGCGAAGCTATCGCATCACTCCGGTGATGCCAACCATCAGCTCGTAGAGAAGAAGAGTTAACCTTTTTCCCAGCCCAGAAAGCAAATTGGGCTAAGGCTTCTTTAAGCAAAGCCGAAATGGCAAAGACAATAATAGCCGCTATACTGAAACCCATAGCCTGGCGATGAATTAATTTTAGAATTGACTCGTAAAGAAAATAACCACCAACAACTGCTAAAAGAGTGGCAATAATAATCGAAGCTACAGATTCAGCTTTGCCATGACCAAAAGCATGTTCTTTATCAGCAGGCTTAGAAATCAGCCAGAAACTGACAATCACCAC
>JAQULR010000043.1:6676-12831 GCA_028749205.1 Acidobacteriota bacterium | reverse complement strand
GGAAAAAGCTTATCTACTACAACCTTTTGTCCGTAGATAACTTCTCCGGGAACCTGTTTTTGAAAATACTCAAGACAGCTATCATTTATAGCTTCTATCCTTTTATCCAAATCGAGCAGAATAGCTGGATTGGGGATGATATCAAATATAAACTTAAACCTATCTTCCGGATTATCCCAGATCATATTCTCACGCCTTGTTTTGATTTTAGGATAAGCCCAATCAAGTAAATTATCAATCGCCTTTGAGGGTGATTTTTAAGGGAAAATTTAACCCCTTTGTCTTTGGAAAACTTTCTTTTGTTTATCATGAAAATAAACTATAATTCAAGTAGCTTTAATCGTTAAATGGAGGCCACTATGAAAAAAAAGATTATGGCTTTGTTTTCTGGGTTGCTTTTATTAAGCTCCTTGACGCTGCCGGGATTAACTCAGACTGAAAAAGACATTTTAGAAAATATGATCAAGGCCTTGGGGGGCCGTCAGAGCCTGAGTGAAATTAAGGACACCAAAATCAGCGGGACAATTGAAATGATTCAGTACGGCCTGAATGCCCCCATGACCATTTATCAGAAAGAACCCAACAAATATAGAATGGAGATGGAAATAATGGGTCTCAGTATGATCCAGGTCTTTGATGGGAAAAAAGCCATGATGACCAACCCCCAGACAGGGGAAATTATAGAACTACCACCTGATCAGACCGATGATATGATGAGACAAGCCCTGGGTAATGACGCCACCCTCCATCCTGAAAAATATGGCATTACCTATATCTTTAAGGGAAAAGAGGAGGTTAATAGCCGGCCGTACCTTGTTCTAGAACAGAAATTCCAGGATGGCTTTACTAGTGTTCTGTATCTTGATGCCAATACCTACCTCCCTTATAAGAGCAAGAGTAAAACCCTTGGCCCCACCGGTTCAGAGGTTGAATCTGAAGTGATCTTTTCTGATTATAAGAAGGTCGGCCAGACGATGGCCGCTTTTTCCATGACGATTTTTATGGAAGGGGTGGAGTCTATTCGAATGAATTTAAATGACATAGCCTATAATACCGGGTTAGATGATGCCCTATTTAACTTAAAATAAGGCTGGTATCTAGTCTAAATTTATCTGGATTATTACCCTTTAGGTAGATTTGGGGGATACAAACCTATTTAAGTGAAGTTTCCAGAGGGTAAAGAGTAGGGCTTTCTGGAAGCAGTGGAGACTATCACCTGTTTGCGATTTTCTGTTTCCAATTTCCTCCGAGCGGTATTAAATGAGGGTAACTTGGATTATTTGTTAACAATCTAAGTAAATAAAACCGGGTAAAAAATTAAACTTGGCAGAAAAAAGACAGGAGAGAGAAGGATAGAAGAGAAATTAATCTCTTTTATCTTTCTCATTCTCATTTTTTTTCATCATTCCGGCCACCAGCCTCCCCTCAGCAGCTATTTCTCCATCAACTGTGGCTTCGGCCTCAAAAGACCAGAAGCCAGCTTTATGCTTGAGCATCCGAACTGAAAGCTTAAGCTGGTCTCCAGGCCTGACAGGACGCCTGAATTTTGCTTCTTCAATTTTACTCAAAACCATGAAAAGCAATTCAGGATCAGGCAAAGAATGGTAGAGAAGAATACCGCCTGCCTGGGCCAGAGCTTCCAGAATCAAGACGCCAGGCATCAGTTTGAAATCTGGAAAGTGCCCAGTGAAAAAAGGCTCATTATAAGTAACATTTTTTAGGGCCAGAATGCTTTCTCCGGGCTTTAATTCTAAAACTCTATCAACCAGAAGAAATGGATAGCGGTGCGGCAACCATTGCTCGATTTTTTCTGAAGTCATAGCTTTACCATTTTAACCAATTTATTTAGCCCCAGACTTGCTGGCATCATACCTCTTGATTACTTCCTGGGTTAAGTCCACTGTCGGGCTGAAATAAAGGACTCCGCTTTCCCTGAGGTCAAGAATCAGGTCCATGCCTTTCTCCTGACCAACCTTGGTTATTATAGGCATAACTTCATTCTGAATCCTAATAAAAAGCCTTTGAGTTAGTTCCTGCATATCTCTTTGGGCATCTTCAGCCATTCTCTGCCTTTCAGTCCTCTTCCTATCAAGGTCAGCGCTTAAGGACATAATAGCCTCTTGAGTCATGGTTAATTGCTGAGTGCTCAGCCTGGATTCCAACTGCCTGATCTGATCATCGAGCTTACTCAAATCTTGCTGGACTTTCTTATTTCTTTCCTCCAACTGGGCAATAGCTTTTTTCCCTTCAGCAGATTTCTCCAAGATTTCCTGAGAGTTAACAAGACCTATTTTCAAGACTTGCTGGGCTTGTGATACTAAACTACAACTAACCACCATGGCCACCAGAAGAAAGACTGCTCTTAATCTTTTGTCCATATCAAATCCTCCTCACATATGATTGTTTTTAATTTTACTCTTTTTAGCCAAAAAGATAAATCCTTGTCATACCTTGATAATCTATTACCCGCCTTATTCATAAAACTGAACCGCTCTTCTGAATTTTACTTCTCTGTTCTCGGTCCATTACTTCCGTATCCCAGTTTTCCTTATCATAAATCTAACTGATTTCATCCCGAGAATAATCCTTTGGATCGGGAATAAAGCAGGTTGCCTGGTATTATTGGCAAATAAAGCTTAATACTAAAAGTCAAGATGCCCATTACCTCAGAAAGTAGTCCCAATAGCAAAACGAAAAGCAAAATTAGAGTCATCCGCATAAATTTTCTTATTGTTATAAGCAAAGATCAGCCTGAAAGGTACTCTTAGGGCTGGAACAAAAACTCTGATTTCCAAGCCAGCCGAACTATACATATTTTTGAGACTGAATTTTTCTGAAGGCAGAAGAGCATTACCAAAATCGTAAAAAAGAATCCCGTAGAGGGGACCGCCAAAAGGGATGATATATTCAAAATTTCCTACCAGCGATTTCTCACCTCCGATGAGTATATTTCTCTCATCCCTGGGCCCTATGGTGTAGAAATCATAACCACGAATCGATTGCTCTCCTCCCAAAAAGAACCTTTCCCAGTATGGCACCTCATCACCTTTAATAGGTTTGACAAACATATACTCAATATGTACACCCAGAACATGATTAGAAATAATTGGCTGATACCTGGCAAATTCAAACCTCGGCCGATAAAGATGGACATCACCTCCCAGGAAATTTCCGGCATATTTTAAAGATACACTATACATGGTGCCCCGACTGGGAGTCAGGGGGCTATCAATAGTTGACCGGTAGATGATTGGTTCGAGAGCACTAACATAATATTTACCAGGATAGAAATATGGGTTGTAATAGTAGGATTCACCTTCTTCGGTTTCATAGGTGGGAACTTCCATTTCGGTATCCTGGAAAGAATAAGTTAAGTTAAACCTGGTATAACCGCGAACTCTGGCCCCGAAGGTTAAATAAACACCTTTGGAATACTGATTATAGAGATAAGGTATGTTTACCTTCCGGTCAAAAACGTTAAAACCCAGAGTCATGGGCCGGTCAAAAATGTAAGGTTTGGTCATGCCAAAACTATAATTTTTGACTCTTTTTCCGTGCTGAAGGGTTAAGTCCAGAGATTCACCCGTTCCCAGGAAATTGACCGTGGAAAAACTAAAGGCAACAAAGGTACCTTCATATCCGCTGTACCCAGCAGTAAACTGGATATTATTTCTCTGGAGTTCTCTAACATTGAGGTTAACATCAATCTGAGAGGGATTTTCGGGATCCGGTTTTATATCTGGCTCTTGATCCACATCCACCAGACCGAGCTGCCTGAGTCTCAACAGACTATCCTTAAAAAGCGCTAAGCTAAAGCGGTCGCCCTCCCTTAGCAGAAATTCCCGCCGCAAAACCTTGTCCTTAGTAAAGGTATTGCCCTTAAACTCCAGTTTCCTTAGAAAGGTTACTTCTCCTTCCTGAATATTGAAAGTAACATTGACTACCTTCTGTTTTGGGTCAAGATTTTCAACCGGAATTATCTGGCTATACAGAAAGCCAAAATTGCGGTAGCTCTCTCCCATAGATTCGATAGTTTTTTCTCTCTTTTTAGAGCTGTAGATCTCACCAGGTTTAAGCTCAACCAGGGATTGCAGATACTTAGTCATCAGGAATTTATTACCTTCGATCTTTATTTCTCCAGTTCGGTAAACATAGCCAGGATCTACCGGAATGATGATTCGCATCATCTTCTGTTTACCAAAAAGAAACGTCCTTTTAGTAATTTCTTCAAACCTGGGCTCACCGACTGTGGCTTCCATATATCCAAATTCTTGTAATCTTTTTTTGATTTCAGCTACGTTATCTTCTAATTTGTTCTTCTTGAAAACATCTTTGCCCCCAATCCAGTTTATCAGGTTATGGGCCCGGTTATCTTTCATAGCTTCTTTCATAAAGCCCTCAGGTATTTTAGTCCGGCCTACAAAGACCACTTCTCCTACTCTCAACCTGGGGCCTTCATCTATCCTGAAGATCAAATCAACTTCACCTTCAGTTTTCCTAACCAGTTCAGCATCTATTCTGGCTGCTTGCAGACCTTTTTCTTCCAGTAATTCTTTGATCGTCCTTTTAACTTTTTGAACCCTGGAAGGGTTGTAATAGGAATGGGCCGCTAAATATTCGTCTTTTTCCTTAAGTTTGCTGATGATATCGTTCTCTTTAACTTTCTTACCGGTCCGGAAGATCACATTCTTGATAACCGGATTTTCTTCAACGTAAATTTTGACAACTTTGCCTCTAAGCCCATCTTCTTCTTCTATCCTCAAGTTAGCAAAAAACCCGGTCGACCACAGGACCTTAAAATCCCTTTTCAGAAGAGCTTTATTATAATAATCACCTTCTCTGGATGACAGATAATAAATTATTGTATCCGGAGGAATCCGGTTGTTACCGATAATCTCTATTTTTTCTATTATCTGCTGAGCAGAAAGAGTCCCAACGAGCAGAGCTATCATCATCATAAAGGTCGGGAATAGTCTTTTCATAAACATAACTATATACCATATTGCCAGCCATTTTTCAAAGAATCAGGAAACCTGATCTAATCTTCCAGGCCGGCTTCTTTACCTACAGAATAGTTTAACCAGATAAACTATCAAAAAGTTTCATCTGCCCATCTTCCAAAAGATAAGCTTTATGGCAGAAACGGGCAATCCTTTCATTATGAGTAACTATGATAGAAGATAGGCCTCTTTTCTGGTGAAGATCGACTATCAAATTAAGAATTTTTTCACCAGTTTTCCAATCCAGGTTGCCAGTAGGCTCATCAGCTAACAACAGCCGCGGATTGGTGACTAAAGCTCTGGCCACAGCTACTCTTTGTTGTTCTCCACCCGAGAGCTGGGCTGGCCGAAAATTAGCTCTGGACTTCATGCCCACTTCTTCCAGAGCCTGAGACGCCAGCTCTATCGCCTTATCGCGCTTCAGCCCACCAATTAGTAAGGGAATAGCTACATTCTCTAAGGCATTGAATTCAGGAAGAAGATGGTAGAATTGAAAGACAAATCCGATATGTTTATTTCTTAAAAAAGCCACTTCGGCCGGACTTTTCTCCCATAGATTCTGACCGTTCAAAAAAACCTGACCCTCCGTTGGCCTGTCCAGACCTCCTACGACATTCAAAAAAGTGGTTTTCCCTACGCCTGAAACTCCCATTATAGCTACCAGCTCGCCAGCCTTAAGCTCAAAGTTAATTCCTACCAGCACCTGCAACCATTGATTATCCGGCATAGCATAAGCCTTTCCCAGGTTAATTGTCCTGAGCATTGGCTTATCAGTTATAGTTTCAGCCATTTTTTAACTTATGACCTCTACTCATATTTTAAGGCCTGGACGGGGTTAATCTTAGCTGCTCGACGCGAAGGGAAAAGAGTTGAGATAAAGGTTATGCTCAAGGTCACCAGGACTATCAAGGCCAGATCCAGAGGTCTGGCATGAAAAGGAACATATGAAATCTGATAGATATCTACTGGTAGCCTTATTAGCTTAAAAGTATTGGCTAGCCAGCACCAGACTAGGCCAAGAGCCAGCCCCAGGCTGGTACCTACCACTCCGATTATGGCCCCCTGAAGAAAAAATATTCTCTTGATATTCCTGGCAGTAGCGCCCATGGCCATCAGGACTCCGATATCTCTGGTTTTTTCCATGACCATCAGAAC
>JAQULR010000043.1:2547-6576 GCA_028749205.1 Acidobacteriota bacterium | reverse complement strand
TTCTTGATAATCTTTTAATCCCTCCCCTGAAAGGTCTGAAATCATCAGATGAGAAGTGGCCCCCAGAATTTTATCCTGAACATCTTCCTGAAAGCCAGTGATAAGAGACAAGGCAATAACCAGGGCCATCACCCCAATAGTAACTCCAAGAATAGACACGGAGGTAATAACCGAAATAAAAGCCTGTTTCCTTCTAGCAGTCAGATATCTTCTAGCCAAAAATAGTTCAAAGCTCATCTACAGTTTCACCTGCCAATTAGTCTCAACGCGGCTTCAATAGGGGGAACAGAATGACCTCTCGGATAGATTTTCTGTTAGCAAAAATCATGGTTAGGCGGTCAATACCCACTCCTTCACCTCCGGTTGGCGGCAGCCCATATTCCAGGGCTTCTACATAATCCAGATCAACCAGATGAGACTCCTCATCGCCGTTCTGTCTCATCGCGGCCTGCTCCTCAAAGCGTTCTCGCTGTTCAAAGGGGTCGGTTAATTCAGAAAAAGCATTGGCTATTTCCATACCAGCAATGATCAGTTCAAACCTGGCGGCTTCTGATGGATTATCCCGGTCGGCTTTGGCCAGCGGAGAGATTTCTCTGGGTGGATTGATGATAAAAGTCGGTTGAACAATTTTTTCCTTGACCAGCTTATCAAAAATAACGTCCAGGGCCTTAGCATAGGTCGGAGGCTTTTTATCAGGAGTTAAATTGGCAGCAAACTCTATTATTTCCTTGGGATTATCAAAGCGGCCCGGTGCTAGACCGCTAAACTGGTGAATAGCCTCCTGATATTTCAGTCTTTTCCAGGGACGTCTGAAGGAAATAGTCTCTTCACCAAAGGGAATGTCTTCTTGACCATGAATTTCCTTAGCCAGATAAACAAATAGCTCCTCGGTTAAATCCATCAGCTGATCATAATCTATATAGGCCTGATAGAATTCCAGCATGGTAAACTCCGGATTATGCTGTGAATCAAGACCCTCATTCCGGAAATTTCGGTTTATTTCATAGACCTTTTCCATCCCACCAACTACCAGTCTTTTAAGATAAAGCTCAGGGGCTATCCGCAGGTAGAGATCTATTCCCAGCGCTTGATGAAAAGTCTTAAAAGGCCGAGCCAGAGCCCCTCCAGGAATAACCTGCATCATGGGAGTTTCCACTTCTATAAATCCTCGCGCCTCCAGGAACTTTCTGATCCCGGCCACTATCTGACTTCGGATGATGAAAGTTTTACCAGAATCCGGACTCATGATTAGGTCCAGATACCTTTTACGGTAGCGAGCTTCCACATCTTGAAGCCCATGCCATTTTTCCGGCAGAGGATGAAAGCATTTGGCCAAAAACCTAAGCTTCTCAGCCAGAATGGTTAACTCCCCAGTTTTGGTGCGGAACAGGCGCCCTTCAGCGACAACAACATCCCCAATATCAAAAAGGTCAAAGAGCTCATAATTTTCTTTTCCTACCTGATCTTCTCTAAGATAGACCTGGAGCCGCTGGCGAAAATCAGCTATATGGAAAAAGGTAGCTCGTCCCATTTTTCTGATAGCCATGATCCTGCCTGGTACCTTAACTTGATAATTCTTAGCCTCCAGCTCTTCCTTTCCTAAATGAGCAAACTCCTTGATGACCTCAAAAACTGAATGGCTGACTTCAGCTTTATGGGGGAAAACTTCCAGGCCCTTTTCTTGAAGTTTTTTCCATTTTTCCAGACGGACAAGTTCTTGATCGCTTAAATCTTCCTGAACCAGTTTCAGGTTCCGACCTTTTTTAGTTAGCTGATCGGTCATTTTTTTACCTCATGGTTTCCGACATTTTCAGCGGGTCTGGTTTTCACTTCCGGTGCCGATTTCAGGAGTTGACGATAGACAGCGTCCAGGATCCCGTTGATAAAAGCAGCGGCTTCCTGCCCGGAAAACTTCCTGGCAATTTCAATAGCTTCATCTATGATGATTGGCGGAGCTAGATTGCTTTCATATAGCATTTCAAAAACAGCAATCCTTAAAACATTCCGGTCGACTGTAGCCATCCTTTCTAAACGCCAGTTTTTGGAAGCCTGTTGAATAACCTGGTCCACCTCCGCCCGATGCTCACAGACTCCCTGTAACAACCATTCGCAGTAGGTTTTGATTTCCTCAGGCAGATTCTGGTTAGACCAGTAATTTGGCAGGATACTACTCAGTTCATCCCTGGTAAACTCCATCTGGAATAGAATCTGCAAGGCATACTCTCGGGCTTTTCTTCTTTTTCCCATAGCTTTAAATCTTCCCAAATTTTATTTGAGGCCGCCTTCTTTTATCAAGTTTAGCATCTCCACCAGAGCCATAGCTGCATTATAGCCCTTGTTTCCGGCCTTAGTCCCGGCTCTTTCTATGCCCTGCTCCAAGGTCTCTACCGTCAGAATACCATAGGCCACCGGGAGGCCGTTTTCTAAGGCAACCTGAGACAGCCCCTTGGTAACTTCAGCACTCAAAAAGTCAAAATGGGGAGTATCTCCTCTGATGAGAATACCCAGGCAGAGGATCCCATCTACTTCCTTTTTAAGGGCCAGTTTTTTGGCCAGAAAAGGAATTTCAAAGGCCCCGGGTACTTTATAAACTGAAATATCAGCCTCTTCCGCTCCTAATTTTTTCAAGGCATCAAGAGCCCCTTCTAATAGATGGTCTGAAATGAACTGATTGAAGCGGCTCAAAATTATTCCTACTTTGTATCCTTTAGCCTGTAGTTTGCCTTCATAGACTTTCATTTTCTTCTCCTTTGTCAGTTTTACCTGGATTATTCACCAATAATCCAGAATAACCTGATTTATTCCCCTCCACCAGAGGAAAATCAGAGGGCCAGAAAACCGGGCACCTGATAGGATCTCCTAAAACCGATTGGAGTTGCTGATTTTATCATCTCCCGATTTTCCTCTCAATCATACTTGAAAATCTGGAGCCAAGTTCATTTTTATTAATAACTCAGGTCAGATCAGCTCCTTTTCATAAATTCTATACTTTTTATATATTTTACCTCCGATAGAAGCAGTAAATCTATTAATGGCCTCATTATTTTCTAACTGCCAGGACATTTCAGCCCATTCATAGCCTCTGGCTTTGGCCCTTCTTTCTAGCTCATCATAGAGAAGGTAGGCCAGACCGGTATGCTGGAATTGAGGCAAGACTCCGAAAACCAAAGCTCTCATCCCTTTAATTTTTTTTCGATCAAACATTAGTTTAAATATTCCATAGGGGAAAAGCCGACCGTTCAGATCTTTTATTATTTCATTATAATTAGGCAGACCGAAGGCAAAGCCAACTTCCTGACCTTTATGTAGGGCAAAGATTACCAGCTCCGGATCAGCTAAACTTTTTAATCTGCGGGCCATAAAATCCATCTCTCTCTCTGTCCAGGGAACAAAACCCCAATTCTTAGACCAAGACTGATTGTAGATATAAGCAATTTTCCTGGTCTCTTTATAAATCTTTTTCAGATTAACTATCCGCATATTGAAAGAAGTAGCCCTTCGGACTTTATTAATAACCCCCCCAACCTTTTCCAAAGTATTATGGTCACGAGGCAATAAAAAGGCATAAAGGTCCTTGGCCTTGGTCAGGCCGGCTTTCTCCATCAACTCCAGATAATATGGAGGATTGTAGGGCATCATAATAACTGGAGGCTTATCAAAGCCTTCCAAAAGGAAGGCGCATTCATCATTCATAGACAAGTTAACAGGCCCCCTGAGAACTTCCATACCTCTTTCTTTTCCCCAGGTAGCCACCGCACCTAATAAGGCCTTAGCTACCTCCAGGTCGTTAATACTTTCATAAAGGCCAAAAAAGACGATTTTTTCTTGATGGTACTCGTTGTGCCTGTGGTCGATAATAGCTACTACTCTCCCCGCAACCTGACCATTTATGGTGGTCATAAACAGCTCTATTTCGGCATGCTCAAAAAACGGATTCTTTTTCTGGTCTAACTTTTCTTTGACTTCTATCAGTAAAGGGGGAACCCAGTAGGGATTATTTTTATAGATATCCCAGGGGAACTTCAGGAA
>JAQULR010000043.1:0-2447 GCA_028749205.1 Acidobacteriota bacterium | reverse complement strand
GATATCATTGGACAGGACCAAGCTCTGAAATCGTTGCAGGCAGGATTGGAAATTAAAAGTCGAGGTTATAACATCTTCATTACCGGAATGGTAGGTACTGGCCGAACCACCACTATAAAAAAATTCCTGGAGAAAGTCAGAATCAGCGAAGAAATACCGGATGATCTGATTTATGTGAACAATTTTAACAAACCAGATGAACCACTCCTGCTAACCCTACCGGCTGGTCGAGGTCGGAGGCTTCAAGAGGGCCTGGATAAACTGATAATGATGCTTAAAACCAACATCCCAGAGTTACTAAAAAGCCAGTATTTTCAGGAAAGAAAACAGTCTATTTTGGATGCCCAGCAGCATAAACAAAGAGATATCCTCCAGAAATTTGAACAACTGGTAGCCGCCGAAGGTTTCACCATCGTTCAGATCCCCGCCGGTATTTTTACCAGGCCGGACCTCATCCCAGTAGTTGATGGTCAGCCAACTCCTTTTAATAAATTGGAAAAGCTGGTTAAAGAAGAAAAGCTGACCAGAAAACAGGTTGAGGAGTTGAAAAAGAAATATGAACAACTAAGTGGCCAGCTGGAGAAGATTATAAGTGAACTAAAAGAAATAGATGAGGAAACCCAAATACTTTTGAAAAACCAGGAAATTGAGGCTTGTGCTCCGATGATCAAAGGGGCCTTAAACGACCTCAGGAATAAACTGCCCTTTCCTGGTCTTCAGGGCTATCTGGATGAAGTGGAGAAAAGTCTGACTGCAAACATAGATTTGTTTAAGATTACTCCAAAAGAAGAAGCAGACCATGATGAGCAGGACCCCTATCTGCCCTACCGGATAAATCTTCTGGTTGACAATTCTGACCTTAAAGGTGCCCCGGTGATTATCGAAACTTCACCTTCCTATATTAATCTCTTCGGGACTATTGAGTATGCTTATACCCGCTTTGGCATAGGCCAGACTGATCATACCAAAATAAAAGCCGGTTCTTTTTTGAAGGCCAATGGTGGCTATATCGTTATGAACGCCCTGGATGTTCTGACTGAGCCAGGAGTCTGGGCTACCCTGGTTCGAACTCTACGTTATCAAGTTTTTGAGATTCAGAATCCGGCTTCTCTCTTTGCCATTTCGACAGTCAAGATGAAGCCAGAGGCAATTAAATCCCAGGTTAAAGTTATTTTGGTTGGAGATGATTATCTCTATAACTTGCTTTATTTCTATGATGAAAATTTCAAAAAAATTTTCAAAGTTAAAGCTGAATTTGATTCCGAGATGGACAAAAGTCAGAAAACCATCAACGATTACCTCAGGTTCGCCAGAAAAATCTGTGACGAAGATAAATTGCTTCCGGTTGATAAGCCAGGTCTGGCAGCCATGGTGGAATTAGGAGTTAGACTGGCCGGTCGGCAGAAAAAACTTTCCACCAGGTTTCATCTGATCGCTGACGTCATCAGAGAGGCAGATTACTGGGCTAAAAAAAATGAGAAGAATTTTATCACCGCTGAAGATATTCAAAAAGCCATAGATGAAAGAATCGAAAGAGTTAATCTGGTTGAAAGAAAAATCCAGGAAATGATAGAAGAAGGAACCATTCTGATAGATACAGAGAATCAGGTGGTTGGTCAGATAAACGGATTGGCAGTTTATGATACCGGAGAGCTGGCCTTCGGGAAGCCAGCCCGAATCACCGCCCGGACGGCCACCGGCCGGGCTGGAATCATCAACATTGAAAGAGAAGCTGACCTGAGTGGGCGAACCCATAACAAAGGAGTTTTGATTCTAACTGGTTATCTGCGGGGAAAATACGCTCAGAACAAACCTTTTGCCCTATCAGCTAGTATTGCTTTTGAACAATCATATTCTGGAGTAGACGGCGATAGTGCTTCTGCTGCTGAAGCCTACGCTATCCTGTCAAGCCTTTCTGGGTTACCCCTAAGACAGGACCTGGCAGTTACTGGTTCGATTAACCAGAAGGGAGAGATTCAGCCAATCGGGGGTATTAATGAGAAAATTGAAGGCTTTTTTGAGGTCTGTAAGGCTCGAGGACTGACCGGGACTCAAGGTGTTATAATCCCTCACCAGAATATTAAGAACCTGATGCTGAAAGAAGAGGTGGTCAAAGCAGTAGCCGAAGATAAATTTCATATTTATCCAATCAAGACTTTGGATAAAGGCCTTGAAATTCTAACTGGAGTTAAAGCTGGGGAAAGATTGTCAGATGGAACATATGAGGAGGGTTCGGTCAACCAAAAGGTAGACGCAGCTGTTAGAGAACTTGGATTAGCCTGGAAGGATTTTGGGGCTGAAGCTTCATGGAACGACTCAGAGAAAGAATCGGGATAAGCCGGAAGGAAAAGCTAAGAATTATGTCTCGGCGAGGTATTACCTAAAGTTGCCTCATATAATAAAAAGCCTTTTCTCCAAACAAAGAGTTTCTTAGAATTTTTCATTAA
>JAQULR010000089.1 GCA_028749205.1 Acidobacteriota bacterium | reverse complement strand
ATAGCCATCGGGATGGTCATAGACGATGCTATCGTGGTTTATGAAAACACCTACCGCCACCAGGCTTCGCTGGGAGAGTCTAGAAGGGAAGCTTCTATATTCGGACCTTCTGAAGTTGGCCAGGCCGTGGTCGCGGCTACCCTAACCAACATGGCCATTTTTGTTCCGATTGTTTTTGTTCCAGGGATAACTGGAATCATCTTCCGGGAGCTGGCTCTGGTGGTAATTCTTTGCTTAGCGGCTTCACTTTTTGCCGCTTTAACTTTCGTTCCGATGCTGTCATCCCAGATGATGAAGGTTCCTGGTGAGGCTTCCAGTAATAAGAATGGCTTTATGTCCAAATTTCGGGCCAGAACTGAGAAGTGGTTTGACGGGATGGCAATCTTCTATAAAAAGAGCCTCACTTGGGCTTTAGGACACCGTAGGACAGTCATAATCACCGGGTTGGCAATTTTTGTTGTCAGCCTGCTGATGCTCCGAATTGTCGGCACTGAGTTTATTCCGACCATGGACCAGGCTAATGTCATGGGAAATGTCGAACTTCCTGTCGGAACCAGGGTTGAAATTACCGATGAAGTCATGGCCCAGATAGAGGGAATTTTCGAAAATGAAATCGCCGAAAGAGAGATGATGTTTGCCCGATGCGGAGTAAGTGAAGGCGAAATGGGGGTAGGTATGGGAGGGATGAGAAGTGATACCAATACCCTGATGGTAGGTGTCAGGCTTGTGCCAAAAAATGAGAGAAAAAGGTCCAGTGCTGAGATAAGCTACGCTGTAAGTCAGAAGATTTCTGAGATTCCCGGGATAAAAACTATTGATTTCGGCGGCCAGGATATGGCCTCATCCATTAGCGGCGAAAAGCCTATCTCAGTAGAAATCTACGGTGATGATATCGCCACAACTGACCGAGTGGCGGCTCAGGTCAAGGCCCTTTTGGAAAGCATTCCCGGAACTACCGACGTCACCATCTCTCGAGTGGGAGGAAAACCAGAGCTCTGGATTGAAGTTGACCGGAAGAAAGCCTCGGCCTTAGGTTTGAATATGGCTCAGATTGCCAGCACCATGCGGACCAAATTTCAGGGCCAAACGGCAACCAGATATCGGGAAGGCGGTGACGAGTATGACACCTATGTCAGGCTGAAAGAATCCGACCGTCAGAGCATTGAAAATATCTATAACACCTTCGTCACTTCCCCCACAGGGGCTCAAATTCCCATTGCCAATATCGCCAAGGTGGTAGAAAGGACCGGACCCCTAACCCTGGAGAGAAAAGACCAAATGCGAGTGGTTTATGTTGGAGCCGGGCTATACGGAAGAGCTCTGGGAAGTGTGGTGGCTGACCTCAGAGAAGGCTTAGCTAAAATCGACATCCCCGAAGGAGTTGATTATAAGATCGCCGGTTCGGCAGAAGACCAGGCCGAGGCCTTTAATTATCTCTTGCTGGCTTTAATCCTGGGTATAGTTCTGATCTACATGGTCATGGCCGCCCAGTTTGAGTCTTTACTTGACCCCTTTATCATCATGTTTTCCGTCCCCTTTGCCATAGTTGGAGTTATCTGGGCTCTGCTCATCACCGGAAAAACCTTGAACCTGATTTCTTATGTCGGAATGATTATGCTGGTAGGAATCGTGGTTAAAAACGCCATCGTTCTTATTGACTACATAAATATTTTAAGGGCCAGAGGAGTCGGTATGTGGGAAGCCATTCTCACCGGGGGACAGGACAGGCTTCGCCCTGTTCTGATGACCGCCCTGACGACTATCCTGGGCCTACTACCTTTAGCTCTGAGCCGGGGAGAAGGTTCGGAAGTTTGGAGCCCCTTAGCCATCTCGGTAATCGGGGGGCTGTTAGTCTCGACAGTTATCACTCTGATCTTTGTCCCGACGCTGTATTCGATTATGGAACAGAGAGTCAAGAAGAATAACAAAAAGCAATAGGAGAGACCAAATGAAGATGGTATTTATAGTCTATAACGCCGCTATCAGTGATGAAGTAGATGAGTGCCTGAAGCACTGCGAGATAGAAAGCTTTACCAAGTTGCCCACAGTTTACGGTCAGGGAAAACAGTCCGGTCCTCATATGGGAACGCACATCTGGCCGGCAACCAACTCGGCTCTGATGATTGTCTGTGATGATGAAAAGGTGTCGTCTATTTTAGAGCAAATACGCCAACTGAAGGCGGCTATGGCCAGGGTTGGGGTAAAAGCCTTCGTCTTTCCAGTAGAGGATATAGTTTAGTCGGCAAGCCGGCGTGGACATGAAGCGCTTCCCTGCTTAATCCATTTATCTTCTACTTTCTAGCAGGAAGCGAGTCGTGCCCCCTTTCTTATAATCCCGTTATGATCCATTCTATCAGAAAAGCGTTTCGCACCTGCCACTTCTTATCTGGGACAATAAGCTTTTTTTTCCTTAATATTGTTATTATCTGTTCTAAGAAAAGACGATTTGCGTTCCCTGTTTCTTCTGCTTCCCCTCAATCCTGTTATTGTCTATTCGAGATAAAAACGATTTGGGTCTCCCCTCTCTTAACTTAATTGCTCGCCTGACCACCTTTCCTTAGGAATCTCTCTAAAAGTCCTGGGTTTCTAAAAGGGGTATCCTCCTTTTTCTTTATGCCCATAAAAAAAGGGCCCTTTTTTGAGCCCTTTTTTTCGACTACAACCTATAAGACTAAATTTTATATTCTTTTCCTTTACAAACGATTTTTTCTATCCTTTTGCTTCGCCTCCTCTTTTACTCTCTAAGGAAAAACACGCTTCCTTAGCCTTTGTTGTTGCTAGCCTTTCTGTTCTGTTCTTACCTTATACTCGACGGAGAAGCTTCTTCTTCTTCTTCCACCAGCTTAAACAGCCCATAAAGAGCCATGGTGGTAGCTATCATCAAGACTGCAACTCCAACCGGAGTATAGAAGAATGATGGCTTGTTCCCGCTTGATCCAGAGGCTTGCTGACCTAAAGGAGCAGCATTGCCAGTTTTGAGAGCTAACGACAGCTTTCCGATTTCCCCACCTTTAACCTCGACTGCATAATCAAAATTGTAATCTCCTTCTGACGCAGTAACCCCGAGGGTATACCTACCTTCCTCAACCCCTTCAATCGCATAAGACCCATTGTCGTCTGTAGGAGTGCTAACAAATTCCTGACCGTTTTCAAGGTTACGTACTTTAACCACTGCCCCTTCGACCGGAGTTTTCATATCACTTCCATAAACAAAACCAACGATAGCGCCAGCCGGCCGAGCATCCTTAGCCAAACCATCAAGAGGAAGCATAATCAAGGTAAAAGCAGTCACTGTTAGAGCCAGCAAAGCAGGAGAGCGAAAAACATTTAATCTAAGCATATTAACCTCCTTTATATATTGCTTATGTTTAATATTTACAAAATTATTTCCATCGTGTCAAGCATTTTTTTTAAAAAAATAAAAAAATCATAAAAAATCGGGACACCCTAGATTTTCACTATTTTTAGCTGTTCTTTATCTT
>JAQULR010000088.1 GCA_028749205.1 Acidobacteriota bacterium | reverse complement strand
GAACTGGATTTTGAAAATCAGGTTATCTTGAAGCTAAGTCAGGAGCTTCCTCGTTACCATTTTCCACTCCCCCAGCCCGATGTTAATGGCCAGTACATCAGCACTTATAAGCGCCCAAATGAGCTTTTCTATCTTCGGCTTTTTGATTATGTGGAAGGGCCAAGCCTGGCCGATTTACAGTCTGTGCCGCCATCAAAACTCTGGTCAGAAATCGGCCGTCTGCTGGGCAGAATAGACCTTACTCTTCGGGATTTTTACCAGGCGGGAAGCAAACGGGAGCTTCCCTGGGACGTGAAAAATGTCTTGTGGTCAAAAGATAGATTGAAATATGTGGCTGACCCGGTCAAAAGGAGGCAACTTGATTATGCTCTTCTCCAGATAGAGACTTATCTTCTGCCTGTCTCGACCGGGCTCCGCCGCCAGGTAATTTATGGCGATGGCAACGAGCATAATTTCATCCTCGAGGCGAAAAAAAATTCTTACCAGTTGGCTGGCCTGATAGATTTTGGCGATATGAGCCAAAGCTTTCTGGCCGCCGAGCCAGCCATCGCCCTGACCTATGCGATGATGAAGGCGGCGGAATCAGAAAAAGCAGCCAGCGCTCTTCTGACTGCCTATAATCGAGTCTATCCCCTTCAAGCGGCAGAACTTGATGTCCTCTACTATCTGATTTTAGCCAGGCTGGTCATCAGCCTGACTATGTCAGCCTGGAGACGCCAGGCCGAACCCCAGAACAAGTACATGACGGTTTCGGAAGAGCCGGGATGGAAGCTTCTTAATTCCCTTTTAAGCTCCAACCCAGAAAAATGGCGCCAGCTCTTTTATTCAAGCTGCAGCCTAAAGATAAGTTCGCCCTGGCTAGAAAAAGATAAGTTGGTGAAATTCCGAGAAGCTCATATCTCAAAAGCTCTGAGCCTGACTTACCGCCAGCCGTTGCACATAACAAGAGGTGCCGGGCAGTATCTTTTGGACGATCGGGGGCAGGCCTATCTTGATTGCGTTAATAATGTCTGCCACCTGGGCCACTGTCATCCGCGAGTGGCCAGAGCTGTCACCCGCCAGATGGCCATACTCAACACCAATACCCGCTATCTTTACGATGTGTTGGCCCTTTACGTTGAAAAACTTTTATCAAAGTTTCCCCCAAAATTTAAATATTGCTTTCTGGTTAACTCCGGGAGCGAAGCCAATGACCTGGCTTTGCGTCTGGCCAGAAATTACACCGGCGGGAGCGAAATGCTGGTCCTCGATAGAGCCTATCACGGTAATCTGACTTCGCTTATTGAAATCAGCCCTTATAAATTCGATGGGCCAGGAGGCAAAGGAGCCCCGCCGTTTGTGCATAAATTGACGACCCCAGATCCCTATCGTGGCCCATATTGTGGACGCACTGAGGCGACCAGCCTGAAATATGCAGCTGAAGCCGCAAGGGTCATTGATGATTTAAAAGCCGCTGGCAAAAAGCTCGTCGGCCTGATCGCCGAACCGATGATGGGCTGTGCCGGGCAGGTCATTTTGCCACCCCGTTATTTAAAGCATGCTTTTGATCTGGTTCACAAGGCAGACGGGGTTGGCATCGCTGATGAAGTTCAGGTTGGCTTTGGTCGGCCGGGTCATTTTTTCTGGGGCTTTGAATCGCAGGAAGCTTCTCCTGACATTGTCACTCTGGGAAAGCCCATCGGCAACGGCCATCCGATCGGAGCAGTTGTCACAACAGAAGAAATAGCTAAGGCTTTTGTAACTGGCATGGAATATTTCAATACTTTTGGCGGTAACCCCGTGAGCTGTGCCGCCGGGCTGGCTGTCCTCGAAGCTATCGAAGAGGAAAATCTTCAGGAAAATGCTCGCCTTATCGGAGATTATTTCCTGAAAGAACTGAAAAAACTTCAGAAATCTCACCGGCTAATAGGCGACGTCCGCGGTCTGGGATTATTCCTGGGGGTAGAACTGGTTAAAGATAGAGAAGCCAGGCTGCCGGCCAGCAAAGAGGCCGAGCTCATCGCCGAAAAAATGAAAAAGAATAACATCCTGGTGACAACCGAAGGCCCTTTTCACCAGGTCTTAAAAATTAAACCCGCCATAATCTTTAACAAAGACAATGTCGATTTATTCGTTGAAACTCTTGATGAGATCCTGAAGAATTTTGATTAGCCTGCCTTATAGAATCATTTGACCGAGGGATTAAGAATATAAACAAAGAGACCGTAACCGTTGTAATTAGAAGTGAAAGATTATAAAATCTTGGGCAGGGGGTTATTATGATGAAAAAAAAGTTGAAAAAGATTTTTTTGACTTTGATAGCCTGCTTTGGCCTGACCTTGCCTCTTCTCCCTCAGAAAGACAAGGTTCTCTGGGAAATATCTCAGTTCGGGGAGCAAGATTTTTTCCATCAGGTTTCAGATATCGCCGTTGACCCCTCTCAATCAAGAATCTATCTGGCTGATTCAGGAAATAACCGTATTGTCATTTTTGATTTTCAGGGGAAATTTCTGGGTACAATCGGCAAGCCAGGTCAGGGACCCGGAGAATTCGCCAAGCCGACGGGGATCTTTGTCGGCCAGGATTCCAGTCTGATAGTGGCTGATTTTGACAACCGCCGTATTCAGATATTTGACCCGAAGGGAACATTAATCCGGGTGATTAATACCAGGGAAACGAAAGTTGCCAACGTCGTTTCGGCCGATGATAAGTTTTTCACCATCCCATCTTTTGGCTACAGCGGCTACTCCCTTACGATGCAATCTGAAGAAAAGAGCCAGCCGCTGGTCACTGTCCTGGATGCCGAAGGAAATAAGATTCAAGAAATCAGGGTTTCTGATTTCCCTGAATCCCATCCCTTCATCCGGGCCATCAAACACCGGGTCTGCCTGGCCCTTTCTCCGGATAAAAAGCTTTATCTTCCCTATTTTGCCATGAATATCATTCAGGTTTTTGACCTCGAGGGAAAAAAGGTCGCCCAATTCAAACTCCCTCTGCGTTTTGAACCCATTACTCCCCGGCTGGAAGAGCAGAAAAGTGCCGAGGGAATTATTCAGATGAGGGCTTCGCTCGATATGGTCAGCCGAGACGCCCAGTTCGGGCTAGATGGAAGGTTATATGTGCTGACCCATAAAGAAAGCTCCCATGAGGCTCTAAAAAAAGCTCGAAAACCTCAAGACATCCCTCTGGCAGGCATGCAGATTGAAATAATTGAGCCTTCCACTTATAAGGTTGTTGGTAATATCCCCTGTGAGCCGGGGGCTATGGTTTTTAGCCTGCTTGATAAAGAGCGTCTGGTCTATATCCACGAAAACGATCAGGGAGAGATGATTCTGAAGTGTGTCAAATATTGAAGCTTAATCTCTCTGGACATTGATTCATATCGTTAGGGCTGAATCAGTCTAACGGCTTTTTCATTAATTTAATATTATAGTCAATTGTTTTTTTGCTAGAAGAATATTGGCCCGGAAATTCTTGCTCAAGCCGCCATAGCACATTTTCTACATAGTTGATAAATTC
>JAQULR010000087.1 GCA_028749205.1 Acidobacteriota bacterium | reverse complement strand
ATCGATGCGCTTGATTTATGGGCCTGGAACGGCTGGATAGATCTGGCCTGGTATTATTTGCCAACCCTGGACGAAAAACAGGTAGCTGAGCTGAAAAAAATGTTTCCAAAAAGCCACCCACCAGCTCCTGGCTGTAGCGCTTTTATTGCCACAGGGACGGCGACCATAGACGGTAGAATCGTGATGTCTCACAGCCTCTGGTATGATTATATCTTCTGTTCTCACTGGAATGTCTGGATGGATATCAAGCCGGAAAAAGGCTTCAGAATTCTTACTTATGGGTTTCCTGGCTGGATATACGGGGGAACAGATTTCTGGCTAAACAGTGGTGGCCTGATGGTGACCGAAACCACCATTTCGCAGTTTGAAGGATATGATCCTAAGGCTTTACCCAATTTCATTAGAATAAGAAAAGCTGTCCAGTATGCCGATAACATTGATGACTGGATAAAAATAATGACCACCAGCGTTAACGGGGCTTATGCTAATGACTGGCTGATTGGTGATTACAAAACAGGTGAAATCGCCCGTCTTGAGCTCGGCCTTAAAAATTTTCATGTCTGGAGAACTTTTGATGGCTTTTATGTTGGCTCTAACTGGGCTTTAAGTCCTGAAGTTCGTAAAGAAACTGCCTTCGATTATAACAATTTTAACAGTACAGCTATTTCCAGATATACAAGAGGAGTCAAGTTCCTCGAATCTAATTATGGAAAAATTGACGTGGATCTAGCTAAAAAGTTTCAATCGGACCACTATGATTCTTCCAAGTTCAAATATGATCCAAGCGCTAATACCCTGTGCGGACATGCTGAACTGGATCCACGCGGATTACCGGAGTGGGGATGGGACGCCTATTATCCTGGCGGATCTATATGCGCAGAAGTAACAGACAGCGATCTGGCCAAGAGGATGAAAGTCTGGGCCAAATGGGGCCATGGATGTGATTACGACTTCATTGCCAAAGATTTCCTGGAAAAGCATCCTGAATATAAATGGCAGGAACCCTATCTCAAAGACATCATCTCTTATCCCTGGACAACATTTGAATCGAAAAAGAAATAAAATGACCCTGGTGATTATTCAGCTCGCATTGTGGTTAACCGATATTCAAGCAACCAGTTCTTGAAGGTGAAGTAATCAGGCGAGGAAAGTTATATAAGATTGGAGGTGTTAAGCAATGAAAAAAAGATTGATCACCTTTTGCCTTCTGGTTTTATTTTTTGGCGCCACTTATGCCCGGGCAATTGATATCAAGACCGGGGTAGAAGGGTTCTCTCTGGCTTTAAGGGCTGATATAGATGGCCTTTTCAGCTTTTACAAGGATTGGAATAGGGCTCCCAAGAGCCCGCTCAGGTTCCCCGACAGAGCCTATCTCGGCCTCTACAGTGAATACAAAGATGTGGGAATAGAAGCCAGCTATTATATCTATAAGCCCTGGTCTTCGGGTAGCCTGGCTCAATACTCACATTTCTGGCACAAAATATTTTTCTACTGGAAGCCAAGTGAGACCTTAATGATTAAAGCTGGCCTGTTTGATCTCAATTTTGGCCTCAAATTTGACAGTACCTGGTGGATGGCCCTGCAGTGGCCCCTTGGCTTGGAGGAACCGTATGATACGGGGTTAGGTATCGAATATCACGGTCAGAAAACGCCTCTAAATTTTTACCTCTCTTATTTCAGGGAAAAAGAAGGAACTTATCAACAGCCAGCTGCTTATGATCCTGCTCCTGGAACTGGTGAAAAAGATATAATCGTCGGCAGAATTACTTATCCTTTTAAATTAGGGGAATCAACTAAGCTGGTAGTAGGTCTAGCCGGATATCATGGCCGCACCGAGGAAAATGTCATCAATGAAACGGCCTGGAGTGCAGGAAACAGAAACATGTTTGATGCTGATATAACATTATCTCTCCCCTTTGGCCTGACTTTTAGCGGCGAATACATCCACTTCAAATTCAGTGCAGTCCCCTCTGATGGTAGCTTCTGGATGCCAATGTCCGGTTTTGGTATGCCTGATTATTTTGCCACTCCACTGGAAGCTGACGTTTTCTGGCTGGACGGAATTTACACCAGACCTTTGAATTATAAGTTTTTGCAATCAGTTTCGCTGGCCAACAATTTTAGTGCTGTTAAATCCAAGGATGGAAAAAATATTTATCAGAATGTGGTTAGCCTGCAGTTTAAATCGGTCAGCACCTATACCTGGATAGAATGGATTATGTATAAAAATGAGACCCTGCCAGATCCTGGTTGGAACTGGAATGTTACCATAATCTTGCGTTATTCCCTATAAGATAGGATAGGTAGGTAGCTCAGATTTCAGTTTATTGTCCAGGATTAGAGCGAGAGGAGTAACTTTCTTTCTGGAGTTGGCTCCAGAAAATGGCAGGATTTAGTCTTTTCAAGCAAGGAGGTTTAAGATGAAAGATAAAAGTAACCTGAGTTTAGTAACGATTCTGGCTGCGATTTTAGTCTTTGCCTCTGTTCTGATCTTCTGTTCTTGCTCGAAGGAAGACAATTTATTAGCAGGTTCTTTCAGAAAAGAAGCTGATGGCTGGACAATTGTTCACGTCGAGGGAAATCCTCACCAGCTTGGTTATCAACACGGCTATCTGCTGGCCGATGAAATAGCCAACAAGGTAATACCGAATGTTAAGTTCTATATTAAAAACGTCTTGAGCAGCGACTGGGAGACTTTTCGTGAAGTAGTCAAAAAAATTCATTGGGTCAAAACGCCGGAGGAATATCAACAGGAGATCCAGGGGATAGTCGATGGACTGTCTGCCAAAGGAATAAAAGGGATAGATGCCATCGATATCGCTGTCTTAAATAACTGGCTTCAGATTGCCTGGAGCTATTTGCCCTGGAGTAAGGCCCAGGAAATAGCCAGAGCCAGGCTGGCCGACCTGCCCGCTGGAGCTTGCAGTGCCTTTATTGCTACCGGCTCGGCGACAAAAGATGGGTCAATCGTCATGGCCCACAATACCTGGATAGACTATGTCTATGGAGTCCACTGGAATCTTATTCTTGATTTAAAACCTGAAAAAGGCAATCAAATAATGACTCAGACCTGTCCAGGTTTTATACATAGTGGACCTGATTGGTGTATGAACAGCAGCGGACTCATGGTAGCGGAAACCACCATTGCGGGATTTTTTGGTTTTGATCCGGAAGGTATTCCTGAAACTGTTCGCTTAAGACGAGCCATGCAATATGCCAACAGTATCGACGAGTGGCTGAATATAATGATTGAAGGCGCTAATGGGGAATATTCTAACGACTGGCTTATCGGCGATGCCAAAACAAATGAAATTGCCTGTCTGGAACTGGGTTTGAAAAATCATCAGGTCTGGCGAAAAAAAGATGGCTACCTCATGTCCAGTAATATCGCTCAGGATCCAGAAGTTCGGGAAGAAACAAAGTTCCCTTACGATGATCCCGCAACCTCCATGGCTTCAAGGTGGAATCGCTGGCAGCAGCTACTGGAGGAAAACTACGGGAAGATTGATGAAGAGAT
>JAQULR010000011.1:26334-51578 GCA_028749205.1 Acidobacteriota bacterium | reverse complement strand
TCTGAATCTGATTAAGATAGAGCTGATCTAAGGGACGAATTTCCTCTTCAAACCCTGTTTCCCAGACTTCCTCTCCGTAGATCACATACATTCTGTCTACAGTTAGGTAGTTTGGAAATCTGGAGACTGATTCAGCAATCAGGGTTATAACAGCTATTAGGCCTGTTCCCCCCAGCTCACCTCCTGGCATCAGATCCCGGTAGAGGAAAGGCTTCATAGTGATCCTTATCCCATCTAATGTAATGATCTCTGGAATTCTGTCTATATCATCTCTCCTAAATAACACCCCTTTAAACTAAGCTAAATCTACTACAGCTAAATGTCAACGCCAACCTCTAGGATTATAGATAAAGCAGGTTATCCTGAATTAGTTTTGATTCATCCCTGTCAGTAAACTGTTAAATCTGGTAAAATAATAACGGGTATAGAGATGATTCTCAAACTGCTTTTCTGCCTGGTCTTTATAACAGGACTGCTTTTTGGGCTGGATCGTTGGTTGCTTTTTATGGAGGGCCGGGGCTGGATCTACTACCGGAAAAAAAAGCCAAACTCCAGCGCCCTGAGCAACGCCTGTCTTGAGGTGCAAAAGCTGCTGGAGCCGTCAAAGAAGTATGTGGTTCAAATTAAGAAGGATGAAAAACGGGACCAGCAAGAAGCCGGCGACCTACCCAATGAGCCAGAGATCCCAAATCCCGCAGAACAGATTGATGAGAACAGGTAATAGCTAAGGAATAAAAAAGAAATATCTCCTTAGAGGATAATCTATCGGGTAAAGAGTAAAGCAGGTTATATAAGCAGCAATCATAAGCAAGAAACAGGAGGGATCAAATAATGAGGCTGGCTATCTTCTCAGATATTCACGGGAACCTCGAGGCCCTCCAGGCGGTTCTGGAGGATATCGGGAAGCGCCGGGTTGACCTGGTCTTCTGTGGCGGTGACCTGGTTGGCTATGGGCCTTTTCCCAATGAAGTGATAGAACTGCTTCGCCGGCGCCATGTACCGGTTATTATGGGCAACTATGATCAGGGTATCGGTCAGGATGCCGACGATTGTGGCTGTGCTTACCGCGACCAAGTCTCGAAGGCTCTGGGCCAACGTTCAATTGCCTGGACCAGAGAAAGAGTCAGTGCCGACAATAAAGCTTATTTGAGAAATCTCCCGGCAAAAATCAGCCTGATAATTAAAGGAAAAAAAATTCTGATGGTTCATGGCAGTCCCCGCCGGCTCAATGAATATTTATTTGAGGATCGTCCGGTTTCATCCGTAGCTAAACTATTTCGGGCAGAGGAAGCAGATGTCATCATTTGCGGCCATACTCATTTGCCCTATATAAAAGAAATGATTGTCGACGAAGGCTGGGAGACAGTAATGGGAGCGGATGGCCGTCCGTCCACCCGGCGCTCGCCTGGCGGGTATTATATTTTAATTAATAGCGGCAGCGTCGGTAAGCCCAAAGATGGTGATCCACGGGCAGGTTATGCTCTAATTGATTATCAAGGCGGAAATTGGCACCAGGAAATTATAAGACTTGACTATGAGGTGGAAGCCATGGCCAAGGCGACTGAGCAGAGCGGACTGCCGGTAGAATATGCAGACCAGCTTCGGGCGGGGCGTTAAGCCTAAGGGGACAGAGTATCACGTCTCCAGGTTGCAATGATGAATGGTGATTCGGTCGTAAAGATTCCAATTGATGGCACCCTTGATCTCCATACCTTTCAGCCCAGGGAGGTGAAGGAACTGCTTAATGACTACATTGAGGAATGTCTGAAGAACGAAATCTATGAGCTGCGTATCATCCATGGCAAAGGGACCGGTACCCTTAAAGCCGTGGTCAGAGGCGTCCTTAAAAAGCACCCGGCTGTCATAAGTTACACTGATGCTGACCTGATGTCTGGCGGCTGGGGAGCGACTCTGGTCACTTTGAAAAGGGAGAAAAATAAGAGATAGGACCTGTTAGAAAATAGGAAACATAGATGGTGTCCCCTGTTTTATAACTGGCGGAAGGCGGACAGCCAGTCCTCAAGCTCGACACCGGGACAGCTAAGCCCAGTCTGAGCCATAAATTTGCTGATGGCCTCTTGCAGGCTTTTTTCATCCAGGCTAACCCCGGCCAGGGCTTTTTCCAGCTCGGCTATTCCTTCTTTTGGAAAGGCAGTAAAATCTCCTGAAATCCAGACCGCATCCAGTCGGCCGGCTTTAATCCTGGCGGTCAGTCTGATTAAACCGCCAGGGGCTTTATAATCTATTTCCTTAAGGTGAACGTCCTCATGAATTTTTATGGCTGGAGAGTGAAGTGGACCTTTGTGGAAAATCCAGTCCTTGCTCTCAAAAAGGCGATCCAGTCTTTCGGCCTCAGCCAGTTCAGCTTCGGTCATCTTTCCTCCGACCAGTTCAGCTTCGGTCAACCGGGCGAGCTCTTCTAAGTAAATTTCTATAATTTTTTCCCGAGCTAGAACTTCGGGCAGAAGCTCCTTGATGGTAGTCATATACTGTTCCAGACTTTGAAAGATTTTATCCCGCATTTTCTCGGATGGAATCTTTAAGACCTTAGCCATCATCTTTTTGTCAAAGTCAAACATAAAACTCCCGACAATGACCTCAGCCTGATTAATTCTGGCCGCACCTGTCCCGCAAATTTTCTTGCCAGCGACTTGAATATCATTGACCGGACGGTATTCGGCTGGAATTCCCAGCCGGTGATAAGTTCTAACCATCGGCTCAACATAAAACCTGAATTTATCTTCCAGCCCAGCTGGAAAATGCTCCGGGTGGAAGATCCACTGGACAAAGAGCTGATCGCGGTCAAGATAAACCGCTCCGCCCCCAACTTCCCTCCGATAAACAGGCAAGCCTGCCTGGCAGCAAAAGTCAAGGTCAACTTCTCTCCCTGTCTCCTGATGAAAGCCAACACAGACATAAGGCGAATTGGGGCTAACCAGGATAACCGTATCTGGTGTGTCCGGGCCAAAAGTATGACCGACCGCATGATAGCAGGTTTGTGAACGCACCGGGGAGACTTCCCCCAACTCAATTACTCTGATTTGCTTTTGGTTGGTCATCGTTAGTTTAGTCCTCACTTCAAAATAGACATTCTTGTTTTCCACGATTGTATGTTTATTTAAGATAATAGTTTCCAGTCTCTTATAATATCTAAGGCTCTTCTGGCCATGTGCTTGACCGGTTTTTTAAGTTTCTGACTCAAGCCGACCCCTGGGCTAATATTTTCCGGCTGAACACCTATCAAATAAACAGAGTCAGGATAGCTGTGCCTTATTTTAGCCACGGCCAAAACTTCCTGAAAGCCTAATTGATGCCAGGACAGCCGCTGGTGATAAAAAAGGTTAATTTCCTCGTCCTGATACTCAACAACTGTTCCCGGTGCAGCTCCAGTATCGGCTGCATCAAGAATCAATAAATGGCTAGCTCCTTCGACATAGGGCAAAAGATCAAGCCCCAGAACTCCGCCATCAACCAGCTCAATTTTCATTTTTAGCTTTTCGGGGAGCAACTTCTCAAGCTCTTTCAGGGCATAGACTCCTGCTCCCTCATCGCCATTTAGAATATTGCCCAGCCCGAGGACAACTTTTCTTTTCATTTCTTAGTCGGATTTAAAAACCAGGTTAAAGCCGGTGCCGACTTCTCCCACCACCTGGCCGCGGGCATCTATGAGATGAACAGCGCAGGCCAAGCAGGGGTCAAAAGAATGAATAGTCCTGAGAATTTCCAGCGGTTGCTCCGGCCTGGCCAGCCTGGTTCCGACCAATGAGGCTTCATAGGCTCCAGGCTGATTCTTATGGTCGCGGGGTGAAGCATTCCAGGTGGTAGGAACTACCACCTGATAATTTTTTATTTTCTTATTCTCAATGACCACCCAGTGGCCAAGTGCTCCGCGTGGAGCTTCAGTATAACCAAAGCCCATAGCTTTTTTAGGCCAGCTGCCCGGATTCCATTTTTCGCTGTTAAAAGTCTCTGTTCTACTGGCTTTTATTTCGGCTACCAGCTCATCATAAAATTTCTCAAGCAGCCCGCCTATGACTTTGGTCTCAATAGCCCTGGCTGCTGTCCGGCCGAGGGTTGAAAAAACGGCTGGCAGTGGAGCTTTGAGGGCTTCCAGGACCGAATTTGTCAGCTTGACAGTTTCCTCATGACCCGTGGTGTAAAGAATCAAGACTCGGGCCAATGGCCCTACTTCCATCGGTAGCTCATTCCAGCGAGGCGACTTCAACCAGGAGTATTTTCCTTCTACCTTTAGAAATTCATAGGGTGGTTTTGGTCCGGTATAGTTGAAAACGGTTTCTCCTTCCCAGGGGAAAAGCCCGGCTTCATCGCCCTGCCGATATTTATACCAACTGTGGGTAACAAACTCTTTCATCTTAACAGCATCTCTTGGGTCGGGCGTAATCACCTGTTTTAAATCACGGTTAAGAATCACACCGCGGGGAAAAATAAGTCTGTCAAGATCATTTAGATTGCCTTCAGGAAATTCGCCCCAGCTCAGAAAATTCCCCAGACCTTCACCTAAGGAGGCATATTCCAGATAGTAGGGTGCGATGGCTAAAAGATCGGGTAGATAGACTTGATCTATAAAATCATTCATCCGTTTGATGGAATCAGCAATGACCGCTAATTTCTCAGCATTCAAAGCCTGATCACTGTTCATGTCAATGGGCAGAGGCACTCCGCCCACCACAAAATTAGGGTGAGGATTCTTCCCGCCAAAAATAGTGTGAATCTTGGTGACCCGTGACTGCCAATCCAGACACTCCAGATAGTGAGCTACACCCAATAGATTTAACTCTGGCGGCAACTTGTAGGCTGGATGTCCCCAATAACCATGACTGAAAAGTGAAAGCTGCCCACTATCCACAATAGCTTTGACTTTCTGCTGGACTTCAGCAAAATAAGCCGGTGAGGAATTTGGCCAGGTTGAAATACTCTGCTGAATCTCTGAGGTTTTCCCGGGGTCAGCTTCAAGAGCGCTAACTACATCGACAAAGTCCAGAGCATGCAGAATATAGAAATGCATCACGTGGTCGTGAATGAATTGTTGGGCAATTATCATATTACGCATGATGTTAGCCGCCTTTGGTATCTTTATTCCCAGGGCATCCTCGACTGCCCGGATAGAAGCGATAGCATGAACAGTGGTGCAGACCCCGCAGATTCTCTGGGCAAAAGCCCAGGCCTCTCTCGGGTCTCTTTTCTTCAGAATGTTTTCAATCCCTCTGACCATGGTCCCGGCTGAATAAGCTTCAGTTATAGTGTTCTCACTGTCCAGAGCTGCTTCAATTCTCAGGTGTCCTTCAATTCTCGTCACCGGATCAATAACAATTCTATTGGCCATTTTTCCCTCCATTTCATCATAAATTGCGGAGCCAGTCTAAGGCTTCCTGTTCGGTCTTGAACCAGCGGACTTCATTGGCATAATAACTTTTGTCTATCTCGAGAATTTTTGGGTCAAGATCAGTTCCGAAAATAGCAGCTACAGGCATGATTGGCCTTAGGTGTTTAATATGCCTGATGCACTCTGAAGGCTCACTGCCGCTTAAATCAATCAACAATTTTCCTGTGTACTCCCGGAAAAAGGAGGTTAAAGCCTGAATATCTTCCGGTGTAAACAGACCGCTATGACGGCAGCGAAGAATCCCTTTTTCTACAGGTGTTAAATTAAATGAAGCCATCTTTTTCCTCCTTTCCTCAGATGAGGGCTTTGGCCACCAGTTCGGCCAGGCTGTGGACTTTGATAGTCGAATTAAAGTGAGCTAGACTATCCACAAACTGGAGGCGGCAATTGCTGCAGGTCATACAGACACCTTGAGCCTGGATGTCCTGCAGTTGCTCCAGTTTCATCTCAAAGACAGCATAACGGTTACTATCAGCTTCTTTAATAGAAATCACTCCTCCGCCACCGCCACAGCACATGGACTGCTCTTTATTGGGTGTCATCTCTTTAAAGCTGGTTGGGGCCAGCACCTGAAGAATTTCCCTGGGCTGATTAATGAGGCCACCGAGACGCTGGATTTTGCAGGAGTCATGGAAGGTGATGGTTTCGCCGTCAAAAGCTCCCTCTTTGATTTTGATCCGACCGGACTTCCAGTATTGATGGATAAGCTCAGTGATATGAATTATCTCCAGGCCCGGGGGCACTTTCATTATGTTGGCTGCTGTCCAGCGGAAAGCCTCATAAGCATGCCCGCATTCACTGATGACTATCCTTTTAACTCCCAGCTCTTCTGCTGCCTGAAAGACCCGGTGCATAAAAAGCCTGGTGAGTTCCTCATCAGCTTCAAAAAAGCCAAAATTAACTACTTCCCGGCCCTTGGAACTAACCGTCCAGTTTTCGCCGGCCTGGGTTAAAATTTTAGCGATAAAAGCCAGGTTGTCGGGAAATTTCATGAGCTCAATAGAAGTGAAAACCATGAGGGTTTCTGCCCCAGCTTTATCCACCGGGATGTCCGCTTCCCATTCATCAGTTATCCAGTCAATTCTTTCCCTCCACATTTCATCGGTCACTCCCAGGGGGCTGCCGATCGTTTTTTGTTTGTCAGTGGCTTCAGCCAGGTTGCCAGGGACCAGACCGGCTGCGGCCAGGCCTGTTCGGACTTTATGAATCAGCGGCCCGATTTCGATGCCCATCGGACAGACGAAAGCGCATTTATCGCAGACCGTGCAGGCTTCATAAACAATCTGGCTCCAGTGCTCAAGGTCAGAATCAGTCAGCCTTTTCTCCATTCCCAGGGCCAGCTTGAGCTTACCGGCTAAAGTAAATCTCTGCTCATAAGCCCGTCTCAATGGTTCGAGCTTCCAGACCGGGGCATATTCCGGATTGCCGAGAGCCTGGTAAAAATGGCAGGCTTCAGCACAGATCCCGCAGCGGGTGCAGGCTTCAAGTTGAGCAGCCACCCAGCCGCCGGTTTCCTTGAGGTAAGTATTTAAAGCACTTGCTGTTTTCATGGTTAACCTCTTTTTCAGGGAGAAACGGCCCGTTTACCGGCCCGGGCGCCGTGGATTGTCCGGGAAAAGAAATAGAACAGGAAGTGGGACATCCGGCTAAAGGGAATCCAGATGAGCAGCAGGCAAACAAAAATCAGATGGAGACTGAAAATAACTTCATAAGGAAACCACAGATGGTGATACATGATGTAACCGGTGACAAACGGCAGAAAAACCAGGGTCCAGTTAATCCAGACCGGCAGTTTAGTCAAAAGTCTTAAGACCGGATGAGTCAGACGATTAATCAGCAGAATAATTAAAGAAATAATCCCGACCGCGGCCAGCCAATCAACAATGGGATTGGGCAGAGGCGCCCAGCTTACACCGAAGAGACTTTGCCAGACAAGAATATGAGCCTCGCCAAAGATCAGGACCAAAAACAGGCTCAGATGGAATAACCCGCCAGCAATGAAAGTTAGAGCATTGTTCCGGAATGTCCGCCGTACCCAGGGGATGAAAGGCAGAATAATCAGGCCCTTAAGGTAACTGATAATGACCCCTGACCATTTGCTGCCCTGGTTTTTGACCCGGTCTTTTTCCCAGCCCAAAAAAATTATTCTGACCAGCCTGTAAATCATCCCGGCGATAAAAATGATAAGTGAGAAATGGAAAAGAGGCCCGCGCGAAAACCTTAAAATTTCTGTCCAGTCCATTTCATTCCTCCTTTTTCTCGGGTGGAGCAGCCGTGGTTGAATCAGTTGGACTGTTCTCGGCAGCCGAGGCTAAGGCCTTCTTTGCTCTATTCTTTTTGGCCGAGTTGATTCCGGCTAAGGTGGACCCGGCGGCTAAGCCTGCCCCTGCTGCCAGGGCAGAAGTTTTAGCCGCAGGCGGAATTAGAGCAGCCGATTGACCCTGATAAAAGCCGCCGCCGTCCCAGAAATTAGGTTCCGAGCAGCCCAGGCAGGGATGCCCTGATTGCACCGGATAGGAGAGTCCCCGTTCCCATTTGAGGCTGGCGCAAGCGTTGTAAGTGATTGGACCTTTGCAGCCGAGATGGTAAAGGCAATAACCCTTTCTGGCTCTGTCACCATCAAAATTGTCAGCAAATTTTCCTGCCTCGTAAAAAGGCCGTCGGAGACAGTGGTCATGAACCGTGTGACCATAGAAGACGAGCGGCCGCTTAAGATGATCCGTCTCGGGCAGCTTTCCCATGATTAGAAAATGAAGAATTGTGCCCGTAGTCACTTCAGGAATTGCCGGGCAGCCTGGAATATTGACGACCGGTTTGTCTTTGATGATCTCGCCCACACCGCAAGCTCTAGTCGGATTGGGTTTAGCTTTAGGGATTCCACCGAAGGAGGCGCAGTTCCCGGTAGCAATGATAGCCGCAGCTCCATCGGCTGCTTCTCGTAGCAGGTCCAGATTACTTTTGCCAGCTACGGTGCAGTAAATGCCATCCTCGGCTAAAGTCGGACTGCCTTCAACTACTAAGACATACCTTCCGTAGTAGTCCTTCAGACATTCCTCTTTTGCCTTTTCGGCCTGATATCCAGCAGATGCCATCAGGGTTTCATGGTACTCAATGGCTAAGTCGTTTAGCACCAACTTACTCAGCAACGGGGAACTGGAACGAGACATAGCCTCGCTGCAGCCAGCACAATCCTGAAATTCCAGCCAGACAATGGGAAGTTTAGGTTGGCTGCTGAGAGCTTTGGCTACCATCTCAGTCGGGTCAGGATGAACCATTTTCCCTAAGGCTTTTACTGGTGGGGCAAACTCCAGGCCCATCATCCCGGCGATGGTTCCACAGAGCTTAATGAAATCCCGCCGGGAGAGCCCTTTTTCTTTAAGGTGTTCATAAATCGACTTTTCTTTCATATACCCTCCTCTACCCAGAAATCATTTTTAAACCCTATCTCTCTATTCTTATTCTTAATCGCAGGAAATGCCGGCGTCTTCTAACTTTTGTTGATAAGTAGCTAAACCATCTGGACCGGTTAGCAGGTTGTCTTTTTCCTCTGTCCATCTGGTAGCTTCAATTTCTACTACCCAGCCTTCTCCATAGGGATCGCTGATAACCAGATTGGGATCAGTCGCCAGCTTTTCATTGGCGGTTTTAACTACCCCAGTGATTGGGGCCGGGACAGGCCCAACATATTTACTGCTTTCCAGGGTAGCCAGACTCTTACCCTGCTGGACTTCAACTCCTATGTTTTTAGCTCGTATGGTTACCGCGTTGAGTCGACCACCAGCTAACTTACCAGCTACTGGCGTCAGTCCGACTCGGAAAAGATTTCCTCCGAGCGATTTGAGCCAGAGGTGTTTTTCCGGATAATAAAAAAATTCGTCAGGAAAATTGCATCCTCTTATAATGGTCATTGGCTCCTCCTTTTGTAGCTTGCCATTACAGGCTAATAGTTAAAAGCTCAAAACGGTTTTGCTTTCCTCAGCCATCTGCCACATAGAGGCACCCCCAACAATCATGGCCTCAGGGATCAGGTCATTAGAAGTTAGCCCGTGAAGCTCCAGCGAGGCTGAGCAGGCAGTAATTTTGACCCCGGCTTCTATAGCTTCTTTCATGAATTCTCCAACGGATTTTCCTCCTTCCTTGGGGAAGATAGTTTCGGCCAGTCCTTTTTTGAGGAGAAGCGTTCCGTCTATTGTAAAAAACATGGCTACTTCATAGTCCATAGCTGCAGCCAGAGTGGCCATAAAAAAGGGGGTGGCACACCGCCGTGGTGTATCAGGCCCGCTGGTCATAACAATCAAAATCTTATCATCAGCCATCAGATCCTCCTTAAAATGCCAGAGTAATAGCCTTTTGGCTGGCGAACTCCAGGAAAGTAGCTGCTCCGCCTATCTCAATTCCCTCGATCAGGTCTTCTTTCTTAATACCCATCACATCCATAGTCATCTGGCAGCCAATAAGCCGAACTCCCATTTCTTGGGCTGTCTCGAGAAGTTCACTGAGCTTAGGTACTCGGGCCTTCCTCATCCAGGAATTCATCATCATTGTGGCCATTGAGGTCATACCGGGGAGCATCGAGATAATGTTGGGAATTTTAACTGGCATAGCCGGATTAGCTAAAGGTGAGACTTTGAGTCTATCGATTTGACCTTTTTTGAGGATTTCCAGACCATAAAAAGTAAAAAAGATGGCAGCTTCCATCTCCATGGCTACTGCTGCGGTAGTTAAGATAAAGGGCGGATAGGCCATATCCAGGGTGCCGTGGGTAGCAATTATAGCTAATCTTTTGGCGCCTTCTTCAGACATTTTTCCCTCCTTCTATAAAATATTTTTTGCTTATTTTGCTTTACGGATATAGAAGACGAATTTATTGCCCTCAGTCTCATGCTTGAGCAACTCCTGACCTGTCTTGCTAACCCAGGCCTGGACATCACTGATTGAGCCAGGGTCAGTAGCAATCATCTTAAGTATCTGACCAATCTGCAAGCTGTCCATGGCCTTCTTGGTCTTAATGATGGGCATGGGGCAGGCCAGACCACTGTTATCCAGAGTGACATCGGGAGTGAATTCAGACATTTGTAACCTCCTGATAATATTTATTTTTAAGCATTTTGCTTGATGGTCTTAGATTTAAAAAGAACTCCGCTGATGTTAATCAGGAGCTTCCTTTTTTTATTCTCTGGCTTGGGGAAATAGTGCTCAGGGCTCAAGGCAGGGTTAAGGAGAGTTAATCGCTGCGTCTTTTGGCAATCAACCATCATTGACCTGAATCTCTCCACTGTCAGGCTTTTATATTAAAATCATTATCCTATAATTCTTATAAGAATACAAGGAATTAGTCTTTAAATATTTTAGTCCATAAAATAACTGGATAGAATGATCAGGTTTTAGACAGGCCCTCACTCTCCCTCGCAAGATTTCTTTATCCCTTCAATTCAAAGTTAAATTTTCTATCGCCTTAAGTCAAGATCATGATGGGAGCAGACTCTCATGCCCATAGCTTTCCCGTATCAATTATTTTATTTTAAAAATTCCCTGATTCGAGGGTGATCTTTGATTTTCTCAAATTCCCGTTCTTCTAAAAGGCGCTTCCAGTCTCTGAAGCCGTAATTCCGGGCTTGGTTCAAATATTCTATGGTCCGGTCCAGGTCCTCAAGATCAGCATAGATTCGGGCAAAAGAAAAATAAAGCTCGGCTAGATAAGAACCACTCATCGGCAAGCCGATCAGGCTGGGGCGATTTTTCTCCAGGTAGTCCGGATCCAGTTCCAGAGCCTTCATCAGATAATTATGAGCGGCTTCTCGGTCGCCCATCTGAAAACAGATAGCTCCCAGGCTATAGTAAGCTCCCACCAGGTCTGGAGACAGGCTCAGAGCTTTTTCATAATATTGTCGAGCTCTGGGATATAGTTGTTTCATGGCATAAACACCACCGAGATTTAGATAACCGAGAACAAACCGCGGTTCCAGCTGAATAGCCTTCTGGAAGTATCTTTCAGCCAGGTCGTAATTCTGCTCATGAAAATAAGCTAAGCCCATGAGATTATTGACTCTGGCAGATTTGGGATTGATATTTAAAGCCATCCCGAATTCCTTCCTGGCCATGGGGTAGTTTTCTTGCTCCATAAATTTCAAACCCAAATTTAAATGTTCATCAAATCCAATTTCTGGACCTGATCTTTGCCCTGGAAGGCAGCACATGAATAACAAAAGAAATGACACCCCCATCCACCTCATCTTGACCATTTTTGCCTCCTATGGTTATAAATTAATCCTCTTCTCGATCGCCTGTCAAATCAGAACCCTGGTGTTTGATTGTTGAATTTTTAAGATTCTAGAATTTAGGCTTGTTTATCTGGAAATTCTTATGAGTTGATAAAGTGATTTAATGATCACCAGAAAATTATGTAAAGGGTGATTGTCAATATGATTATGACTGCGCCCAGATATTTGATAATTGGACTGGGACGACTGTCGAAATTTTCTTGAACAGGCAGAATTTTGGGCTCTTTAAGAGGTTTGACTAGAGTAATTATAGTCATCACAGCAATTAATACTAGAAAATTTATAGCCATTCTGTTCAAAAAGGCTACCTGACCGAATTGCCATTTAAGGAAGCCGTAGATCGGAACAGAAAGAACCAGGGCCGAAACCCCGGCTGCTGGTGGGGTCCTCTTGACAAACAAGCCAAAAATGAACGCCGCTAAAACTCCAGGAGAAATAAAGCCCTGGAATTCCTGAATGTAATTAAAAATTCCCTTGAACTTAGGATCTCCTAATTGGGGCGCCAGCAGGCAGACTGCTAAGACAAAGCCTATGGTGGCTACCCGCCCGATTTTAATCAGGGTTTCTTGGTTAGCGGTTTTCTTCAGGTGCCGCTTATAAAGGTCCATGGTCAAGATCGTAGAAACTGAGTTAAGAAGAGAGCCGAGGGTGCTGATGACCGAACCGGCCAAAGCTGCCAGTATAAATCCTCTCATCCCTGGACCTACCAGATTACGAATCAGCAGGGGATAGGCCTGATCGGGAGTATGCCCCGGGGCTAAGAGCTGGTTTTTATAAAGTTGAAAAGCAATTATCCCCGGGATTACTATGATGAAAGGGATCAAAAGCTTAAGGAAAGCCGCAAATATGATTCCCATCTGTCCCTGCTTAAGACTTTTCGCGGCCAGAGTCCTCTGGGTGATGAACTGATTCAAGCCCCAGTAATAAAAATTAGGAATCCACAGCCCGATAACCAGAGTAGTCCAGGGAATAACTGGATGGTCAGCCGGCATGATCATGTGCAATTTATCCTGGTTGGTGGCAAAAAAAGCTCCAACTCCACCAACAGCTTTAAAACCTAAGACCATAGTTACCAGACCGCCGATAATCAAGGCAGAGCCCTGGAAAAGATCGGCCCAGGCTACAGCTTTCAGTCCGCCCCAGGTGGTATATATGGCAGCGATTATCCCGATTAACCAAACCGATTTAACCAGGTCAAAATCAAAGATGGTGTGCAGGGCCAAGGCTCCCGTATAGACCACAGCAGCAATACTAACCAAGATGTAGATCATGATCATGTAGAAAGCCATAATGCCCCGAGCCGCTGAATTATAACGATATTCTAAAAACTCGGGTATGGTGTAAATACCGCTCCGCAGGAATTTCGGCAAAAAGAACATGGCTACAAAGACCATAGTAATGGCTGCTATCCATTCATAACTGGCCACAGCCATTCCAGCCACTCCTGCCGCCTGCCCGGACATACCAACAAAATGCTCGGTTGAGATATTGGCAGCTATCATTGAGAATCCGATTAAGGGCCAGGTTAAGCCGCGGCCCGCCAGAAAAAAATCGGCTCCAGTTCGCTCTTGGCGGCTTTTATACATACTAATGGTTATGACAACCAGGAAAAAGACTATAAAGACAGATAGGTCTAACCAGTGAAGTTGCATCACCAGCTCCTTTCTTGCGAAGGTCTGATTAGCTCTTAAAACTAATCCTATTATAAGCAAAAAAATAGCATCTAAACAAAGGCTATTTCAAAATTGTTACCGGGCTGGCCCTGGATATTTATTCTCAAATCTTACTAATAAAATTACCTGGTGCCGTTGGTAGATGTTTCTTTAGCTGACTAATAAGTAATAACTTGCATCATTGGCAAAATTGATTAGTTTTGAAAATTTCAATTATCATAGATAAGAAAATTGGTTAGTGGGAAATCGAACTCAAGTAATAAGTTAGGCAGAGTGAAATAAAGAAAGGTCTGTTAAAGAATATTTATCCTGGCGAATTATTAATATTCGTTAATTTATCTGAGGTCAGGAAATGACACAGCAGCTTGACCCTCTCTAACTTAGAGATATAGAATTAATAAGAACTTCTTCGGGGCTGGTAGTGAATAATTCAGCTTTTTACAAATTTTGCGGGACCGGCGTTCTGAGAATGATAACGGTTCCGGTCGGCGAAAGGAATGAATAAGAAGGTGTAATATGAAGAAAACAACACGAAAAATGGCTGCTTTTTTTGGCATCTTATTTGGTTTGGTCTGTTTTTTTGGAGCTCCGGAGCTTCGGGCTGATAAGGTGATGTTTTCATTCAGTGCCGGCTTTCTGTTCCCGGCTGATTCCAACTATAAAGAGATATACGGCCAGCAAGTGCTGGGACCAGAGTTCAAGCTTGGCTTAAGAATTGTCAATGATTTTTATGTCTACGGCAGCTTCTTTAATTTTAATAAAAATGGCCGAACCCCGGTACTAGAAGAAGCCACCTCCTCTAAACAGCAATTTATTGGAGGCGGCCTGGCTTATTTCCCCTATCTAAACCGGAGCTGGAAACTTTTCATTGGGGCCGGTGTCGGTTCCCTGAGTTATAAAGAAGAAGCTATGGACCTCACAGTAAACGGCAGTAAATTAGGCTTCTTGCTGGAAGGCGGCATTTACTTTAAGGAGAAGTTCATGTTTATCGGATTGAACGCTGGCTACTGTTCCGCCAGCGATACATATGAAGAGGTTAAATTCAAGATCGGTGGAGCCAGGACTTCTCTATTACTGGGCTTTATTTTTTAAAGTCCCGGCCAGCTCTTATAATCAGCATTTTTATGAGTAGAAAAGAGCTGGGTGTCTCGCTAGCGAGCTTAAACCATCTTGCCCGAAGACCGAAATGAGCTTTAACTGCCTATAAAACAAAAGCTACCTTCAAAGCTCCGTCCCGACGGTCAGCAGCCATGGCCAGGGCGGCCTGAGCTTGTTCTAAACCAAAGCGATGGCTTATCAGCCAGGAGACTTCGATTTCTTTCTTTTGGATTAAATCCAGGGCTTTTTCCAGGCATCTGTTCTGTCTTCTAACATTAATTATGGTAATTTCTTTGCGCCGTAAGCGGCTGAACTTCAAGGAAATTCTTTCAGGAATTGGGATACCGATTTGAATTATCCGGCCACCTGGTTTAACCAGTTCGACTGCCTGATCGATAGCTTGCTCATCTCCACTAACTTCAAATACTGCCTCCAGACCTAAGGGCTGACGAGAAAGTATCTTGCTGACTATGCGCTCCTCCTGGGCGCTGCCAGCCCAGCTGGCCCCAGCATTTAAAGCTGCCCTCACTCGGGCTTCGGAACAGTCGGTAGCGAAAATTGAACTAATACCAAAGAACCTAAGCAGGATAATCAAAGCCAGACCGATTGGACCTGTCCCCAGAACACCGACTTTAGCTGAGCTTTCCAGCTTGGCCAGATTCAAAGAATGGAAAGCTATTGAGACGGGTTCAGCTAACATAGCTTCCTCTAAGCTTATAGAATCAGGCAGCTGAACTAAATTTTTAGCCGGCATGACAAAAAATTCAGCAAAGCAGCCATCGAGCTCACCTGGATGCCCGAGAAACTTAATATTCCTGCAGGTGTTGAACCTGCCTTCAAGGCACTGATCGCAAACTCCGCAGGAAATAGAGGGCTCAACCGCCACCAGGTCACCAGGCTTGAATCCCTTGACTTTATCTCCAATTTTGACTATTTCAGCCGCGCACTCATGACCCACCAGACAAGGATAGGGCACCTTTTCACCACCTACGGTATCGGAAATAAAGTAATGAAGGTCGCTTCCACATATTCCTGCGATTCTGGTTTTGAGAAGAACAGATTCCTGGTCAGGAAGCTCTGGTTCAGGCCTCTCCTGGATTTGAACCTGCCTTAACCCGGTGAACAGGATAGCTTTCATTTTTCTGAATAAGATAACCTTTATTATAGCACTTTAAATGGTAAGCCCTTTTTATTATATTAGTTATTCTTATTTTTATATTAAGCAGGAGAAAACGCCTGTCTGAATAAAGGAGCAAAAATTATTGCCGAAGAAAGCTCAGATTAAGCCAGTTCTTTACATTCCAGCAGTTTTGGTTTTTAGCTGGATTCCCTGGTTTCTGGCTGTGTCTACGGGCCGGGGAATGGAGAATCTGGCGGTAAAAGTCTTGCTACTGGTTGGCTTGCTGGTTCCTGGTTTGGTGGCCATAATATTTATGTCTCTTGGCGAAGAGGCCGAATACCACTGGGATTATTGGCGAAGAGTTTTCGATCCGGGGCTTATCAGCCGCAACAGTTACCTGCTGATATTTTTCCTGCCGGTGATTATTACTCTGGGAGCTATTTTAATTTCATTCTTTTTTGGCGAATCAGTCAGCCAGTTCAGAATTGTTCCTCAAGTCCGGGCTCATATTCCCTCTTTGATAGTCTATATTTTTTATATCTTTTTTGTCAGTTCTTTTCCTCAAGAGTTGGGCTGGCGGGGCTACTGGCTTGATAAGCTTAAAAATCATCTTTCGGGTCTCAGAGCCAGTTTATTGATTTCCGTAGTCTGGGTTTTCTGGCATTTTCCGTTATTCATGGTCAAAGGGCATTCTCTGGAGAGCAAGGCCGACGATCCCTTACTGGTGGCTTTCTATCTCCTGAACCTTTTTCCCATATCGGTAATTCTTACCTATCTTTTTATTAAGAATCAAAGAAGTACTTTAGCGGCCATCTTATTCCATTTTATGATAGCTTTTAGTGGCCAGCTTTTTGAATTGCCGCCGTTGACCGAGGGTTTGAAAACTACTCTTTACCTGCTGGTAGCTATTTACTTAGTGGTCAGGAATAAAAAATTATTCAGGTAAAAGAACCTTTGAGCCCTATTCTATCGAGCCCAGGGGTTGCAGGACAATTAGTAAGAAATGATTGGTAATGTTTCTCAGAATATAAGGTCGGTAATCATTACCATCTTTCTAAGTCTCTGCTCGGGACTGTCGGCAGTTTCTTTTATGCTGTTGACAAATTTAATTTATAACCGGACGATTCTGAGCTTCTCCTTTCACTCCAAGGGATTTTTTATGTTATCCAGCCTGGCGGTGATCATGGGGACTTCGCTTATAGCCGGTTTGTTGCTTAAGTTTATTAGCCCTGAAGCGGCCGGCAGCGGAATACCTCAGGTCAAAGCAGCTTACTGGAAAGAAATGGGGCATGTAAACCTTAAAGCAGGAATAGTAAAATTTTTAGCTGGTGCTCTAAGCATAGGAGGAGGAACAAGTCTTGGCCGTGAAGGGCCATCAGTTTTTCTTGGCTCAGCTATTTCTTCCAATGTTTCTAGCCTGTTTGGCTCAGGCCGAAGGCAGCAAAGAGGCCCGAGTGTTGTCGGGGCCTCCTCTGGACTGGCCGCAGCCTTTAATGCTCCTTTAGCCTCGATTACTTTCATCATCGAAGAAATTATTGGGGATCTGAATAGCCGTCATCTTGGCTCAGTCATTCTGGCTGCCGTTTCGGGAGCCTTTGTGGTTCATGCAGTTATCGGTCGGCAACCAGCTTTTAAGATGGCTTCAGTGGCTGACATTGGCTGGAATCATTATCTTATTGTTCCCTTAGTTGCGCTGGTGGCTGCTTTGGTGGGAATTGCTTTTCAGAAATGGACACTAACTCTCAGAAGTAGATTCCAGAAAGCCAGCCATTTCCCTTTATGGGCTAGACCTCTGACTGGAGGGCTGGCGACCTGGCTGATTGGGGTTAGCCTTTTTATTTTAACGGGGAAATTGGGTGTCTTCAGCCTTGGCTATAACGATTTGTCTGCTGCTCTAAACAACGATTTCCCCTGGAAAGTGGCAGGCCTGCTGGTGATAGGGAAATTATTGGCTACAGTTGTGAGTTATGCTTCTGGCGGATGTGGGGGAATATTTGCCCCCTGCCTTTTTTTAGGGGGGATGAGCGGGTTTTTTATAGCTGGTTTATGTTCCAACTGGCTTACCCTTCATCCTTCTGACCATATCATCCTGGCGGCGGTAGGCATGACCTCTTGTCTGGGAGCCGTGGTCCGGGCCCCGCTCACTTCCCTGTTGATTGTGTTTGAAATGACCCATCAGTTTGAACTAGTTCCGGGTTTATTGCTGGGAACTTTTATCAGCCAGGGAACAGCTCGCCTGGCTGGCAAGCTTAATTTTTACGATGCTCTTCTAGTTCAAGATGGACACGCGCTACATAAAATCAAACCGCCTTTAGATATCTGGAGTTGGCAGAACCTTCCAGTTTCGGCTATTGCCAATTATCATCCGGTAGTCGTTAGCTCAACCGATCCTAAAGAATTAAAAATGGCCATTGAAAAGTATCCTTATAACAATTTTCCCCTCGTGAAAGATGGTCGAGTAGAAGGTATTTTAGCCCGAGAAAAAATCAAAGGTTTCTTGAGTAGCCAAGGTGAGTTGGAAATCTGGCCGGCCGCCTTTTGTTATGAAGATGAAACCATTAAAGAAATAGGTAATCGGTTTTTAGAAACCCCCGCCAACGTCTTACTGGTAAAAAGGCCGGGTGATGAGCAACTGGTCGGGTTGATAACTCTGCATGACTTGATCAGAGCCCAGGCCTCTGTTGAAGAGTAGTTTTCGATTAAAAATTAAAGTAATAAAAAGATGGTGACTAAACTACTAAAGGCTTCAGCGGTCTAACAAAACTTAGTTAGTCACTCTTTATCGATTGGCCAGGTATTTTTCCAAAAAGAGAGAAATTTAGAAGGGAAATTCCTGATAACTGTTTTGAGTGTCAGGATAACTGCTCAAGAAAAGTGAGCCGGCCTGCATGATTATATAGACGACAAAAACCAAGAGCAAAATTCCTAAAATTATAAAGATTATAGATTTAACGTTGGAAACCTTCCTGGATACTCCCTGGGGGAAAAAAACATCAAAGCCCATCTTTCCTAACATAATTATCAAGATCATTAAACCGAAAGCCAAACGATAGACCAGAATTCTACTCTGATCATAATCAGACTGGTCAATCCTGACAAAAGGGAGAAGCAGCCAGAGAGCAATGATAATGGCCAGAGTACCGGGCAAGTAAGCAACTATTTTTTGCTTTAAGCTCTCCGAGGACATCAATAATGATTCTACTCAATATTTTTATTTTAAAGCAACAAATTTCTTTATACGGCCTGAGTACTCTTATAACCTGAGTTGTTCATAAAACTTGAGGTGTTTCTTGATTTTCAAAGGTCACTTTTAAGAAAATCAGCCCGTGGCAAAATCAGAGAATAAGAAATAGGGGGCATGATACGATTTTCTTAAATCTGTTCGTCTTCCTGATGTTTGCCGAGAATGATTTAATAGGTCCGGAATAGAGCAGGTTGGCCTGAATCATTTGTGAGCGATCCAATTAAACATTTTTTTAACTAATCGCTTGCAATTTGGTCTATAATGGTATACTATGGTTTAGGTCGTAATGATTTTTATAGTGAGGAACAACATGGATATAGAAATTAAGCTAAGAAAAGACAGTCCTGTCCCTGTTTACCGACAAATAGTGCAGCAAATAACTTCTCTTATCCAATTAGGCCAACTTAAACCAGGAGATAAGTTGCCGACTGAAAGGGAACTGGCATCCAGATTTAACATAGCTAGGGGGACGGTTAAGAAAGCTTATGAGCTCATGACCAAGGAAGGCTTAATTGAGACCACCCAGGGGCGAGGGACATTTATCTCGTCGCGCCAGGATATTATTCCCGCCGGGAGAAAAGAAAAGGCAATTAAGCTTATTGACGATCTTCTTGATGAATTAAAAGGCATGAATTTTTCTTACCAGGAGATAAAAACCTTTATCGACCTGGCAATTATCAAAAGAGAAGAAAGGCTCGAGAATTTAAATGTTGCTATTGTCGACTGTAATCCAGAGAGTTTATCAATTTTTGAAAGACAGTTGACCTTCTTAAAGCATGTTAGAGTAGTCAAATTCTTGCTGGATGAAATTGTGGCTGATCCTGAAGATGAAAACCGGCTGAAGCCATTCGACCTGATTCTTACCACCAGTACCCATTACAGTGAGCTCCTGGGCAAGGTCCCCAATTTGAGAGAAAAATTGATCCAGGTAGCGGTCTCGCCCAGTCAGGAGGTCATTATAGAGATGGCCAGTTTGAGCCCATTACAACGCCTGGGCGTGGTTTGTGAAAGCCCGAATTTTTTGGCTCGAGTCGTAGCTAGAATTAAAGAAATGGGGCTAACTGCCGGGTCGATCCCCCACCTGTTCTTAAAAGAAGAGAACCAGTTGCCCAAGTTTCTGACCAAAGTAGATGTAGTCTTTATCCCTCCAGGATATCATTTACACCGAAAAAGAGAAAATCTGGCTGCGGTTCAGGAGTTCACCCAGAGAGGCGGGAAAATAATTGTCTTTGATTACCAGATAGAAAGAGGCTCTTTGCTTTATGTAGAAGAAAAAATAAGGCAGCTATTAAATCCTTAAGTTAACCTTCGCTTGATAGCCAGTCAGGAATTAGGAAAAACGTGAGAGAAATCAGGAAAGATTAGAACAGGAGCCAAAGATGAGCGATAAAGATACCATTATTCTCGGAGTTATCGGGGCTGATTGCCATTCGGTCGGCAATAAAATCCTGGAATTATTTTTTACTTCAGAAGGTTTCAAAGTTGTTAACCTGGGAGTTATGGTTTCTCAGCAGGAATTTGTGGATACAGCTATTGAGACCAATGCCAAAGCTATCCTGGTTTCTTCTCTCTATGGGCATGGAGAAATCGACTGTCAGGGATTAAGAGAGCTCTGTATAGAAAAAGGCGTGGATCCGATTATTCTCTATGCCGGAGGCAATTTAGTAGTTGGTAAAACCCCGTTTTCTGTGGTCGAAGAAAAATTTAAAAAAATGGGTTTTGACCGGGTATTTCCTCCAGATGTTGATCTGAAACAAGTAGCTAATCTTCTCAGAAAGGATATCCAAGAAAAATTCGGTCAGGCTCGTCAAAAGGAAGAGGAACGAAGTCTATAGTTGTACCTGACCCGAAGGTTGCAAAATGAAAAAAGTAGTCAGTATCGATATTGGTTCTACCTGGACCAAGGGTGGGCTTTTTGTTCTGGATGACTCCAGGTTAAGTCTGGTAAAAAAGGCAGCTTATCCAACTACCCAGAATAATTTGGTCCAGGGCTTTACCAGGGTGTTGGCCAAGCTTCTCGATAAAGATGACCAGGCTTCTTGGCCTCAACTGGCTGGGGAAGCAGAGGTTTATTTTTCCTCATCGGCCAAAGGGGGCCTGGGAATTGCAGCCATTGGTCTGGTGCCTGACCTAACTCTTAATCTGGCCCGCCTGGCAGCTATGTCAGCTGGAGGCAAGGTTATCTCCAGTTTTGCTTTTTCCCTAACCCGAAAAGATCTGACTGAACTCGAAAGGCTTCAGCCAGATATAATCCTTTTCAGTGGGGGAACTGATGGAGGGAATACTAAATACCTTTTGGAGAATGCCCACCGGTTAAAGGATTCAAAACTTATCTGTCCAATTATCTACGCTGGAAACAGATCGGTAGCTGAAGATGTGGCAGATATCATGCAAAACAAGGAAGTAATTGTCACCGAAAATCTAATGCCTGAAATAGGTCAGGTTAACATCGAACCCGCCAGAGAGAAGATTAGAGAAGTCTTTTTGAAACGTATCATTCATGGAAGGGGGCTTTCTGAAATAGTTGATCTTTTTGGAAGCCAACCCAGACCGACGCCCTTAGCTGTTTTGGAATTGATTGCTGCTATCCCCGGATTCAATCCAGAATGGTCAGATCTGGTGGCTATTGATGTGGGTGGGGCTACTACTGATCTTTACTCCAACACTGAATCCTACCTTGAAACTGATACTGTAGTGCTAAAAGGCCTTCGCGAACCAAGGGTAAAGAGAACTGTTGAAGGGGACCTGGGGATGAGGGTCTCAGCTTGTTACCTTAAGGAAACGGGAAGAGCTTATATAGAAGAAAGATTGCAGGAAATGGGAATAGAGATTAACCAGATGGAAAATTTTTTATCCAAAATCTCGATGGATAGTGGATATCTTCCCACAACTGAAACTGAGATGAGACTTGAGCAGATACTGGCTGAAACCTGTATTTATTATGCCTTTTTAAGACATGCTGGCAGCTGGAAAGAAGTTTATACTCCCCAGGGCAAGGTTTATGTTCAGACTGGAAAAGATCTCAGAAGAATCCGGTCCATAGTAGGAAGTGGGGGATTTCTATCAGCTGGATTTTCAGCTGAAGTTATCAATCATCCCCTGGACAAGCTCAGGCATTATGGAAACGAATATAAACTCCTTCCTGAGAAAGCCATTCTATACCGGGATAAAGATTATCTTTTTCCCTTACTGGGAAATTTGGTAGAAAAATATCCCGCAGAAGCTACAGCTCTGGCTCTGGCTTCTGTTGAAATTATCAACGAAGAGGTTGAACGCCATGCTTAAAAATGAAAAAATAGAACTTAAAGAATTTTTTGAACTTAGAAAAGAAGTTCTTCAGACCTGGCCCACCGGTCAGGATGTCTCCATAGAAGAAGGAATGAAGTTTCATCGGACAATTCCAGAAGAGAAGCGTTTTGCCTGGGTAATGAAAAAAGCCCTCCAGGAAGGCAAACTTCTGTTGCAGCCAAGAGCCGGGGTAGCTCTAATTGACGATCATATCAAGTTGCTCCGCTATTTGGAGAATGAAGGTCAGGCGGACCTGCTGCCGACAACCATCGATGCCTATACCAGACAGAATCGATATCAAGAAGCTGAAAAAGGAATTGAAAAATCAAGGCAGGCCGGGACTTCTTTGCTGAATGGCTTTCCGGCGGTTAACTATGGAGTTACCGGTTGTCGTCGGGTAGTGGAGAGTCTGAGTAAACCGATTCAGGTTCGTCATGGGACACCCGACGCCAGATTGCTGGCTGAAATTACCTTAGCCGCTGGCTTCACGAGTTTTGAAGGAGGAGGAATTTCCTACAATATTCCCTATGCTAAAAGAGTTTCAGTAGAAAAATCAATCAGAGACTGGCAATATGTCGACCGCCTGGTTGGCCTGTATGAGGAAAACGGTGTCAGAATTAACCGCGAACCGTTTGGCCCTTTAACTGGAACTTTGGTTCCGCCCTGCCTCTCAATTGCCATAGGAATCATTGAGGGCCTTCTGGCCCTTAAACAAGGAGTAAAATCTATCACCTTAGGGTACGGTCAAGGAGGAAATATTATCCAGGATGTAGCTGCCATTGCTGCTATTAATCAACTAGCCGAGGAGTATTTCAGGCAGGAAGAGTTTGATGATTATGAACTGACCACGGTCTTTCACCAATGGATGGGTGGATTTCCCGAAGACGAGGCTAAGGCCTTTTCGGTAATTGCCCTGGGAGCGATGGTAGCCAAATTTTCTGGGGCCGAAAAAGTAATCGTCAAATCACCACATGAAGCCATGGGAATTCCAACTAAGGAAGCTAACGCCCAGGGTTTAAGAGCTAGCCGCCAGGCTATTAACATGGTCGAGGATCAGGTTATTTTTGACTCGGAAGACCTGGCAGAGGAAGTAGAGTTGATTAAAAAAGAAGTCCATTGTCTTATCGATAAAACTTATGAAATGGGAGCAGGCGACCTGGCCTTAGGCACAGTGGCTGCTTTTGAGGCTGGAGTTCTGGATGTGCCATTTGCTCCCTCCATCTATAATCACGGGAAGATCATTCCGATGAGAGATACCGAAGGTTTTATCAGGATTTTCAATAAAGGCAATTTGCCTTTAACTGAGGAGATAATGAACTATCATCACCAGAGGCTGATGGAAAGAGCCCGGGCTGAAGGCCGGGTCATCTCTTTTGAAATGGTAACTGATGATATTTATGCCATCAGCAAAGGGAAATTAGTTGGGAGGCCCAAATGAAAATAAAAAGAGCCTTGTTTGTTCCGGGGAAATCGGCATTCTTTTTTGACGATCAGAAAGCTATTAAAAAGGGAGCTAAGGCTGATGGTTTTGTTTATCAGGGTCAGCCGATAACCAGCGGCTTTGAAAGGATTCGAATGGCTGGGGAAAGTATTTCAGTAATCCTGGAGCTGGATGATGGTCAATTGGCTGTGGGAGATTGCGCTGCGGTTCAGTATTCAGGAGTCGGGGGTCGGGATCCATTGTTTCTGGCTGCCAATTACCTGCCGTTTATGAGAAAACATCTTCAGCCACTTCTCGAAGGTTTAGAAATAGGAACTTTTCGTCAGATGGTTGAAAGTTTTGAAGACTTAAGTTTTGAGGGGAAAAGACTGCATACAGCTATTAGGTACGGTTTATCACAGGCCTTGCTTGAGGCTCGGGCCAAAGCTGAAAAAAAACTTAAGTGTGAAGTGATCTGTGAAGAATATAGCCTTCCTGTCATTCCTTCTAAGGTCAAAATTTTTGGGCAAACTGGTGATGACCGTTATACCAATGCCGACAAGATGATCCTCAAAGAAGTTGAGGTCCTGCCTCACGCCCTGATTAATAATATTGAGGATAAGTTAGGCCGGAATGGAGAAAAGTTAAAAGACTATATCCGTTGGTTGGTAAACAGAATTATTAGCCTTAGGTTAAACAATAACTATCACCCGGATATTCATATTGATGTCTATGGGACTTTAGGGCTGATTTTTGATTCTGACCTGGATAAAGTCGCTGACTATTTAGCCTCGTTGGAAAAAGAAACGGCTGGCTTTAATCTATACATTGAAGGCCCAGTTGACCTGGAAGAAAAGTCCAGGCAACTTGAAGGTCTAGCCAGAATAACCAGAAAATTAGAAGCGATGGGTTCAAAGGTGAAGATTGTGGCCGATGAACACTGTAATACTTTCTCTGATATCAAAGAGTTCGGCGATGCCCGAGCCTGCCATATGATTCAAATAAAAACTCCTGACTTGGGTGGAATTCAAAATGTGATTGAGAGTAATCTTTACTGTAAGTCCAAAGGAATTGAGGCTTATCAAGGTGGGACTTGTAACGAAACTGATATCTCAGCCCGGAGTTGTGTTCATGTAGCCATGGCTACTCGACCGGAGCGGATGCTGGCCAAACCTGGCATGGGTTTTGACGAAGGTTTTATGATTGTGAATAATGAAATGGAAAGAATAATTCAGATTCTTAAGATTAAGTACAGGGAGAGCTGAATGATGAAAGCAAGTAGAAAATCCCAACTTTCTCCCTTCAAGGTTCTGTCAACCACAGCCATCCTGGGCTATGGATTTCCTGAGAGTTCTTTTAGAAAAGGGTTGAGCAGGAAACCACAGCTGATTGCGGCTGATGCCGGTTCCACCGATCCTGGTCCTTATTATTTAGGATGCGGTAAGTCTTTTACCGACAGGAGCGCAGTCAAGAGAGACTTGAGGCTGATGATTAAAGCTGGGCTGGAAAGGGAGATACCGGTAGTGATAGGAACGGCTGGTGGAGCTGGGGCCAGACCTCATGTGGAATGGTGTCTGGATATTGTCAGAGAGATAGCTCGAGAAGAAAGTCTTCATTTCCGGCTGGGTGTGGCCTGGGCTGATGTTGATAAAAAGCTGGTGCTCGAAGCCCTGCGTCAGAAGAAAATAAAATCGCTGCCTTTTGTCCCGGACCTGA
>JAQULR010000011.1:4747-26234 GCA_028749205.1 Acidobacteriota bacterium | reverse complement strand
GAGATAGCTCGAGAAGAAAGTCTTCATTTCCGGCTGGGTGTGGCCTGGGCTGATGTTGATAAAAAGCTGGTGCTCGAAGCCCTGCGTCAGAAGAAAATAAAATCGCTGCCTTTTGTCCCGGACCTGACTTCAGAGACCATCAGCAAGAGCGAAAACATCGTAGCCCAGATGGGAGTAGAGCCCTTCATCAAACTATTTAAAAATGGTTGCCAGGTAATAGTAGCCGGACGCTCATATGACCCAGCAGTTTTTGCTGCTCTACCAATTTCTCTGGGTTATGATCCCGGCCTGGCTCTTCATATGGGAAAAATTCTGGAATGTGCGGCTATTGCTGCTACCCCTGGCTCTGGCTCTGATTGTGCGTTAGGAACCCTGGAAGAAGGATCTTTCATTTTGGAAACCTTGTCGCCTGAAAGAAAGTTTACTCCCCAATCTGCAGCTGCTCACACTCTGTATGAAAAGTCTGATCCCTATAAATTGCCAGGACCCGGGGGAATGATTGACCTGACTGACTGTGTCTTTGAAGCTATCGGGGAGGGAAGGGTTCGGGTCCGCGGCAGTAGATTTATCGCTTCTGATAGTTACTGGATAAAACTCGAAGGAGTCAAGCCTATAGGTTACAGGTCGATTAGCCTGGCCGGAGTTCGTGATCCCATAATGATCAAGAAAATAGATTCAATACTCCAGGAGGTTGAAACCAGGGTCAGACTGATTCAAGGGAAAGGTAATGGTAAAGGGCAGATATATTTTCATGTTTACGGCCGGAATGGAGTCATGGGCCAATTAGAGCCAGTGAAGCAGACGGCCAGCCATGAGTTGGGGATTGTGATTGAGAGCATAGGTCAGAATCAGGAAGAAGCCAATGCCCTTCTATCCCTGACACGTTCCATGTTACTGCATTATGGATATGAAGGCCGGATAGCCACAGCCGGAAATCTGGCTTTCCCCTTTTCCCCTTCAGATGTGCCTATGGGTCAGGTCTATGAGTTTTCCATATATCATCTCATGGCTGTAGATAATCCGGGTTTTTTTAAAACAGAAATCAAAGAAATTTAGGGAAGAAAATGGAAAATAAGAAAAAAAACAGCCTCTTGAAAGTTGCTAGAGTAATCCGTTCTAAAAACTCTGGGCCGTTTGAACTGACCCTGGACATCATGTTTAAAGAGCCTCGTTATTATGAATTATTTAAAAGGAAAAAGATCATTACAGCCAGGAAAATAGCCCGGCTTTATAATTGCTCAGAAAAAGACATTCTCAAGATCATCTATTTTGAGCCGAGCCAAGCTATAAAAATTACTCTCAAGCGGCGGATCCCTTCGGGAGCACCCGGAGATAGTGATATTTATGGAGCCCAGCAGCATGCTCCGCTTTTAAATCTTACTTTTTAAGAAGGTAGAAGAATGGACCCCAGACAACTTTCCCGCGTTGATACCTTGATTTATGCTGTTTATTATGCCCCGAGAGGTCGTTATCGACTTTATATGGTGGCCAGTGAAATCGCCAGGAGATATCTGACTCCCACAGATTACCTGATCGGGATTATTGGAGAAGAGGGTTCTGGCAAATCCACTCTGATCCGAGGACTATTCCCTGGCCTGGAGTTGACTAATGAGGATGAAGGAATTAACGTTAGTCGAGCTCCTATTTATTCTTTTTCACCTGAAGATTATTTTTCCGGCCACACTTTTCATGTTGATATAAGACATGAGCTGGCCTTTACCCAAAAATATAAGATAAAGGAAGCAATCAGACGAGCCGTTGAACACCAGCGCCGGGTAGTGGTAGAACATTTCGACCTCATCTATGATATCCTTGGCCTTAATGCCCAGGTATTGATCGGCATTGGTGAAGAAATAATTGTGGCCAGGCCAACCGTCTTTGGGCCTTTTCCCAACAACATAAAAGCTATCATTGACCGGACAATAAAATACCGGTTGATGGCCCATTCAGCCGAAGATATTACCACGGCCATTCTTGAAAAGGATTATCATTATCAGCCAAGGTCTCCCTTAATTCACTCTGATATCCGCCATGGCTTTGTTATCAATTTTCCAGAAAGGCCTGATATTGACCTGGATGAGCTGGAGGATAAAGTCAAGGAAGTGATTGCTGCCAATGTACCTATTAGCCCTTGCGGGGAAGATAATATAGTTATCGGTGAAATGAAAATCTACTGTACAGGTCCAAGAACTCATGTTCATAGCTCCGGAGAGATTGAAAATTTCAGGTTACTAAAAGAATTCCGGCTCAATCCACTGAATGGTGAATTCATGCTAATCGGTATGGTTGGCCAAAAAACCATTGCTGGTTTTGAGGACATTATAGAATATATGGACATTGAAGATTAAAAGCTCCCAAGAGGTGAAGAATGAAATTTGAATATAGCCCTGTCCTGCCACTGGAAAAAGATACAACCAAATATGTAAAGCTAACATCATCCGGTATCAGAGAAATTAAAGTTGGCCGGAAAAAATTCCTTCAGGTAAAACCTGAGGTTCTAAAGCTGTTAAGCCGGGAAGCTTTCCGGCAGGTTAATTTTTATTTCCGAGCCTCTCACCTGGATAATTTGGCAGCCATTATTGAAGAACCGGAAGCTTCGGCTAATGACCGGTTTGTAGCTGCCAGACTCATTAAAAATGCGGTAATAGCTGCGGAGGGAGTTCTGCCCTTATGCCAGGACACAGGAACTGCCACTATAATCGGTTACAAGGGCGAAAATGTTCTGACCGGCCTGGACGATGCCCGGCCTTTGAGCCGAGGAGTGTTTGAGGCCTATACCAGATTATATCTGAGGGCTTCTCAGAATGTTCCTTTATCTATGCTCGAAGAAAAAAATACCGGAAATAATCTTCCGGCTCAAATTGAAATATTCAGTACCCCTGGTCAGGAATATCGCTTCTTGTTTGTAGCTAAGGGGGGAGGATCTTCTAATAAAACCGCTCTTTACCAGGAAAGCAAATCTCTCCTCAGAGATAGAGAAACCTTGTCCGAATTTTTGAAAGAAAAAATAAAAGCCATTGGGGTGGCGGCCTGCCCTCCTTACAGGATAGCTGTGGTTGTCGGTGGTCTTTCTCCTGAAATGAACCTTAAAACAGTTAAGCTGGCTACCTCAGGATATTTAGATAACCTGGTTACCCAGCCGACAGGTTTAGCTCATGGCTACAGAGATCTTTTATGGGAGAGAGAGGTGCTGAAGATAGCCAGAGATACCGGATTCGGAGCCCAGTTTGGTGGTCGGGCTCTGGCCCTCGAAGCCAGAGTAATCAGGCTACCTCGCCATGGTGGTTCTCTGCCAGTCGGAATAGGAGTCAGCTGCAACGCTGACCGAAACCTGAAAGCAAAAATTAACCAAAAGGGGGTTTTGATTGAAAAACTTGATACTAACCCGGCCCGATATCTAAAGAAAGTTGAGGCCTTGCCGCTTGAACAAGCTCCAGAAATTAACCTGGATCAATCGATTGAAGCCGTGGCTAAAGAATTATCTAAATATCCAGTTGGCACCAGGGTCAGTCTTTCAGGAATCCTCATTGTTGCTCGAGACATAGCTCACCTCCGTCTTAAAAAAATGCTTGATGAGGGTAAACCGCTGCCGGAATACTTTAAGAAACATCCTGTATATTACGCCGGCCCGGCTAAGACTCCTCCCGGCCTACCAGCAGGAAGTTTTGGGCCAACCTCAGCTCAGAGGATGGATAGTTATGTGGAAGAGTTGATGAAAGCCGGAGGCTCCAGGATTATGCTGGCCAAGGGCAATCGTTCTGCTAAAGTGACCGAGGCTTGCCGGAGATATGGTGGTTTTTATTTAGGAACCATTGGCGGAGCAGCAGCTTTGGTAGCTAAAGAACACATCATCTCTTCAGAATTGGTGGACTTTGAAGACTTAGGGATGGAAGCTATAAGGAAGGTTGTGGTACAAGAGCTGCCGGCTTTTATCATTATTGATGATAAGGGAAACAGCCTGTATTAACCTACCTGATTCGCCTCTGAACTGGGGGGCCTACTTTATTCATAAAACTGAGCATCTCTCGAGATTTTCAATTAACATTAGTAACAAAATCGGGACATGATACGATTTTCTCAAGCACCAAAAAGCCTAAGGGCTTTAGCTCAAGCAGGCTCTACTTTAATCGGTTCGTGTCCCTCACTTTCCAACAGTTCTGGCTATTCCTCCTTCGTCGGATAATAGCCATTTTTAAAGCAGGTCCGGTTGTGTTGGGTCAGACAGATTAGGGTGTATAATGAAAGTGACATAAATAATAAAACCAGGACACTTGAAATAGACTTTGGAGATTATTCAAGATAATGGCGACAGGAAGATTTTGGCACAAATTTTGCTAATAAAAGTTGTGGAGTGATAAAAATGAAGAAATCATATTTGATCTTTTTAATCGGGATCTTAGGTATTCTTATAGTGAATCCGGCAGAGGCCGGAAATAAGCATTATACTCTGGTTGATGGCGAGAAAGATTTTTATTATGGATTTATCAGTTATCTCCCGGAGGAACCAGGTTCCAGGTTACCTGAAGTTATCAGACCTGACCTGGCCAGACCTGAGGTTGTCAGTCTGAATTTTCCCCTTGGGCCTGGAGATGTGATTTTAACTTTTGATAAATCCTGCGAAATCCAGTTTGACAGTGGAACAATCGTCAGACTCGGACCAAACACCAGGCTAAGAATAGAAACAATAATGGCTCAAAGTTTAAGTGCCAGCGATCAATTATCCAACCTGTTTCTGGAAAAGGGTGATGTTTACGTGATGTATACTGCCTATAGTTCCCGGGAGGTTTTCCAGCTTCTAACCCCCAATGCTGCTCTTAAGATGAAAAACAAGACGGTGCTCCTGGTAAGTGTCACTGATGATGGAGAGACCCGACTGACGGTAAGGAACGGCAAGGTTAATCTTCTTTATGGAGCTTCGAGTAAAGACCTTAAATCATTGTCTATAAAGAAAGGAGGCAGTTTACTAGTCAGTACCAATCATCTGGTAGATATAAGAAAAGGCTTTTCTGAATTTGGTGAGTTTGCAGCCTGGAATGAGGAATTGAATAAAAATTTCTTAGCCTTGCACAAGGGCATAACTCCTATCCCAGCACCTGTTCAGAAGTTGCCCCCAGCGGTCTTTCATTTCGCCCAATTTTACTCGAGCATCTATGGCGAATGGATTTGGGATAGTTACCTTGGTTATATTTGGAGACCTTATTATAATGATGTTAGCCCCTGGGGGAGTTGGAGTCCTTATTTTTATGGGCGCTGGACTTATCTAAACGATCAGCTTTTCTGGGTGGCGGAGGAACCATGGGGTTGGGTACCTTATCATCTTGGAGTTTGGTACTGGGATGAGAATAAGGGCTGGCTATGGATTCCTGGCTCAGCCTTTGCCCCGGCCTGGGCGAGCTGGGATTTTTATTTAGGGCATTATATATGGAGGCCCTGGCTTTTGTATGATTGGTTAGGCTTATATGGCTATGATTATTATGGCTATCAAACTTATTATTTTAGTCATGATTACTACCTCGGTCCGCCACAAGACCAGGAAGGTCGTAAGATTTTGAAGAAAATTACCAAAGACCAGATGAAAAAAACTCCAATTCCCCCAATTCCAAAAGATTATAAGAAGATAGTTACCAATCTGGCCAAAGCTATAAACAGGGGTGATGAGGAAGTTTTACAAAAAGTAGCGGTTAAACCACCCGAGCCAATGATAGTTAGAGCTGAAGATATTGGAGCTCCGAATGTGGCCCAAAAACGAGTCCCTACCAGCGAAATCTTAAAAAGACTCAAGCAGGCAGAAATCAGTCCGGACCAGATTAATTCTGACAAGAGGATTTCTTCTCCCTTGAATCGGGCAACTTGGCTTTTTTTTAGATCACAAAATCGGGTTGAGATTAGCCAGCCCATCAAGACTGACTCAAAACTATTAAGAACAACCTCTGGTAGTCAACAGGTAATCCAGCCAGCTGAATTGCCATCAGGAGCTAAAGTCCAGGGGAGAGAACCAGCAACAAAACCTGAGCGACCTGTCTCTAAATCGCCTGACAGCTCTGGTTTGAGGTTCCGTGATTGGAACCCGGATTTGAAGACGGCCCGACAGCTTGGCGTCAGAATAGTCTATGATAGCTCCAGGAATTCAGTTGTGGCTCCAGAGATCGGGCTGACTTCCAGGGAAGCTAAAGAAATGGGTTTAAGGATAACTCCTCGAGGACTGGTGCGGCAGCTACCTTCGAGTAGCGCAGGCTCGAGCGCATCATCCTTTTCGAGTAGCAGCTCCATATCAAGTAGCGGCTCGTCTGGCAGTCTTCCGGATGGCCCCGGTCCGCTATCAGGATCCTCTAAAGGAGGTTCTTTAGGAGGTAAGGCTGCTTCCTCGGTAAAAGAAAAGCACTAAGATTTAAACCTAATTTAACCTAAGACTTAAGAGATGAAGCCCTGTATTTTAGGATGAAGAGACATAAAAGATTTCGGAAGGAGAAAGAGAGTTCATAATTCTTGACTTGAGCCGCTTCAGGGTTGACTTATTTTGGTATTTTGGTTAATATCATAATCTATTTTATTGAAGGTGAGAAGAAAACCATGGTTAAGTTGCGCCTGATGAGATTTGGAGGCAAAAAAAAGCCTTCTTATCGGATAGTGGCTATCGATTCTAGAAGAGCCAGACAGAGTCGAACCTTGGACACTGTAGGCTATTATAACCCCCGGACCGAGCCGGTTAAATTCAAACTGGATCTGGAAAAGGTCAATTACTGGCTTAAGAAGGGAGCTCAGCCTTCGGAAACTGTTGGTTCTTTGATAAATAGAGCAGTTAAGGGACAAAAAACAACCCAAGATTCTAAGTCTTAAAGGAGGTTACTGTGAAAGAACTGGTTGAAATGATTGCTAAGTCACTGGTTGACAATCCGGACAAGGTGCAGGTTTCCCAGCTCGAAGGGGAACAGACCACTATCCTGGAACTCAAGGTTGCCCCTGAAGATCTAGGAAAAGTGATCGGAAAACAGGGCCGGACTGCTCGAGCCATCCGGGTTATCCTGGGTGCCGCCGGAATGAAAATGAAGCGGAGATTCAACCTGGAAATCATTGAAAAGGGTTGAGCTCATCTCGATCGGCCGGATAATCCGGAGTGACGGGAAGGATGGCACTCTAAAAATAAGGTTATATCAAAAGAAGGTTAGAGAGCCATTCTTCAAGAAAATCTATATAGAACAAGAGGGGGAAAAGGTGGAGTATGAGGTTGAGAATTTCAGCCTGCTAAGGAATTCCCCCTATTTGAAACTGAAGGGAATTGACAGCCTGGAAAAAGCAGAGGCTCTAAGGGGCCGTGAGGTTATGGTTGGGGCTGAAGATTTCCCGTCTCTTGAGAATGGTAGCTATTATGATTTTCAGTTGCTTGGTTGTGAGGTAGAAACTGTCGAGGGTAAGCAACTTGGTCAGGTAGTTGAGCTTATGGCGATTGGTAGCTCATACCTCCTGGTGGTTGAGACAGGCGGGAAAAAAGTTGAAATCCCCCTGGTCGAAGCTATATGTAAGAAGGTTGACCTGGCTAACAAAAAAATAATTATAGATCCGCCAGAAGGGTTGCTGGAGCTCAATGAAGTTTGATATTATCACCATCTTCCCTGAGATGTTTGATGGCCTGCTTTCGGCTGGAGTTATAAAGAAGGCCGTGGGAAAAGGCCTTTTGGAAATTGGCTTACACGATCTGCGAGATTATACTACTGATAAGCACTGTCAGGTTGATGACAGGCCCTACGGAGGTTTAGAGGGCATGGTTCTAAAACCAGAACCAATTTTTAGAGCCGTTGAAGCTATCAGGCAGCCTGAGAAGTCTATTACCTGTCTACTAACGCCTCAGGGGAAACCCTTGAATTCGCGACTGGCTGAGAGGCTGGCAGGTTTTCAACAGGTTGTTTTGATCTGTGGACGCTATGAGGGAGTAGACGAAAGGATTATAGAGTATCTGATTGACCAGGAAATTTCCATAGGGGATTATGTGCTAACTGGTGGAGAACTGGCGGCAGCGGTGGTAGTCGAAGCAGTGGCCAGATTTATTCCCGGGGTAGTTGGCCGGGAAGAATCTGTCCGCCATGATTCCTTTGTTTCAGGCCTGCTGGATTTTCCTCAATACACCAGGCCCAGGGAGTTTCGTGGCTATCGGGTGCCAGAAGTTTTATTTTCCGGCGACCATAAAAAAATTGCCAGCTGGCGGTTAAAAAAAGCCCTGGAAAAAACACTGGCGCGACGGCCAGATTTACTGGAATCAAGGCAGCTTACCTCTGAAGAAGAGGAAATCCTTGAAGAAATCAAAAGCGAAAGGAAGGAATCATGAGCAACAATTTAGTAAGAACCGTAGAAGAAAAATATCTGCGTCAGGATATAGAACCGTTTCAGGTTGGGGACACAGTAAAAGTCCATGTTCTTATCAAAGAAGGTGATAAAGAGAGAATTCAGATCTTCAAGGGTGATGTTATTGCCAAAAGAGGTACCGGAATGGGGGCGACCTTCACCGTCCGGAAGATTTCTTATGGCATCGGGGTAGAAAGAATTTTTCCTTTAAATTCTAAAATGATTAAAAAAGTTGAAGTGGTTCGGCATGGCAAAGTTCGTCGAGCTAAACTCTACTATCTCAGAGACCTTAAGGGCAAAGCTGCCAAGCTGAAAGAAAAAAAGCAATAAACTTAAAGACTGAAGAATACAATTCCTATCATTCTAAATAAAGCCCGAGGTATCTTATCGACCTAAAGGGGAGAATTTTATAAAATTATCCCGATGCTTGGATTTGGGAAGGAAAAAGATCTATTAAAACAGGGATACAGGTATTTGGTTGGTCTCGATGAGGTAGGCCGCGGCTCGCTTTTTGGGCCAGTAGTGGCGGTAGCAGTTGTTTTCTCTTCTACTTTTTTTCAGAGAAAACATCCCCAGTGGGCCAGCCAGATTAACGATTCCAAGCTTCTGTCTCCGACAAAAAGAGTGGAACTTACGAGATTTATCTTAAAAGATGTCTGTGACCTGGGAATTGGTTATGCCACTCATCGGGAAATAGACAGATTGAACATCTACTGGGCTAGCCAGCTGGCCATGAAGAGAGCTCTGGAGGACCTGACTGTTACTCCTGGTATCATTCTGGTTGACGGATATCCCCTAAAAGGTATAAATTATTCTCAAGTTGCTGTGTCCCAGGGAGACAAAAAGATATTTTCCATAGCTGCAGCCTCGATAGTAGCCAAGGTTTTCAGAGATGGGTTAATCAAGGTGTTAGATCAGATTTATCCTGGCTATAAGCTTAACCAGAATAAGGGCTATGGCACTGAAGAACATTATCAGGCTCTGGAAAAGCTTGGTCCTTGTGGCCTGCATCGAAAAAGTTTTAAGTTATATAAAGATAGGCTGCTGATAAAATGAACGGCAGATTAGATCGGGTTAAAATAATCGAGCAGGCCGAGAAGTATGTCCGGACTGGTAAAATCAGGGAAGCCATTACTGAATATGAGAAATTACTTGATGATGACCCTACGGATGTCAGTATCAATAACATAGTTGGTGATCTTTATGTCCGTCTGGGCCAGACAGACAGGGCTATAAAGGCTTTTGAAAAAGTAGCTACTGAGTATGAGAAAAAAAGTCTATACTCTCAGGCCCTGGCCATCTTGAAAAAAATCTGCCGTCTAAATCCTGGCCACCACCAGTATTTTATAAGAATGGCTGATCTCTATTCCCGGCAGGGATTCCTGGCAGAAGCCAAAAAAGAATATCTCAGAGTCGCTGAGGGGTTTCTGCGAGCCAAGAAAGTGGCAGAAGCCATCGAGTTATATGAGAAAGTAGCCTGGCTGGATAAAGAAGACCTAAATATTAGAATGCAGCTGGCCGCTCTTTATAAGCTCGATGGACATCCCGAAAAGGCTGTCAAGGAGCTCTTAGAGGTAGCCGATTTGAAAATGAGCTATGACCTGGTCGATGAAGCTCATAAGATTCTGCTGGAAGCTAAAAAGATTGAGGCTAGCAACCCCAAAATTAATCTTAAGCTGGCTGAGGTCTTACGACTTAAAGGACAAGCGGCTGAAGCTATGGATTTGACCAGAAGCGTTCTAGACAAAAATCCCCATGAACTTGAAGCTCTGAGTTTTTTGGGGAATGTTTATTATGAAGAAGGCAAGTTTGAGGAAGCTAAAGACATCTTCACCGAAATTCTGAATTTTTATCCCCTGAATGTTAATGCTCGGTATAAGTTGGGGAGAATAAACCTGGGTCAGGGCGAGGTGGATAAAGCCTATGAGTATTTCGAGCCTTTAATAGACAGTTATCTTAAGAAAAGAAAAGAAGAAAAGGCTATAGGCTTAATAGGTTTGGTTTTAACAGTTCGTAAGGATCATTTGCCGGCAATGGAAAAACTGGCTGCTATTTTAAGGGAGAATAAGGATCTGGCCCGGTTAGAACAAGTTGATCGAGCTATCTTAAACGAATTAAAGAGAATCGGCGAGAAGTCCAGGATGCTCTCTTACTATTCAGAGATTTTAAAATTGCGACCTCAAGATGAAAAGCTGGCTAAAGAATATCGGGATTTGAAAAAAGAATTGATGGTGAGTGAAGAAGCTCTGGAGCTAAGCGATACTTGGGTTCCTTCCAGAGAACAAGAGGAAGAAATTCAATCTGGGTTAGCGCAGGCTGATGTCTACATCCAGGAGGGCCTGGCCAGGCTAGCTCACAGAGTAATCGAAGGGTTATTAATGAAATATCCCAATGATCCCTTGATTAAGCAAAAACTCAGCTACATTGATAATCTTGGAGAGCAGTTGACTGAAGATGAGTTAATAAAGAAAGTAGCAAAAGCTACGGCTATTGAAACTCAGGTTTTGCGCCCAGCTAAAACCGTAATCCCAGACAAACAGCCCAGCAAATCAAGCCAGCAATTTCAAGAGCAGGTTCTCAGTGAAGATAAAGTTAATCCGCTGGATATTTTTAGAGATACCGGTTTGGTTCCGATCGTCAGCACCGACAGCCGGGAGAAAAAATACTATGATTTGCAAGAAAACTTGAGAGCTGAGCAGGCTATCATTTCGGCTATCTATCTACGGCAGAAAAGGGGAGCAAACACCCAGTTGGAAAGAGAGTTAAGCAGTATTGTTCAAGATTTCAAGAATGAAGTGAGATCGAAGATTCCAGAGGAGGATTATCAGATTCACCTTCAATTAGGTCTGGCTTTCCTGGAGCAGGAATTGTTTGATGAAGCCATAGAAGAGTTTAGCCTGGCTTCCAAGGATAAAAATCTCATTCTGGAAAGTCTGAATCTAATCAGTCATTGTTACCGTCTGAAGGGAAATCTGAAGGAGTCTGAGCACTGGTTAAATCGGGCCATTAAACTGGTGGCTCCAGGGTCTGACCAGTACTTTGCCCTGATGTTCGACTTAGGGTTAATCTATACCCAGGCTGGCGATCTAGAAAAAGCTCTGACGGTATACCGGGAAATTCAATCCTGGAACCCTGCCTACCGGAATGTTAGCGATAAAATAGATGAACTATCAAACTCCAAGAGAAAATCAAATAGCCTTCCCAAATAATGACCTAAACTCCAGAAAAGCTTTTATCAAAAGGCAGTAATCAAACCCAGGCCAATTCGAAAATGGTCGGGTAAATCACTCCGAAAGACGTAAGTCCCCTCAATAGTGGCCCGAACATTTCTGCGAAGAAGATAACCATAATGGACCCCAGCTGAAGAGTACTTGAGGTCTTCTTGGTCTGAATCAATCCAGTTAAAAAGGCCAGCCAGATACCAACGGGAATCGTCTCCCTTTGGAAAATAAAGCAGTTCGGCAAAACCACCCCGAGTTTCTATTTTCTGGGGGTTTTCCAGAATGAAATAGGGATTTTTGTCCTGCCTTTCTACGTACTGAACATTAAGCTCCAATTTTGGCAGGCTCCAGCTAAAATCAGCTCCCAGCATCCAGAGGCTGTTGTTGATGTTTTCCTGACGTTCTTTTCCTAAATAGCCAAAGGCACCGGCTCTGATTGCCTCTGTTACATCCTGAGAAACCCTGAGCAAAACATTCTTATACTTATCGGTATCGAAAGTCCCCAGATTGTCTGCTGGCTCTAAACCTAAACCATTAACCAGCTCAAAAGTAAAGTCAGTGCCAGTCGGCAGCCCGTAGGTCAGCATCAGCCCGCGGTCATAAGCCAGATTAGCTCTGGCCTGTCCAACTTTGACTTTGTAGATTCTATAATCCTCATAAGTCAGCCGGAGCTCTCTTTTAAAAAGGGGATCGGAAACCTGAAACTGGCCGAGATAGACATCAAGGTCGGTGTTAAAAACATTATTTAGGATAATAAAAGCATCTTCCAGACCAGCCACTTCGCCCTGTTCGCTGAAGAAGAAGTAGAGATAATAGGAAATATTTTTGGTAATTTCACCACCTGATAGCAACTTGATGACAAAAGGCGTGGAAAAATCAAGACGCTCATTCCCGGCATTATTGAAGCTTAAGAACCCGTCAAAACGGATGGCTATCGGTAATTCCCGCAGTAAGGAAAGCCAGTTATCGCCAGTGTCCTGGTAATAGCGTGGGGCTTCTTTATCTTCTATCACAAAGCCATTGCCGGCAAAATCATCGCCATAAGGCTTGAGTTTGGGAAAGGGTGTATGGCAGACTTTACAGCTCAGACTGTATTTGCGGGCGAAAGCTGGTATCGGAAGGGCTTCTGAAGTCAGGAAAAAAATTAGCAAAAGACCCAGCAATGGTATTCTAAGATGCTTTCCCATCTTTACCTCCCCAAGTATATTTTTAGTCAACTATTTGGACAACCGTAGAATGTTTGTTAACTTCAATTATTTCTGTCTCATCCTCGGGAACGCCTAAAAAATCAGCTACCGGCTTGACCAGTTTCTGGTAGTTAAGAACTGCGGTCACTTTTAATGGACCTGCTGGCATGGTATCCGGGATTTGATAAGTGCAGGTCTCAATTTTAGTCTCTCTGGGTCCTATCCGGTAATCAACCCCCAAACTTTTGGTATTCCACTGTTGGATGGTCATCCGGCCCTGGGGGTCGAAATAAGCCATCCTGAATATCCTATCCCCGACTGGCACCCCATCTCGCTGAACGCCCTTAAAGTTTGGGTCCTCGAGAGCTATTCCCATATCCTGGTAGGCCAGGGTATCAGTAGCAATGGTGTATTCTTCTCCTTCAAATCCTTTCTTATCTACTGGCAAATGGTAAATATTTCCTTTGGCGTCAACAGCTTCCACCTGCATCCAGACGATACGGTCTTCTACTGAGCCGGTTGGGAACTTGTGCCCTGTTTTCTGATTGAAAAGGGCGATAGTGAACTTGACTTTATCGCCCGGCACAGCTTCATTTATGTCGGGATGAATTCTAAGTTCTACAGTTCCTTTAATTTTTCCAGGATCGTGAGCTCCGTGGAAGAGGTGCTGACGAACATCGGTATAAGCTTTGCCCATAGCAGCACTTTTTCCTGGGGCAGAGGTCATATGACAATCATGGCATCGAACCCCTTCCTTAGCGTAAGGCCCTTCTTTCCATTCAAGATGAGTTGATTTGACCCAGACCCCATAAGGGCTTTTTTCGTTATGACAGGTGCCGCAGAACTCAGCTGTTCTCAAAAATTCTGACTTTTCAGAGGTGTGTTCGGGTGAGTTGATGTCACCTCTCGGACCGTATTTGGTTTTGCCCGGTATGGAAACCCAGTTAAAATTGAAAGGAGTATCACCGGCAAAACCGGTCACCGTGTGGCAGACCTCACATGAGACTGATTCGTTAGCCCGGCTATTTTTAGAAGGAAGTGGGGGAGGAACATCTCCAGCCAGAAAAGCCAGAGGTGAATGACAGCCATTACAGCCTGCTTTGACTCCGGCCACCATGGCCTCCTTTTCAGCGTGGGGCACTGCCAGCTTAAAGTACTCTATCTCATCCCAATGATGAGTATAAGCCTGCGACATCATAGCCTGTTTCCACTGCTGATAGATGTCGTTGTGACACTGGATTCCACAAAAAGCCGGTGTTTGGTAATCGCTGTATTTCCGGGTGCCAAGGGCTTCATCCCCAGCTTTCTGGAGGCGGCCAGAAGTTATTAAGCCAAGCGATATGGCCAGGACTACTGGTAAAATAGCGGCCAACCATTTACTGGAGTGATTCATTTATCCCTCCTTTTTTATATTATTTACTATAAACCAGGTGACTGATCAATAGCCAGGCGAAATTAATTTTCTTAATCATGCTGGCTGGAATCCCGGCTGCTGAAAGTAGGCCAACGCCTTTTATAAACCAGATAACAACGCCTTCCTTTGATGGAGTCCAGCTCTAACCAATTCTCCAGGCTGCTGGCTTCTTAGTGGGAAGAGAATCTTTCCAGATTGTTGGAACTTTACCAGGAAGCAGAAAAAGATATCCGGCTAATTATGAAAAGAGTAATCGGGCAAAAGTAAATATTTGAAAAATAAGTGAATGGGCTCCAGGGGCTTTCCTATGTTCTCAGGGAAGAGATGTTATCTGTGATTGAAAAATACCTTGGCCTTAAGAAGCTAAAACCAGGGCCGCAGACTACAACAGGCTTCTACTCTCTGCCTCCAACCGAGCAGCAAAAAAGCCGGACCGTCAGGAAGGTAAGCCAGTTTAGAAATAAGCCTGATTGCTGACTTTCAGGAGTCGACCTATCCAAAGAAATTGGGCTTATCGGCCTGTTATTTCTTGGATTTAACCCATCCTCTACCTTCTACAGCTTGAGCCACTCTTCTGATAGCAATGATATAAGCGGCATCTCGAGTATAGAATTTTTCATTTTCAGCTAAATCGGCCACATCGTTAAAAGCGTTAGTCATAATAGCGTCTAATTTCTGCAGAACTTCATCTCGTGACCAATAATAATTCATATTATTCTGGACCTGTTCAAAATAAGAAACAGTAACTCCACCAGCATTGCACAGAAAATCAGGTATAAGATAAATATTTTTTTCTTTGATGACCTGGTCAGCTGCAGGAGTAGTAGGAGTATTAGCGGCTTCAGCGTATATCTTCACGCTATTAAAATCAATCTGATTGACATTATCGCCATGAACAGCTGAGCCCAGAGCTGCTGGCATTAATACAGTTACTGGTTTTTTCAACCAGGCCTCTCCGTCTTCCTGTTTCCAGCCGAAAGATTTGGCTTTGTCTTGGTTGATAGTTCCGAATTTATCCAGAGTACCAGGAGCAAAAAGATCCTCGGGCTTAATCCCATCTTCGCAGCTATAAGTATAGGCTTTTTTATCATTAGCGTCCCAACAGGCAATGGCCACTACCTTTCCTCCATACTCAGCAAATTTTTTCACCGCATAGGTGGCCACATTGCCGGCGCCTTGGACCGAAAGGGTGGCTTCACTAAACGGAATATTCATTCTCTTTAAGGCTTCTCGCACGCAGAATATAGCGCCGAAACCGGTGGCTTCTACTCTTCCTAAGGAACCACCAACACCTACAGCTTTACCAGTCACGAATCCGGGTTTTCGGCTTCTAGCAATGGTATCATATTCATCCATGATCCATAGCATATCCTGAGGATTGGTAGCTACATCGGGCGCGGGCACATCGATTTCAGGGCCGACAATATCGTATACCTTCCTTACCCAACCGCGACAAAGTTTTTCTGTTTCACGCTCTGAAAGTTCTCTGGGTTCACAGACCACTCCACCCTTGCCTCCCCCAAGAGGAATATTCACTACGGCACATTTCCAGGTCATCATCATAGCCAGTCCTCTTACCATATCAATAGTTTCATCTGGGGCAAATCTTAAACCGCCTTTGGCTGGACCTCGGGCCGTGGAATGCTGAACCCGGAAACCGGTGAAAGTTTTTGTGGTGCCGTCGTCCATTTCAACCGGAATGCGTACCTGAATTTCACGTTCGGCCTCTCTCAGAAACTCACGCATCGGTTGACTTAAGCCACACTTTTCTGCGTTAGAATCAAATTGCTCCTGAACGATCTTGAAAGGATTCATCTCCTTATCTTTTGACATTAAAACCTCCATATTAAATTAATATATTAATTAGATTCGAACTCCGTTTAGATAAGCACACAGGGCTACTATCAGCCAATAAAAATTAAGTGTTATTTTAGGCTCGGCCAAACTCACGATATTATTCAAATAAGCTTTAGAGCCAGATTATATGAAAATTTTTAATTACAAGCAACAACAAAAGTTTTTTGTTAATACCTTTATTTTCGATAAAGACCTTTAATTCTCAGGTTGCTTCTTATCTTTTATTTTAAGTGCCCTAAAAACTAAGAACAGGCCCAGGGCAGCTATGCCTACCAGGCTGATCAAATAGGATGGTTGGGCAAAAACCTGTAGAAAACCGACTTCAGCAAAAGCCATGGTGGCAAAGACTATTCCAATTATAGCTTCTCCGGCGATTAGTCCTGAGGCCAGGAGAGTCCCCTGATTGCTGACCCGTTCTTTTTGATCTGGTAACAGCTTCTTAGCTTCGATTCTCTTTTCCAGAAGAGCCTTAAAAGCTCCTCCAAGAAAGATAGCAAAAGAGGTATCGATCGGCAGATACATTCCGACGGCTATGAGCATCGGGCTTTTAACCTGCATCAGTATGAACCCCAGACCCATGAACATACCAGCCACGATCAAGATCCATTCGGTCTTGCTTTCAAATATCCCTGTAGCCACAGCTCCCATCAGACTGGCCTGAGGTGCGGGGATTTTTTCTCCACCAAAACCGGCATTGGTTTGCAGGATCTCATTCTGCACCTCTGCCGGAAGAGTCTTAATTTCATCAAGGTTATAAACCCTGGCTTCGATATCCTGCAACCGGCCATCATAAGAAATTTCTGTAATACCAGCCTGCTCTAATTCTGTGATTTTTGCACTGACTGTTTGTTTAATATTGCCCAGGTGAAGTACTGAAAGTACAAAAAACATCACTAAGGCAGCCACAGTAACCCCGAGGACATCTCCTACCTGCATTTTCCAGGGGGTGCAGCCCAGAATATGACCAGCTTTTAGGTCCTGCATCATCTCGCCAGCTACTGATACAGAAACACAAGTAAAGGTAGCCACGATAAGCACAGCCGAGATTCCGGTTGTCCCCTGAAGTCCCATCAGAAGCATGATAAGAGCCACAATAATCAATACTGAAACTGTCAGGCCACTTGTAGGATTGCTGCTAACTCCGATGATGCCGACAAGATATCCGGAAACAGCCGCAAAAATAAACCCCAGGATGATCATAAGCAGCACCGCTACTAAGGAAGCTGGAAGGCTCTGGGTATAACCCTGGAAGATGAATAAAACCAGGACCGAAATAACTGCGGCTACTATTAGTGCCCATTTCAAATTTATATCGCGGTCTGTCCGTGGAAGAAGAGGAACCCCGGCTTGAGTTCTTTTGGTGATCATTGCTATGGAACGGGAAAGACCCTGAATTAAGCTTTTTCGCATTTTGAAAAGAGTATAGAAGGCTCCAATTAGCATGGCGCCGATAGCTATATACCTAACATAATCGCGCCAGACCCTGGTTATTTCTGCCGTCCAGTCTGTTACAGCTCCAAGGTCATGATAGTTGAAAAAAAATGCTAAAGTAGGAGCCAAAAGACCCCAGGCTAAAATTCCTCCGCTGAAGTTTATGGATGCCAACCTCGGTCCTATGATAAAACCAACACCAAGGAAAGCCGGACTGGCCGCAGGTCCTCTAAGCAGCAAGGAGGCCTTACCCACCGAGACCAGGCGCTGCCATTTCAAGGCGATGAATTTGAATTCAGTTAAACAGGTAAAGACTGCCCCCAGAGTCATCCCGGTGAGCAGGTGACCGGTACCTTTGGCTCCTTTTTGACCGGCCTTGTGAATTTCAGCGGCGGCCACTGATTCGGGGAAAGGGAGCTCTGGATCATTAACCAGAATCCTTCTGGTGACGGTGACGAACATTATCCCCAAAATCCCGCTCAGGACCAGGATCAGCGTTGCTATTAAGTAATGCTGGACGGTGTAAAAGGGAAGCCAGATTCCAGTTATAAAAAAAGCGGGTAAGGTAAAAATGGCTCCAGAGGCCACATTGCCACCGATTGAGCCAATGGTCCTGGCAGTGTTTTCTTCCAGAATAGTTCCTCGAAAGGCTTTAATTACCGCCATTCCGACCACCGCTGTGGTGTAGGTAGCAGCAATAGTCATGCCCGCCTTCAGGCCGAGATAAGCATTAGCTGCTCCCATAAAAGCGGCCAGAATAATTCCTAGGAGGACTGCCCTTAAGGTGAATTCTTTGATATTAACTTCGGCCGGAACTATTGGTTTTGACGAATGCTCTTCCATCCTTCAACCTCCTTTTTATCAAGTATTTTTTGAAAAAATAGTCGGTTGAAACCTTAATATCCAGATACAAATTATTTCAGTTCTCAAAAATAATAAAAGACCACTCAACCCTAAGTCAACTTAAAAAAGAGGAACCCATTATCGTGTCCCTTATTTTTCAAGTCATAACCGCATTGGCAGGAAATGCCAAGTCTTGTTGGCTATCTGGTTGATACCTAATATCTGGGTGGATTGAAAAGCAGTGAGCTCTGGTTTCGACTTAGTTAACAGCCAGAAACAAGGTCGGGGACCAAGAGAAATGCCCGCTCCCCTTCTAATACCGGCTAAAAAACTTTATTTACTGCTTGATTCGTTTTGGATTACTTCACTAACTAATTTTTGGCCTATTGGAGTGTCCGCTGGAATCATAGCTTCTTTTTTACACACCGGGCAGGCTTTATACCTGGTGGTAAGTCTCCAGATTGAATAAATTATTCCGGGAACTAAGAAAGCCAGCCATAGAACAATCTCCAGCGCGAGGCTCCCTTTAGTAATTGTTATGGGTTGACCGATAAAGCCGCAGGCAGTGCAAACGAATTGCTTTTTAGTCATGCCGTTCCCCCTTATTGGGCTAAGATTAGCTTTCTTAAAGTACACATTTAAAATTCTTTTCGCGACGTAAATATAAAATTTTTTCCATATTTAATCAACCTAAATTATTCTCTCTTATTTATCCTCATTTATATAACTGGAACATGTCTCGAGATATTCCAGTTTTCGATGATCACTTATAAGAAAATCGAGGCCTTATACTATTTTATCTGCTCGGTTAATGTCCCGATTTTTATTGTAATTGATCTATCAACTTCGGAATTTGGAATAAGGAAAATAGGTGGGCCTGCCTTATTGATGAATAATCCCGGTTGATTCTCTTTTGAGATATTATTTATGGAACCAATCATAAAGGCTGCTGAGCAGGGCGAAAAAGGGTTTTATGTCGCACAAGGTTTAGATCAGATGAAGGAGCTTCTTGATTATCGTCAGGATTGTTTGTTTATAGGAATTCCCCGAAACTCTTTTTTTTAGCGAAAGGCCAGGCCGCCTTGCAGATTAGAAAAATCAGTGGAAGATAATAGAAAATAATGATAAAAAGTATTAGATTTGATATTAAATAAGGTCGAAGTGACGGTTAAAAAAGTGGTTATCTAATGCCGAAGGCTTAGAGGTCAGGACAAGATAAAAAAAAGAATAAAAGAGCCTAAATGGAACGAAAAGATAAGGAAGAAACATCTGAGCAGAAAAACCAGAATAAAATTAGCCTTTCCAGACGGAATTTTCTTAAAACCACAGCGGCGGCTACTGGATTAGCGGTAACTTCTGGCAAATTGTTCGGGACACCGCTCCTCATAACGGCTCAAGGAAAAGGACGGGCTATTGGTCCCTCCGATGAACTCAAAGTAGCTCTAATCGGCGCCGGTGAGCAGGGCCGGATTCTTCTGGATTGCTGTTTGAGGATACCGGGAATAAAAATAGCGGCCATCTGTGATATCTGGGAATACAGCCGGACCTATGCCTCAGGCTATGTCCGAAAATATGGCCAGATACCCAATATATATGAAGATTACCGACAGATGCTCGACAGCGAAAAAGACCTGGATGCGGTTATCATAGCTACTCCTGACTGGGTTCATGCTGAGCAGACCAATGCCTGTCTTAATCACGGTCTTCATGTCTATTGCGAAAAGGAAATGTCTAACAGCCTGGAGAAAGCTCGCTCCATGGTGGAAACTGCCCGCAGGACTAAAAAGTTACTCCAGGTTGGTCATCAGCGTCGCTCTAACCCCCGCTACCTCCATGCGATAGAAACGCTCATCCAAAACCGCCGTCTGCTTGGGCGGGTAATGACGGCCTATGCTCAGTGGAACAGAGCCAAATCTGAAATGCTGGGCTGGCCAAAGAAATATACCATTGACCCGCAAACCCTGCACAAGTATGGTTACGGCTCGATGGAAGAATTCCGCAACTGGCGCTGGTTTAAGAAATATGGAGGAGGACCCATAGTTGACCTGGGTTCACACCAGATCGACCTTTTTAGTTGGGTCTTTAAGGCTAACCCAAAAACCGCAGTAGCTTCTGGAGGAGTGGATTACTACCATAACCGTGAGTGGTATGACAACGTGATGGTGATTTACGAATATGCAACTCGGGAAGGAGCCGCCCGAGCTTTTTACCAGGTTCAGACTACTACTTCCCATGGGGGATTTTATGAAACTTTTATGGGAGAGAATGGCTCACTGGTAATTTCAGAGGTCCCTCAAAGGGGTAACTGGGCTTATCGAGAAGCTCATGCTCCTGACTGGGAACCGCTGGTTAGAGAAGGTCTGATTCTCTCCGAGGCTCCACCCATCCAGAAAGTTGAAACCAGAAATGTTTTTGTCGATGTCCGGGTCACGGCAGAAGCTGGCCGCTGGCCGCTTCCGGTTGAGCTGGCCAAACCAGCTCACCAGCCTCACTTAGAAAACTTTTTTGAAGCTATTTGTCAGGGAATTCCGCTTACCTGCCCGGCTGAACTGGCCTATGAAAGTGCAGTGGCAGTGCTTAAAGTAAACGAGGCCGTTCAGAGTAAGACCTTGCTCAGATTTACTCCGGAGCAATTTAAAGCCTGAAGGTTGAAAGGTTTTATAAAAAATGAGCCGACTGGAGAAGGGCTCGAGTCAAAAGAAACGGTCAGGCTGGGCCAGAGCCTTAGAGATATCGGCTTTAGTTATAGGTGCTGCCCTATTTATGAGAACGACTCTGGCCATTTCCCGACTGCTCGAAGCTCGGAGTTCAGAAAACCCACCACAGGAAATAAAGCTCCAACCCCAGGAAAAAATTGACTGGTCAGGAAGCCAGATTTCTCCCCTTCACCGGATTCCCCTCCAGGATGAATTCAACCAGAAAATTGTTCCGGCAGCTCCTGATTCCCTGCCTTTTTCTGCCCGTTATTCCTGTGAACCTTGCCACAGCTACCAAGCCATCAGTAAGGGGACTCATTTTAATTTCAAACAGAGGCCGGCTGCCGACCGCAGGTCTGAGCCCTGGTTTCTGGTTGATGAAAAAACCGGAGTTCAGCTTCCCGTCTCCTTCCAGAATTATCCTGGATTCTGGTCTCCGGAGAAGCTCGGAATGAGCGACTGGCAGTTTGTGGTTCTCTTCGGGCGGAATCTGAGCGGTGG
>JAQULR010000011.1:0-4647 GCA_028749205.1 Acidobacteriota bacterium | reverse complement strand
CATCTCGGTCAAAAGCCAGAAAAAGGCGGTTTTGGATTTGCTGGAAAGCTCGGAGCTCCCAGGCCAGGGCATAAAGGTATTCCCAAGATTCATTTTGAACGCCTGTCCTGCACTACCTGTCATTCAGGCTTGTTACCTAAAAAGGAGCCACAGGAAATCTATACTTCAAGGGCCAACCGCCTGGGAATATTTGGCAAAGCCATCTGGACCTCAGAATACCCGGTCATAGTAGAACCGGTCTTTGTCAGAGAGAAGGATAAAAAAATCTATCCAGAGCGGATGATGTGGCCGGCTTTCTGGGCTGAGAAACAAGGTCAGGAATTAATACCGGTTGACAGTCAGAAGGTTCTTGAGGCCTGTCCTGAGGTGTTCAACCTAAAAGAAGATGTGGCTGAACTACTGAATTGTCTTGTTCCTCTGGCTGATGAAGGCTTTTATCCAGCAGTAATCATATCAGAATTTTTATTCGATCCGAATGTCGACGGCAGCCTGGATGTCAGGCTAATCAAAAAGAGCTCACTACCTGGAAATGAGGGCCAAGAGAAATTTGTTTTAGTTCAGATTAAAGAAGACCAGGTGAAACCGCTGCTTCCTATTTTTGATCCGGAAGAAACTCCCTCTGGCGTGGAAGATGAAATCTTCTTAGTTTTGCAGAGTCTTAAGACTTTGTCAGTTAATCTCCAGCCTATTTTCCTTGTTGGGAGGTATGCCTACAACATTACCCAGGGCTATCTTGAAAAAAGCGAAAAAAGCGGTGAGCCAGTTTCAGAGCCGGAGATTGGCTGGCTGGAAGCGGAAGAATTCAGGCCTCTTTTATCGGAATTTCAGGTTAAAAACCTGGCCGGGCTGGGGAGCGGTTCTGAAATTTTAACCGAAGGCCAGCTAAGGCTAATCCTTAGAAAAATTTCAGAGCTCTGGCCGGAACGAAAATTTGCCTATGTTTCAGGTGGATTTGTCTTCAGCCTGAATCAGGATGGAAAACTTCAAGCCCGGCCACACCCGGCTGCCAGCCCGGTATCCTGGCCCCTGGCTCACAATGTCAGGCCAGCTCAGCAGGCCCTCGGGAAAAACGGCTGTGGTGATTGCCATAGTTCAAGTTCTGAGGTTTTCTTCGGCCGGGTGGAAGCCAACTCGCCTCTTAAGACTTATTATAAAGAATCCAAACTCCAGACTGATTTCATGAAAACCGGTTCTCTCTTTCAGTTCCTGTTTGGGGTCACCTTTCTGGTCAGGCCAACTTTAAAGTTAGTCCTGGCTGCCTGCCTGCTGATGATCGGTTTGCTTCTGCTGGCAGTCATAATCAGATTTGCTGGAAAAGTTTCAAGAATTTCAGGCCACGGCCCCAGTCCAGGACCAAGGAGATAGGGGATGTTCTTCGCAGTCACCAGCTTTGTTCTGATAATAGTTTTGAGTATCAGTTTAAGCTTTGGCCGCTACCTAAATCATCTGCCTCAGGAGCACAGAAATTTTTCATCTGGGACTATAAAGGGATATGTAAAATGGTTTGGTCGCTGGCTAAAGTCATTTTTGAACTTGAGGCGCTGGGATAGATGCCTGGATTATTTAATCGCCTGGGGCAGAGAAAATTATCGGGGCTGGACAGCCTGGGTTTTTTATTTGCTGGCTCTGAGCTATGCCTATCAGGCTTTAAGTGGATTTTTCTTTGCCTGGTTTATAAAACGGGGGCTTTATGGATTTCCTCTTTTGCTTCATGTGGCGGCTGGGGCTCTTTTTGCCATCTGTCTGGCCATCAGCCTTTTCCTTAAAGCCCGGCTTTATCTTCCGGAGAGTCTGTCCTCGCTGGGGAGCAGTCAAACAGGAGGTGGTTTTTGCTGCCCAATTCTTAAAAAAAGTTTTCCCAGAATTTATTTTCAGGCCGTGGCTTTCTGGATTTTTGTGGTATCCGGGTTTTTGCTGATTGTTTCTACCCTGGGTTCCATGCTACCGTATTTTAACTTTCCGGCCCAGATCCTTTTCTTCAATCTCCACCGCTGGGCTGCCCTGGTGTCAGTCCTGTCGGCTATTTTAGGTTTAGATTCGATAATTGAATAAATTGAATAAAAAGTTTTGCCTCGGCACTTAAGGCCTTTTAATGATAAAAACAAAGTTTCAACATTTTTCTCATCAAGCGATGGGCACTTTTTTTGAAGTTTTCATCGCCGGGAAAGACAAAGCCTACAGCCAGAGTGCTGCTACGGAATTCTTCAAAGAAGTTGATAGACTGGAAGGCTTCTTCAGCCGTTTTGACGACCGAAGTGAGATCTCCCAGATTAACAGATTAAAGCCAGGCGAGATGCTTCCCATCGGAGTTGAAACTTATGAGTGTTTGAAGATGAGCTTTGAGCTGATGGTAGAAACAGGTGGGGCTTTCAACATCAATTTCCGAGCTTTAAGAGAGAAGAAGGGAAAAAAGGCAGAGGAAAAAGAAGAACAAACGGCAAATAGAGAAGAGAGCAACCCCGGAGTTGACCAAAAAAATGAGAACAGACTGATTGTCTCAGATAGAAGCCAAAAAAATTCAGCTTGTTGCCAAATTAGTTGGGCCAACTCAGAGGAGCGGAGAAAGTGGCCAAGCTCTTTTCCCCTTGAGCTGGCTGAAACTGAAAATGGGTATACTGCAATCAGGCTCGAAGTCCTTGGGGCTCATCTCGACCTGGATTTAGGAGCTATTGGTAAGGGCTATGCCCTGGAGAAGGCAGCCGATCTGTTTGCCGACTGGGAGGTTAGTGATTTTCTGGTCAATGCCGGTCAGAGCACAGCTTATGCCCGCGGTCAAAAACCCTGGCCGGTGGCAGTTGGGGGCGGCTTCGATTTTTTTAAGGCAGGAAAAATTCACCTCAAAAACAGGGCCCTGAGCGGCTCAGGTCATGAGGTTAAAGGGGAACATATTTTTGACCCACGGGAAAAGCAACCAATTTCCAGGCAATTAGCGGCCTGGGTCTCCCATCCCTCGGCCGTCATGGCTGATGGCCTGTCGACAGCTTTTATGGTTATGAGCCTCGAAGAGATTGAGACCTACCTCGAGAGACAGCCGCAACTCTGGACATTGGTCATAAGTCGTGATAAAAATTGTTATTGGTTTAACCGGCCGGATGATTTTGAAGATGATATTTAACTTGTTTTATTGATGAAAAATCCAGGTCAGTTAGACCAATAAAATTAACCAGAAAATAGAAAAGGCCGCTGGGCCTGAGGAAAAAAGGAGCTGGCGATGGGGAAGCTAAATCATATTAAAATAGTAGGAATTGTCTTGAGTTGCGGCTTGCTGCTGTCGGTCGGAGCTCCAGAAGTATCTCAAAAAAGCCAGGGACAGGAAAAAGTTGAGCTTAAGATTGAACTGCCCAAGCCGATGTTTATTGGTACTCCCAGAAACATCAAGAGCCCCAACCTTGAAATTATAACCGGTAAACCTCGGGGACCTTTCTTTGCCCCGAAAGGAACCGAGCTGGTTTCGCTGAAAAAACCGGTTACCTCAAGCGACAGCCTGCCGGTCATAGGTGAGTTGAGCTATGTGACGGATGGCGAAAAATCAGGAGAAGATGGCTATTTTGTCGAGCTGGGCCCAGGGCCACAGTGGGTTCAGATTGACCTAGAGGCTCCATATTTAATTCAGGCTATTGTGGTCTGGCACTATCACAGTCAGGCTCGGGTTTACCGGGATGTTATAATTCAGGTTTCTGAAGATAAGGATTTCCAAGAGGGTATAGTTACCCTTTTTAACAACGATCATGACAACTCTTCAGGTCTCGGAGCTGGTGGCGATAAAGAATACATAGAAACCTACGAAGGAAAGCTTATTGATGGCAGGAGCACCCGGGCTCGCTATGTCCGGCTCTGGAGCAATGGCAACACCTCCAACGATATGAACCACTATGTGGAGGTCGAAGTCTACGGCCTGCCCGTTAGATGAAAAAAAAGACCTTTGTTTATCTTTTCATTTTAGTCTTTGTTGCTGGTCTGTTTGTCCGTCTCTATCGGCTTGACCTCAGGCCGATGCATCACGATGAAGCCAATCAAGCTTATAAGTTCGGTGAGCTTCTCGAAAAAGGCGAATATCGCTATGACCCGGCTGACCATCACGGACCGACGCTATATTATCTGAGTCTGCCTTTGGCCTGGCTTAGCGGCCAAAAAAGCTATCCTGAGCTTACTGAAAACACCCTGCGCGGGGTGACTGTTTTTTTTGGATGGCTGCTTCTGCTCATTCTTCTGGCTGCTGGAAGATATCTGAAGACTTCTGAGAAATTCTGGGCAGCAGCTTTTCTGGCGGTTGCACCTCAACTTATCTATTTCAGTCGGTTTTACATTCAGGAAACATTATTTGTCTTATTCAGCCTGGCGTTGGTGATTTTTCTCTGGCGATTTGTAAATAAACCGGATTACCGGGAAGCCCTGGGGCTGGGACTTTTTGCCGGCCTGCTTTACGCTACTAAGGAAACTTCTCTCATAGTCCTGGCAGCTTCAGTTTTTAGCCTGGTTCTGGTTTGGCTCCTCTCGGCCCAGAAGAATAAAAGGCACCTTAACCTTACGTCAGAAACTGCTAATAAAGAATTACGGACTGGAATTAAAAGAGGCCTCCTGCCGTTTTTTTTCTCTATTTTAATTTTTCTGGCGATTTCTTTTCTTTTTTATTCATCTTTTTTCCAG
>JAQULR010000010.1:33692-52031 GCA_028749205.1 Acidobacteriota bacterium | reverse complement strand
TGGATGGGTATCAAGTACTGCCCTTGATTAGAGCGGCTGAGATTGGTGATGTTTTCATAACTGTAACCGGTAATAAAAATGTCTTAAGAGCCGAGCATTTCCGGAAGATGAAAGACGGAGCTATAATCGCTAATGCCGGGCATTTTAATGTTGAGATTGATCTTCCTGCTTTAAAGAGACTGGCCAAAAGCCAGAATAAGGTTCGTGAACTCGTTGAGGAATATTGTCTTTCAGACAAGCGGCGAGTCTATGTCCTGGCTGAAGGACGGCTCATCAATCTGGCGGCGGCTGAAGGCCATCCAGCTATGGTTATGGACATGAGTTTTGCCAATCAGGCCTTGTCTGTCCTTTATCTACAGGAACATGGTCCAGAATTAGATAATCTGGTTTATTTAGTGCCAGAGAATATAGATAGGGAAATAGCCAGGTTGAAGTTGGAATCTATGGGGATAAAGATTGACCGGCTGACAGCTGAGCAAAAAAAGTATCTTAAAGGCTGGAGAGAAGGCACCTGAGATGTTGGCTTGACTAAGCCAAGGGGAAAGGCTTTTTAGATTTCAATCTTTTACTATCTTCTTAAGTTCTTCCAAATATATTTTGACTGTATCCCGGTCTTCCTGAGTCACCAGTTTTGGATAAAGCTTCTCAAAATTTTCTTTTGAACTTTTATAGAGACCATTATTGAACTGGGCTCTGGCTAAGTTAAAAAGGAAAGTAGAATCATCTGGGACAATTTTGACTGCCTGTTCAAAAGCCACTACTGCCTCTTCAAGTTCTCCGAGTTTTTCCAGTATCATCCCTCTCAAATTATGAGCCATGGCAAAACGGTTTTTGGCCTGTATGGATTTCTGAATATTGTCATAGGCCTCATCCAGTCGATCCTGAACAAAGTACAAACGGGCCAAATTATAATAGGGCAATTCCCGGGAAGGGTAAGTGGGGTCGAGCAAGGCTTTTCGATATTCCGCTTCGGCTTTTTCATACTGCCCGAGTTCAAAATAGATAGTCCCTAAGTTGTTATGAGCTTCGGAGAACTGGGGATTGACCTCCAGAGCTTTCTCAAAAGCTCGAATTGAATTTTCAAAATTGGCTTTCATCGATTGGGCTAAGCCTAAAGCATTCCAGGCTAAATGGTTTTTTGGATTGAGAGAAAGGCTCTTATTAAAACACTTAATAGCTTCATCGATATTATTATTATTTAAATAAAATAGCCCCAGGTTGTACTGGTATTGGGGATCTTTTTCCCGGGCTTTATCCTGCTGGCTTTGAGTGGAGGCACAGCTGGTTAAACCCAATAATAGGATGATGACTAAGATTTGAAGTTGCGGCTGTTTCACTTAACCCTCCTTTTAGGAATTCGAACTGTGAAACTCATACTATCTTAATTTAAATCATGACTTTTCTTCTTTAAGGCTTCTGGACATCAATTCTTCCAGAGCCTTATGAGGCGGCTTGCCCTTGTAAAGGATCTCGTAAACCTGATGACAGATCGGCATTTCAATCTTTTTATGAGCAGACAGTTTATATACAGTGAGTGTATTTCTCACTCCTTCGGCCACCATTTTCATTTCAGATAGAATCTGTCTCAGTGATTTACCTCTGGTCAGTTCCAACCCAACCCGATAATTGCGACTTAGCTCACTAGTGCAGGTCAAAACCAGATCACCTAACCCGGCTAGACCGTAAATAGTCTCTTTTTTGGCTCCCATGGCCAGACCTAACCTGGTTATTTCAACTAATCCTCTGGTGATAAGAGTAGCCCTAGAATTGTTGCCATATCCCAGTCCCATGGATATACCAGCAGCTATGGCCACGACATTTTTTATAGCTCCTCCCAGCTCTACTCCTATCATATCTGTTGAAGTGTATATTCTTAACTGCAGGCTGGAGATAGTTTCCTGAATCTCCTTGGATAAAGACTGATTTTTGCTGGCCAGAACCAGAGCTGTCGGGTGGCCAGCAGCTACCTCCCGGGCAAAGCTTGGTCCAGAAAGAACCGCTAGACCTATCTTTCTGGTCGGTTGGAACACTTCTTCCATCACTTCAGTCATTCTTTTATAGGTTTTTTGTTCAAGACCTTTTGTCAGGCTAACCACTACCTGCCCCTTTTTTAAGTGTTCATCAATCCTCAAGTAGATCTGGCGACAGAATTGAGAAGGGACAGCCACAAAAATTATCTCGGCCTTCTTTATTACTTCTCCAATGTTTTTGTGAAAGCTGACGATTTCAGGAAATTCATAACCAGGAAGAAAAGTATGGTTGATTCTGGATTGAAGGAGCCCGTCTAAAACTTCTTCCTCTCTTACCCAAAGACTGGTAGAAAAGCCAAGCCGGCCTAAATAGTAGGCCATAGCCGAACCCCAGCTCCCAGCCCCGATGACTCCAAACTTAACCATGAACCCTGTCTCCAAGTTTTCTTTCTGTTCCAGCAATTAGCCGGTTGATATTCTGCCTGTGCCTTATAAAAATAACCAAAAAGATTAGCAATCCAGTCCAGAAAAGCAGATTATTTTCAAACGTTAAAAGAGTCCAGAAAGGAAATGACAATAGCCCGGCTAAAGAAGCCAAGGAAACATATCTAAATAATAGTAGAAGGATCAAAGCTAGTCCTAAACTGATAATTAGACTACGAGGAGCTAGATAAAGATAGCCTCCTAAGGAGGTCGCCACCCCTTTACCTCCACGGAATTTTAGATAAACCGGATAACAATGTCCGATCACAGCTGCCAGGACGGCCAGAGCAGTCATCTTCTGGTCATCAAACAAAGCTGTGGCTAAGATAGCAGGTAAAAATCCTTTTAGTCCATCTATAAGCAGTACTGGTATGGCCAGTTTCCAGCCACCATAACGCAGGACATTGGTAGCTCCGGTAGAGCCGCTGCCTACTTCTCGGATATCTCGTTTCGAGGTTAGCTTGACCAGGAGAAATCCAGTGGGGAAAGCTCCCAGTAGGTAAGAACCGATTAAAAATAATATTTTCATTGCAAATGATACCGGCTGATTACTTTATATTCGGGCCCTTCAGGCCGTAAAACACTCTGGAAAAAGGTTATTTCTTTTACTGGCATTAAGCCAAAATCCTTCTGGCTTAGCTGATCCAACTGGGCTTTAAGTTTTTCCTGTTTTTGAGGATGGCGAACTCGACCGATAGTGAGATGAGGAGAGAAGGGACGATCATCAGCACTAAAATTCTCTTTCTTAAGAGATTCTTCCAGGTCTTTCTGGAGAGCCAGAAGTTCAGCTCCTCCTGATACTCCCACCCAGATAACCCTCAGACGACTCTGGCCTTGAGGAAAACTCCCGGTACCTTTAAAGGCTAAGGGGAATTGCCGATGCATTTTTGCCAGCTCATTTATGATTGATTTGATGATCTCAACCTCTTTCTCTCCCGTTTCACCGATAAACTTCAGGGTCAGATGATAATTATTAGGAGCTACCCATTTGACATCTGTCCCGGCTGGCCTTAATTGCCTGACAAGGTTAGAAAGCTCGGTCCTAATCTCTGGTGTCAGGTCAATAGCGATAAATGTTCTCATTTAGTTAAGCCTGCCTCTATTAATTTTAACCTTAACATATCCAGGGCTTTTTGAGTAGTCTGAAATTTAATCTGTTGGCGGTCGCCACGAAAAGAATTTTGTTTTACTTCTACTCCTCCTGGAAAGGTTAGACCAATAAAGACCAGCCCTACTGGTTTACTGTCTGAACCTCCCCCAGGGCCGGCTATACCAGTAGTAGAAAGAGTGAAATCAGCTCCAGTTTTCCTTCTTAGATTTACCGCCATAGCTTTAGCAACTTCTGGGCTAACCGCCCCTTGTTCTTTTATTAGTTTAGCAGAAACTTTTAGTTCCCGGCCTTTACTTTGATTGCTGTAAGTAACTAGACCTTCAAGAAAGTAGACTGAGCTCCCTGGAACACTGGTAATTCTATGGGCTAAAAGACCGCCGCTGCAGGACTCCGCACAGGCCAGGGTTTTTCCTGTCGACTGGAGTTGCTGGCCGATGACCCTTTCCAGAGGGTCACCATTTTCGGAATAAACCAGCTGGCCTAGTAACCGGATAATCCTTTTTCTGAAATGCTCAAAGGCCTGAAGACTTTTTTCTAAATTTTCTCTAACCGGCATTGTCAGCCATAGCTGGACATCACCGGGCGAGGCCAGAGTTGTCAGTTCCAGATTAGGAGGCAGATTTTGATAAACAGAACGAATTCGGTCCTCAACCCAGGATTCTCCAGCCCCAGTGGTTCTAATTATTGACCTTAGAACTTGAACCTGACTAAATTTTCTAAGCCTGGGTAGAACCAGGTTTTCGACCATCGGTTGGAGTTCTGCGGGTGGCCCGGGTAAAAGTATGATAATCTGATTTCTATTTTCCAGCCACATTCCTGGGGCGGTGCCGTTAGGATTATCCAGAATTTCAGCGCCTTTTATGATATAGGCCTGGCGCCGGTTAGATGGAGTCATCTGAAGACCACGGCTTTCGAATCTGGTTCTAATTTTTTCCAGAATTTCCCTTTTGAATATTAACTGCCGTCCAAGAACCTCAGCTACGGCCTGTCTGGTGCGGTCATCCTCGGTTGGGCCCAAACCTCCACTGATAATTATCAACCAGGATCGATTTTTAGCCAGTCTAATGACCTTTTTTAATTCTTCGAGTCGATCCGAAACAACGCTTTTAAAAGTTAGCTGCCAACCCAGTTCCTGAAGTCTTTCGGCAATAAACAGAGAATTGGTTTCTGGAAAATAAGGAGAGAGAAGTTCACTACCAACAGCTATGAATTCTATCGGGCGACTAGGATTTAACTTCATTTTTTAACCTACTAAAATAACCAAAGGGATAAATGAACCACTATACTTACTAGCAAGCCACTCCCCAGATCATCAGCCATAATTCCCCAGCCCTCAGGAAGGTTTTCCAGCTTTTTTATGCCCATAGGTTTGATGATGTCCAGAAACCTGAATAGAGCAAAACAAATGACGAGAATAATCCAGTCCGGTTTGATCAAAAAAACCGCCAGCAACTGTCCTGATACTTCATCAATAACTATTTTACCTGGGTCTTTTAGGCTGAGTCTGCGGGAATAAATAGTAGAAAAATAAACTCCAGCAGCTGTTATTAATATAACGATTACCAGATAAAAGGGCCAGGACAGCCGAAAAAGGAAATATTTGTAGAGAATAATAATCACCAGGCTGGCCAGGGTCCCGGGGGCTAGAGGGAAAAGCCCCAAGCCAAAGAAAGTCGAGATAATTTTTGCCAGTTTAATCATTAATAACCTTTCCTACAAGATCATAAGTTAAGGCGCGTTCTATCTTGATGTTTAAGAAGGCCGGCTGGAGTTGATTCCAGGCTTTAGACCAGCCTTCAATCAGCGTCATCCCATCCACTTCAGGAGCCTGAAACTGAGCCCTAGCAGCCAACAGTCCTGGCCTGGTGAGATCAGGACCTTCTACTAGGACTCTCAGGTCTTGACCAGCAAAACTTTCATAAAACTTTTTTGAGATATCCTGCTGGATCAACAAGAGTTCTTGTCGCCTTTTTTCTTTTTCAACTTGGGCAATCGGATCCTTTAATATCGTAGCCCTGGTTCCCGGTTCTGGAGAATAACAGAAGACTCCCAGATGCTCAAACCTAGCCCGAAAAACAAAATCTTCTAATTCTTGAAATTCTTTTTTACCTTCTCCAGGAAAACCTACGATGAGAGAGGTCCTGATGGCCACTCCGGGAACCTTTTTTCTTATCCTATCGATCAGTTTTAAAGCCCTTGACCCGCTCATGGACCGGCCCATTTTTTTCAATATAGCTGGAGAGGCATGCTGAAAAGGAAGATCAAGATAACGACAGATTTTATCCTCAATCATCAGGTCAAGCAAAGCCCCGTCTATTTCTTCCGGGTAACCATACAGAATTCTTATCCATTCAATTCCTTGAATTGGTAACAGCCTCTCTATCAATCTAATTAATCCGTGAGTCAGGCGTCGGTCTCGTCCAAAATAGGTGGTATCATGAGAAACCAGATTAATTTCTCTGATACCCAATCCAGCCAAGTTCTTGACTTCCTGGACTACAGAGTTGATAGTTCTAGATTTATAGGACCCCTTAATCAGCGGGATGCTACAAAAAGAACAACGGTGGGAACAGCCCTCAGAAATTTTGACATAGGTCCAGTGAGGACCTGTGGTTACCACTCTGGGAGTGGTATGGTTTAGAAGAAAAGCTCCCTGCTTAAGAATATCCTGCTTCTTTTCGATTAATTCGTCTATTCGGTCAAAAGAGCTGACTCCTGTCCAGAGATCAACTTGAGGATAACGAACCTTAAGGTATTTGGAAAATCTTTGCACATAACACCCGACGACCACCAGCAGTCGTCCCGATTTTTTCTTTTTCCATTTCAAGCCCTGCTCAATTGCTTGCTCCGCTTCTTGCCGGGCCGGCTGGATAAAACCACAGGTATTGATGATTAAAATGTCCGCTTCATTCAGGCTGGCAGTAAATTGATAGCCAGCAGAGTCTAAGCGACCCAGCATCACTTCAGAATCAACCAGGTTCTTAGCACAACCGAGGGTAATCAAAGAAATCTTAGGCATCAATCTAAAATTCAGGGATATATCTTATAAAGAAGCCTTGGAAAGGGGATAGTTTCTCTAATATGGGGAAGCTTACAGAGCCAGGCTACTGTCCTTTCAACTCCCAACCCAAAGCCAGAATGGGGAAATGTCCCGTATTTTCTGAGGTCCAGATACCACTTATAAGCTTCTCGAGGCAGATTAAACTCCTTTAGTCGTTTTTCGAGCAATTCTAAATCATGAATCCTCTGACCCCCTCCGATAATTTCCCCGTAGCCTTCTGAGGCCATAAAATCAACCCCCAGAGCGAGGTCTGGTCTTCCCGAGTCTGGTTGCATATAGAAAGCTTTAGTTGCAGCCGGGAAGTGAGTTACACAGACAGGTTGATCATAAATCTTAGAGAGAAGAGTTTCTTCTGGAGCGCCAAAGTCATCTCCGTATGCTATCTTAGAACCATGCTCCTTTAGAAGCTTGACCGCTTCATCATAAGTCAGGCGTGGGAAAGGCTTAGAGATTTTTTCAAGGGGAGCTGGATCTCTCTCAAGAATTTCAAGGTCTTGTTTCCGTTCTTCCAGGACTCTTCCCAGGATATACATCACCAGATCTTCACCGAGTTCGATGATATCCTGGAGAGTAGCGAAAGCTACCTCAGGTTCTACCATCCAGAATTCGATCAGGTGACGTCTGGTTTTAGATTTTTCAGCTCTGAAAGTTGGTCCAAAACAATAAACTTTTCCGAAGGCTGCAGCTGTGGCTTCGTTATAAAGCTGGCCACTTTGGCTGAGATAAGCCTTCTGGTCAAAATAAGTAGTTTCGAAAAGGGTGGTGGTCCCTTCACAGGCACTCGGGGTCAGAATCGGAGTATCCATTAACCTGAAACCGCGACCATCAAAAAAATCTCTGATGGCTCGGATGGTTTCGGCCCTGACCTGAAGCACCGCATGTTGCTTTTGAGACCTTAGCCAGAGATGTCGGTGTTCCATCAAAAAGGGGACTGAGTGTTCTTTCGGGGTTATAGGATAATCTCGGGCTATCTGAATTACTTCTATATCAGATATTTCTAGCTCGTAACCGCCAGGAGCCCGGGAATCTTCTCTAACTTTTCCCCGGATGATAACAGATGATTCTTGAGTCAGCTCATCAAAAATCCGGAATAAAGGAAAATCCTTATCAGCATGAAAAATCGTTCCTTGAATTAGGCCAGTTCCATCTCTAATTAGAAGAAACCGGACTTTGCCACTGGACCTTTTGTTATAGACCCACCCCCTGATTTCAACTTCCTGAGCTTTGTATTCAGAGATGTTTTCTATGTAAACCCACTTCATAATTTAAGGATTATATCAAAAAGTCAGGCTAAATCAATCCAGATAAGATTGGTGCAAACATCTTTAGTTAGGCATTTAAGTTAGGTTGATAAGTATTTTTCTGTCTCATTAAATAGGGAAGTGGTAGCCGTTGTTTTTATATTATCAGAACGAACCTACCAACTTTTAGCTAATATCTTCTTTCGGTCACAGAAGACCAGCCGCTGGTAAAGTAACTTTTAGAAACAAAATTTAAGTCCCATCAAGAATTTCAGAGTTCTGATGATCCAGAGCTTTAGAATAGTTACTCCTAAAGATCCAAAATATTAAGTCTTCAAAAATGCCATTAAAAACAATGAACAGCAATTCCTATGGTGTTAATATCTCTATTCAAATTTAATCCATCTTGAAATCTGGTCATTATTTCATATAACTTATTTTGGAGAATAAAATGGCTGAGATCAGAGCTTTCAAGCCGGTAAAACTTCTGTGTGGAATTATCTTTTCCCAGAAAGAAATCAAGCTTAAGGCAGAGAAAAAGCTACCAGAAGAATTTGGTCAGATTGACTTGAAAAGCCAGGACTTTCCTTTTAATTTTACTGATTATTATCAAGCTGAAATGGGTCCAAACCTTTATCGCTGTTTTCTAAGTTTCGAAAAACTGATTAATCCAGAGCAGCTTCCTGCGATCAAACTCAGAACCAACCAGCTGGAAAAGGCGCTTAAATATTTTTCGCCTGATCTTGCCAGACCTGTTAATCTGGACCCTGGCTATCTGACTGCCTCAGCCCTAATTATGGCAACTACTAAAGATTTTGCTCACCGGGTTCCATTGAGCCAGGGAATTTACGCCCACTTGGAACTATTGTTCTTACGGAAAGGAGTCAGGCTTCTGGACTGGACCTATCCGGATTTTAGACAGTCAGGTGTCCAGGAATTCTTATTAAAGGTCAGAGAAATCTATTTGACTCAACTGAATAAGCTAAAATAACCATGGCCTATTTTTTCAACTGAGCTAAAGGAGCCTTTTGTCTGTTGAGATTGCCGCCAGTAATCTTTCTGCGTCAGGCTTCTGGATCTAAGGGTGAAATTTCACGCAGTCTCTGAACAATCCCGGGCATTTCACTTAATACTATATCAACATCCTCTTCTGTATTGAACCTACCCAAAGACATCCTGATGGCTGACCTGGCAATCTCTGGTTTTAGGCCAATGGCCAGAAGCACATGAGATGCCTCTTCCGATTCTTCACTGCAAGCTGAGCCAGTAGAAACATAAATCTCTTTAGTGGCCAAGGCTAATAGAATAGCCTCAGCTTCTAACCCCGGGAAAGCAAAATTAACCGTAGTTTTGATTCTTTTTTCTGGATGACCGTTGAATTTGAGACTGGGGATTTTTTTCTCCAGCCCGGTTTTAAGCTTATCAGCCAGCTTTTCCAGGCGTTCTTTATCCTTTTTCCATCTGTCCTTCATAATTCTAACCGCCTCACCAAAACCGATTATTCCTATGGTGTTTTCAGTGCCAGCTCTCAGACCGTATTCCTGATGCCCACCGTGAATAAAAGGAACAATCGGAGTGCCTTTCCTGAGATAAAGAGCGCCAATTCCCTTAGGACCATATATTTTGTGCGAAGAAACCGTCAGTAAATCAACGCCTAATTTATCAACATTTACTTCCATTTTACCAAAGGCCTGGACCGCATCAGTATGGACTAGAACTCCATGACTATGAGCTGTCTTGACTACTTCTTCTAAGGATTGGATTGTCCCAATTTCATTATTGGCCAGCATAACTGAGACCAAAGCCGTATTTTCTGTCAGGACCGACTTCAGGTAGTCCAGGTCAATCAATCCAAATTGATCAACAGGAAGGTAATGAACCAAGTAACCTTTTCTTTCCAGGTAACGAGCTGTCTCGATGACTGCAGGATGTTCAATAGCCGAGGTAATAAACTGTCTTCTCTCAGGTATAGCATCCAGGACACCAATAATAGCGAAATTGTCAGCTTCTGTACCCGAACCGGTAAAAATTATCTCACTGCGATGAGCTCCAATAGCCGAGGCCAGTTGCTCTCGAGCTTCGGTTATTAGTTCTTTGACTTGACGTCCGATGGGATAAAGAGATGAAGGATTGGCAAAATGCTCTTTAAGAAACCAATTCATCTTTTCAATGACCAATGGGTCAAGGGGAGTGGTAGCATTATTATCAAGATAAACCATGCTTTCTTCCTGAGGTTATTTTACACCCTTTGAGTAAATTAGAAAGTCCTAAACACTAAATTTTAATCTGGACAGCCTCAAGCGAATTTTTCTTTTATGATTCTTACTACTTCCATACCGGCTCTTTTTTGACCCTCTTTAGCTGCGGCTCCAAGATGAGGGGTAGCTGTAACCTTGGGATGGTCAATAAGACTCCAGTCATCAGGTGGTTCTTTAGAAAAGACGTCCAGAGCAGCTGCTTTGACTTTACCGCTGTTTAGGGCTTTAAGAAGAGACTGTTCGTCTACCACTCCACCCCTGGCCACATTGACGATTACTACTCCTTCTTTCATCAGGCCAAATTCTGTTTCGCCCAAAATGGGCTGGGGAGTTTTGGGTAAATGAAGGGTAATGATATCAGCTTCTTTCAAGAGTTCTTCCAGATTAACCTGTTTAATTGGGAGGTCAGTCTTTATCTGAACAATATCATAGGCTAATATTTTCATCCCGAAAGCCAGAGCTCGTCTGGCTACTTCAGTTCCAATCCGGCCAAAACCGATCACCCCCAGAGTCTTTTCGTAGAGTTCAGTTCCGGTAAAAGCTTTCTTTTCCCATTGGTGCTTTTTCATTGATAGATTGGCTGGCCCATGATGCCTGACAGCACCCAGCATCAAACCAAGGGTATGTTCAGCTACCGAAATAGAGGTGGCTGCTGGGGTATTGGCTACTTCAATCCCTTTTCCCTTAGCGGCGGCGACATCTATATTATCCAGACCTATCCCGGCTCTGACGATTAGCCTCAATTTTCCCCCGGCTTCAATAACCGGTTTGGTGATCTTAGTAGAACTTCTCACCACCACCACCTCAAAATCGGTTATCAATTGAACCAGCTGAGGCTCAGTTAGTCCTGTTTTTACCGTAACTTCGAAACCAGAAACAGCTTTAAGCTGCTCTATAGCTTCATTGTCAAGGTTGTCGGCGATTAGGATTTTAGTCATTGCCAAGCCTCCCTTAAAATTTTTTGAGCTGCAGCCACTGAAGCTCCAGCCTGAAACTTATCATAGCCAAGATCCATCAGGGTCATTTCCAAAGCTGAGAGGGCAGTAATAATATCAAAACCGCCCATGTAGCCTAAGTGAGCAATTCGGAAAAATTCTCCTTTATGGGGATCCTGAGCATTGGCAATGTAAGCCATGTATTTATTTTGCATGGTCTTAACCAATTTGCTACCATCAACTCCGGCCGGAGTTTTAACTGCAGTTAATATATTTCCGGGTCTTTTAGCCAGGAGTTCTAAACCAATAGCCTTAACTGCTGACCTGGTGGCTTCGCCCAAGATTTGATGATGATTAAGAAAGTTTTCTAAACCCATATTCTTGATTATTTCAAGGGCCTTATTTTGCTGAATTATCAGAGAAACTCCTGGTGTCCAGGGGGTGGTTTGTTTTCCTAGATTTTTCCGATATTTTTTAATATCAAAATAGAACTTGGGCAGTTTGGAGGTTTCCACTAGTTTCCAGGCCTTAGGGCTTAAGGCAATATAAGCCAATCCAGGAGGAATCATAAAAGATTTCTGTGAGCCAGATACTAAAACATCAATTTTCCATTCATCCATCGGGCAGGGAGTGGCCCCGATTCCTGAGATGCCATCAACTACCAGGATGGCTTCGGTTTTGGCTACTACCTCGCCAAATCCCTTGATATCAAAGATAGCTCCTGTAGAGGTTTCAGACAGAGTGGTAAAAACAGCTTTCAGGCCGGGGTTATTCTTAATTTCTTTAGCCAGTTGTTCAGGGCTGTAATCATCTCCCCAAGTCAGAACAATCTCCTTAGTATCAAGACCATAAGCCCGGCAGATATTTCCCCATCTTTCTCCAAATTTTCCTCCGTTGATGGTCAGAACCTTGTCTCCTGGCGACAGGGTATTGATGACAGCAGCTTCCATGGCTCCAGTTCCAGAGGAGGCCAGAATGTAAACATCTTCCTTGGTTCCAAAAACATATTTTAGGCCTTCGGTAGTTTCCATTAAAATTTTAGAAAATTCTGGAGTCCGGTGATGAATTATAGGTTCAGCGGCACTGGAAAGAACCTTCTCTGGGACTGGCGTAGGACCTGGTGATAAAAGATAATATTTTTTTATCATATAAATCCTCCTATTAAATAGTAATTTGTTTAATATTAATAAATTAAACCGAAAAAGCCAGAAAAGTCAACTATAATGACCTTTGATAAAAATTCAGGCTATTACAATTCCACCAGCAGCTTAGTTAGCAGGGCGGTTCTCTGGATAAATGATGGCAGCAGAAGATGCTCGTTGGCAGCATGCAGGCCTTCTCCCTCGGGGCCCAGACCATCCAGAGAAGGAGTCCCTACATGAGAGGCTATTGAAGCGTCAGAACCTCCGCCGCTTTGCCCGGGTTTCAGTTCCATTCCCATATCAATGGCTATTTTACGGGCTTTATCAAATAGCTCTCTTGAAGCTCTGGTGAATTCCATGGAAGGAGTGAAATTTTGGAGACCGGCTTTGACCTTAGCTCCTTTTTTTGACGGCTGAATCTTTTTAAGATATGACTTGATTCTGTCCAGGTCAGCCGAGCTCCAGAACCTTAGGTCACAAACAGCCCAGGCTTTTTCAGGAACAACATTAGCTTTATCACCGCCACCAATTAGACCAATATTCAAAGTCAGGCCCTTAAGTTTTAATTTCTTAAATCTCTGCAATTGGACCATTATTTCTTCTATGGCGTTGATTCCTTTTTCGGGAGTACTGGCATGAGCCGATCGGCCGATAGATTCTATCCTGGTCACTATTCTCCCTTTTCTCTTGACTTTAATGGCGCCTCCAGGTAGACCCGGCTCCAGACAGAGAACCAGTCCAGCTTTTTGGGCCAAGGCAGCAATCTGTTTGTGGCTTTCATCATTTCCAGTTTCTTCAGCTGAATTTATGAAAAGCCAGATCTTTCTCCTGGGGACCATCCCCAGACTGTGGATAGCTTGGAGCGAAAATATGGCCTGGACCAGTCCGGCTTTCATATCTAAAGCTCCAGGTCCGAAGACTTTGTCTCCAGTAAGATAAAAGGGCATCTTTTTAATGGTTCCTACTGGCCAAACAGTATCTATATGAGTTAGAACCAAAATGGGCTTTTCTGAAGTTTTGACTCCGGCCGGTGAAAACTCAATTAGATAAAGGTCACCGATTTCTTTCTGGGCGATTCTTTTTATTTTTGGTCCCAGGCGAGCCATTTGTTTCAGGGCTTCAGCCGAACAGTTATCGACAGCTTTTTTATCCTGGGTTGGAGATTCCAGTTGAACCAAGACTTTTAGCAGCTTGAGCATTTCTCCTTGTTGGGACATGAAGTATCTCTGGATATCCATTTTTCCTCCTGACAATATTGTTATCTACGATTATAGTCAGCTTGATAAAAATTTAAAGCGGGTCTTGCAGATAAGTAATCGGCTAAGAACCGTAACAGTCTGCTCTGATTTGCTTTTACCTATTGAAATCTTTAACTTGTTCTGGCTTTATGGATACTGTAGGTTGGCGGCCCGGGCAGTATCTGTTGATTTAATTTAAAAAATAATCTAAATTTTAACCATGAAGAAAAATCAAGGCTTTTTTTTATTTAGCCTGATTGTTCTTATTCTGGTAACGGGGTTTCATCTAAGGGCTGAGATCTTTTATCCTTGGGAAAATATTTTTATAGGAGCTCTGGATCCAAAAGCCTGGCCTGGGCTGGTGATTGTCAGCAGTCCTAATTCAGCTTTTGCTTTTTCCCCTAAAGTCTACCGCCAGGACCAAATGGCTGAATTTGAGGATTTCTTCTATCTAATCTCCGAAGTGGGACCTCACTCGCCGGATGGGCTTTATGCCTCTATGAAGTTCGACCTTCGCCTCCCTTTTAAGAAGGGTCGAGAAACGCCGATTTTTTTGAAACCTTCACTTGATGAATATGTGATGCTGGTAGAATGGAGTCGGCGGGATGAACAGACAGTGATCGGGAAGTATCGTTTCCCGAGTCTTCTGGATAGAATTACTTTGGTTTTTTATTTCCCTTGGGATTTTAACGGCCATTATCATTACTTACCCGAATCAGATTACATCCATGGCCAGAGTGCCGTTATGAAATCTGAACATTATCTTTGCTGGCTGAGTCTCAAGCCGGAAGAAGTGGAGCCGGTAGCTAATGGGCTATACTTGACTTTCAATATCGGTAAGGAAACTGAACTTTATTTTGTAGCTTCAGTTGGTGAAAGTATGGAGTCGATTAACGAAAAAATTTACCGCTTCAGAAGCGGCGGTGCTATAGATGATTTTTTAAAAGAAGAAAAAAAAGCTTATTCAAAAAAGCGACTTCAGATCAGCGGATTATATGAAGGCTCAGCTGAAGCCATAACTAATAATTTATTCTGGATGACTTTATACCAAAACGGGTATCACCGCTATTACACTCCAGCCGGACGCAACTGGATTTTTCCCCGTTCCAATGGCCAACCTGACCACTGGACCATTTTTGAATGGGATTCTTTTTTCAATTCTCTCCAGCTCTTGGTGGAGAATGTTCGGCTGGCCAGTGATACGGTTAAAGCCGTGCTGCAGACCCAATATCCAAACGGAAATATTCCTAATTGGCGAGGTCGATTTGGTGGAACTCCAGACCGTTCCCAGCCGCCGGTAGGATCTTTTACCGTATTGAAGCTTTTCCTCCGAACCGGAGATGAACAATTGCTCAAGTTTGCTTATCCCTACCTAAAAAAATGGCACAATTTCTGGACAGAATACCTCCCTGAGGGTCATTATCGCAGAGACGGAAACAATGATGGCCTTTTAGAGTGGGGGAGTGATTCCCAATTAGTCGCCGGAGAGGTCCCTCCCTGGGAAAAGGAAGCCGGCGGGAAGCAAAGGGCTAAGTGGGAATCTGGCCAGGACGACCTGCCTAACTGGGATGAGGCCAGTTACAATGAACAAACCGGAACTTTAGAAATGAACTGCCTTGATCTCAATAGTCTATATGCTCTCGATTGTTATTGTTTGGCTCAACTAGCTCAATTTCTTGGATACAAAGATGACAATCAAAAATACCTCCAGGAATATGAAAAAATTAAAAATTTGGTTAATCAATTCCTCTGGAATGAAAATGAGGGCTTTTATTTCGATCGTCATTGGGACGGCCGCTTTTCATCGAGAAAAGCTGCTTCTAATTTTTTTCCATTGATAGCCAGAATACCCGACGAAGACCGAGCCCTGAAAATGCTTAGGCATCTTCTCAATCCGGCTGAATTCTGGGGCGATTATGTTCTGCCAACAATTTCCCGTGATGATCCAGCCTTTAATGACCAGCAATACTGGCGGGGAGCCATCTGGCCTCCGACTAATTATTTGGTCTATCAAGGTTTAAAAGCTTATGGCCTAGACCTGGTGGCTGCTGATTTTGTCAAAAAAAGTACTGATTTGTTTTTAAGAATCTGGGAAAATTATCAACTTTGTCCTGAGAATTTTGACTCTCGTACTGGAGAGGCCAGCGGCCAGCGTTATCAAAGCTGGGGGCCATTGTTTGCCTTAATGGGAGTAGAAGAATATCTCGATGTCACACCCTGGGATGGTTTCAGATTTGGACAGCTTAATCCAGAAAGCAAGGGTGTCTTAAGAAGACTTTCTGTTCTGGACAGGCATTATGAAGTAGAAATGTCATCGAAAAGAATCAAATTAAATGAAGAAGGCCGGGAACTGCTCAATTCTAATGGACCGGCAGTCTTTAGACATTTTCTTTATACAGCCAGAGAAATTTCCTTCGAAGTTAAAAGCTTAAAGAAAAGAAAAATTTCTGTTAATCTTGAGAACAGGAAAAAAGGTCAGATTTTTATTAATGGCCGGGAAGCTGGAAAATTCGATGGAAAGCGGGTGGTGGCTGAAGTCCCAGAAGGGGAGCATCGGGTAGTTATAATTATTTCAGAATAAAATCAGACTTGAGAGGGCTAGTCAGAGCTATAAGGTTCTATTTTTTGGCGATTGCCATTAGCTTTTAATAAACAAAAAAATCTGTCAGTAAGATAAATCTATTCAGACAATATTAAAACTGGATGGCCGGCTTTGACCAGTCGGGCCGCCAGCTCTCGGGCTTCAGCTTCAGAGTTGGCTCTTAAACGCACCCGGTGAAAAGTCTGATGGTCGGTCCGATATACAGAAATGAAAATATCAGGGAATTCCTTTTTCAAGGAAAGATAAAGAGCCCTGGCATTATCTGGATCAACAAAAGAGCCAACTTGGAGTATATATCCATCGGTTGGCTTTTCTTCTTTGGGATTAAAACTAACTACTTCTATTTTAACCCGGGATGTTCCAGGTCCGACAATACCCAGCAGACGAGCCGCGGCATAAGACAAATCAATAATTCTTCCTCTGACAAAGGGTCCGCGGTCGTTAATTCTAACAGTTACCTGTCGTCCATTTTCCAGGTTAGTCACCAAAACCATGGTTCCAAAAGGCAGGGTCCGATGGGCGGCAGTCAGATCATGCTGGTCAAAAATCTCCTGACTGGCTGTTGGACGTCCATGAAATTCTTGTCCATACCAGGAAGCTATTCCGATTTCAGTATAACCAAGCTCTGGGACACTGACCGGCTTTGGGCTACGACAGGAATAAAGAACTGTGGTCAAAAACATTAAGGTCAATATAAAGACTTTTTTCACAGGCTATTATTTTCGCAGGATTAAGCTGAAAATTCAACCTTGGTAACGGTCAGCTCTATTATAGCTGAGTAATCTGGGTTGACAATTCGGCTTAAATAAAGAGAAAATTAAAAGTCTTAATTTAGGTAATGACAGGAGAAACCAAATGAAAAGAAAACCTGGATCAAAAAAATTAGAATTATCTGAATCTCCTTATCGAGATCTTGAATTTTTAGAATCGGTAGAAGGAAGAACCCTGCGAATCTTGAGTGAATATGTTTGGCCCATGGCTAGACTGGAAAAGCAAAAGGTAGACAGCACGATTCTTTTTCTTGGTTCTGCTAAGGCCAGTCCGGCCAGTTCAGACTCTATTCTCTATAAATATTACTGGGAAGCTGAAGAGCTGGCCTACAGGATTACCAAATGGGGAATGACTCTTAAGCCAAGAGGCCGAAAATATGTGGTTTGTACTGGAGGCGGCCCAGGCATTATGGAAGCGGCTAACCGGGGAGCTTCCCGGGCAGGAGGAAAAAGTATCGGGATGAATATTTCTTTGCCCCAACCTCAGCCAGCCAACACTTTTATTTCACCGGACCTTTGTTTTACTTTCCATTATTTCTTTATGAGAAAATTTTGGCTGATGTATAAAGCTAAAGCGGTTATAGCCTTTCCAGGAGGCTTTGGGACTCTGGATGAATTTTTTGAGATAATAACTCTGCTTCAAACTGGGAAAGTTTCTCAAAAAGAAGTCCTGCTCATTCTCTATGGAAAGGACTACTGGGAAAAGGTTATCAATTTTCAGGCCCTGGTCAACTTTGGGGCCATTACTCGAGAAGATCTGAATTTATTTACCATCTGTTCTGCTCCAGAACAAACCTTTAATTTTTTGAAAAAGAAATTGCCCGAAATGAACTAAGGCTGGCCAGAAGAATTTTTGTCTGAAAATTTCTTGGTTTTTAGATTAAAAATTAGCCAGAAAATTGCCAGCCCGGCCATCACACCAATAATATCGGCTATCCAGTCACGCCAATCACATTGTCTTCCGGGTAGATATCTCTGATAAAGCTCATCAACTAACCCGACAGAAATCCCGATTATTACCGTCAAATAAGCCCTGAGAAATGTCTGTCGAGGAAGATTATAAAAAAAGCCTAAAGCTAACAAAAAGCCGAGCCCCATAAATTCTAACCAGTGAGCCCCTTTATCTGAGAAAGTTAGGTCAATTTCAAGATTCAGAACTTGGCCAGACAGAATAAAAATGATCAGGCAGTAAAGAACTGCCGGAATGAAATATAGCCAAGATTTGCGAAAATTCATAAAATCGGATTCCTTTTAACAAAAAAATATATTTTACCTGTAGAAAAAATTAAAACAAGTGAAGAAGCTATTTTCTTGACTATTGATCAGCGGTATGGTATCAAACAAGAGTTAAGTATGAATATCCAAAAATCTTACCTTTCAGGTTTGGAATACCCGGGCAGGTTTATCATTGCTGGTCAGTTTGAAACTGGCGATGATATCTGTCTGGTCTATGGTTTAACAGGACGATCTGCTGCCAGCCAGGCCAGACGCCTGGTAAAGAAAGAAAATGGAATCTGGGTTGAACCAA
>JAQULR010000010.1:0-33592 GCA_028749205.1 Acidobacteriota bacterium | reverse complement strand
TTTATCATTGCTGGTCAGTTTGAAACTGGCGATGATATCTGTCTGGTCTATGGTTTAACAGGACGATCTGCTGCCAGCCAGGCCAGACGCCTGGTAAAGAAAGAAAATGGAATCTGGGTTGAACCAACTGATGCAGCTTTGATTATGTCGGGGAATCCCGAGCTACTTATTTATCCGGCCATTTTGTATTCAGCCTCGGGCTTTGTCGTTTCAAATGGCCAGCATACAACTGACATAATGGGATCCCTGGAATCTGTTCACAACCCTTTGTTAGCACTAGTCAGAGCCCTAAAAGACTGGAAATATGAGCCCGACGCCCCAATTTATACTCCACGCATCAGCCTGGCTTTTGCTGGGGGATTTAACCTGGCGGTGAGTGTAATAAAACGTGGAGAATTTGGTTCAGTCATCAGAAACTATTCTGAGCTACCATTAATTCCAGGAAGAGGCTGGTTAGTGATGACTTATATGGGAATTAACATTGACCCACTGCCTTCATTTTTTGGGGAACCAGTATTCTTGGAAATTTTAGGAAATAGTGCTGATGAAGTGGCTAACCAGGTTTTCAATTCTCTGGAACCCGCTCCCGACAAGAAAGATTTCCGAGTGGCGGTGGCCTGTCTCAGGGCCTCAGCCACAGCAGGAGATGTCCAAGAAATCAAGATTATTAACAAAAATAAAGGATAAAAGATGGAAGGCAAAAATCAGAGAACAGAAAGAACTCAGTACAAGACCAAGATTGAGGAGGATTTTCCTGTCTCGCTGATGGTGGGAGAGACGAAATTCACCAAGAAAATTTCCATGCGTTATGGAGAGAACCCGGGCTACCCAGCCGCTTTCTATGCGGAGGAAGGAGCCAGCGGACCTAATATGGCTACGATGGAGGTGTTGCAGGAAGGAACAAAAGGGCTGAGCTACATAAATGTAGGGGATATGGATCTAGGACAGCGCCTGATTAGAAAATTAGCTGAAATATTCCCAAGAAAATGTCTGGCGGTTATCATCAAACATGAGATGCCCAGTGGTGTGGCCATGGCTGAATGCGGTTTGGAAGCTTTTAAGAAAGCCTGGGGGACTGACCCTCTATCTAACTTCGGCAGTGTCGATATTTTTAATTTTAAAGTAGAGGAAGAGCTAGCTAAGCTTCTGGTAGAGAGCTCCAGGAATATTGAAGTAGTTTATGCGCCTGATTTCAGCCAAGAAGCTCTCAAAGTTCTCAGCTCCAGGAAAGTTTTGAGGGTGGTTAAAATGGGTGCTACCCTGGACCAACCGGCCAAAGATAATGGGTTAGAAGTCAAGCGGGTGGCTGGCGGACTGCTGATTCAGAAAAGGTTTAATTCAAGGATCGTATCTTCCGAGCACCTAGATGTGGTTTCGAAAAAGAAGCCAAGTGAAACTCAGCTCAAGGCGGCTCTTCTTTGCTGGACAGTCGCCTGTTATACTCGCTCGAACGCTATTATCATTGGTACTGAAGACAAGATTCATGGCATAGGTTCTGGCCAGCGCAGCCGGATTGATGCTGCTGAAGATGCCATCCGTCTATCTAACCGTGGCTATGGCCATCGGGGTTGTGTTATGGCTTCTGACGCCTTTATGCCTTTTCCCGATGTAGTAGAGTTGGCTGCCGAAAGCGGAATTACCGGGATTATCTACCCCCTGGGTTCTATTAGAGACCAGGAAATCATTGACCGAGCTGACCAATTGGGAATGGTAATGATGGTTACCAGAAAACCAGGAGAAGTTGATTGCGAAAGATGTTTTCTTCATCGATGATACAAGTCCCAAGATATTTTTTCTAAATACAGCTGTGAGCAAAAAAAACAAACCAGAATCTGGGTTGGTGTACATAGTTCCTAAACACCACAAGAATATATTAGCTTTCCTTTTTTATTGATAAAGGTAGGCGAGTTGTTTTGACAAAACTGGTCAAGCAAGGAATAAAGATGAACAAACTAACCTTTCTTTTTGGTGTCCATAATCATCAACCCTTGGGCAATTTTCCTGAAGTCTTTCGCCGGGCATTTGACCAGGCTTATTGGCCCTTTTTGGAAACAGTCAGCCGCTTCCCGAATTTTCGCTTCGCCCTGCATTTTTCTGGCTTTCTCTGGGATTATCTGATGAGCCAGGCTCGAGAAGCCGTTGACCTTATCCGAAGTATGGTTGAGTCTGGTCAGGTAGAACTTTTAGGGGGAGGATACTATGAACCTATTTTGACCCAAATACCTGAAAAAGACCGCTTAGCTCAGCTGAATTTGATGAATGAATTTCTGGTAGATACTTTCGGTTGTAAACCCAAGGGACTATGGTTGGCTGAAAGAGTCTGGGAACCTCATCTGGCCAGCCTGCTCCACCAAGCTGGCTTTAAGTACACACTCCTGGATGAACAGCATTTCAATTATGCTGGCGTCACCAATATTCATGGATATTACTTGACCGAAGATCAAGGTTTAAAGCTCAGCCTGTTTCCTATTGATAAAACCCTCCGCTATTATATACCGTTTAGGCCTCTAACCGAGCTTCAAAATTATTTTCAAAAGCTCCAGAATTCAGGCCGGGATACAGCTATTATCGGTGATGATGGTGAAAAATTTGGCCTGTGGCCTGGAACCAACAAATGGGTTTATGAGGATGGCTGGTTGAAGAGTTTTCTGGAGTTTATCGAATCGGGGTCGGTTGAGATGATAACCTTCAGTCAATACTTAGAGAGTAGACCATCCCTGGGACAGATTTATATACCTCCTGCTTCCTATGAAGAAATGATGGAATGGGTACTAAGTCCTGAAGACCAAAAAGAATATCTTGAGCTGAAAAGCTACCTGCCTGAAAAAGCTCGGCGGTTTCTTAGGGGAGGACTGTATAGGGATTTTTCCCTGAAATATCCTGAAAGTCACCATTTGCGCTGCCGACAGCTTCAGGTTTCAGCTGAGGTCAGTCAAAGCCATGATCCAGAAGCCAAAAAAAATCTCTACCAGGCTCAATGCAATGATGCCTATTGGCACGGGATATTCGGAGGTCTATACCTGCCTCATCTGAGAAGGGCGGTCTATCAGAAGCTGATTTCAGCTGAGTTGAAAATACCATTCGTCGGTGGCTGGGAGAAATTTGATTTTGATCTCGACGGCCAGGATGAATACCAATTAAAAACTCCTTCGTTCTTTCTTTGGGTTAAACCTGGAAGCGGAGGGGGTATCACAGAAATTGATGATAGATATCATGGTATTAATTTGAGTGATGTCCTGACCAAACGACAGGAATTCTATCACCTTTATGCTACTTCCAGCAATGAAGGTTCAGAGGCCAGATCGATTCATGAAATCAGTAGGCAGCTGCCAGCAGAAGCTAAACCCTGGCTTACCTTTGATAACTACCGCCGGCTGTCTTTTCTGGAAAGGTTTTTACCGCAGGACATCAAAAGAGAACAATATGAAAACATTTATTACCAGCAAACCGGAGATTTTATTGAACAGCCTTATACTGCCTTTTTAGAAGAGGACTCTTTAGTAATTAAGCGCCAAGCTGAAGTTATCTTGCCTTCAGGTCTGGCTAAGATAGGATTAACCAAAAGGATAAGAGCTGGACTTAAAGCCTTGCTTTTTGTCTATGAAATAGAAAATCTGGGGGATAGCGAAATTGACCTGACCTTGACCTCAGAATGGAATTTGGCCTTTTTTGAACAGGATTATCAGCTTGGGAGGAACCAGGTAAAATTCTTCGATGGCCGGTTATCACTGGAAGCTCCTGAGGCCGAGGCGATCTGGGATTTTAGGGTCAGGACTGTTTCTCAATCAGAAAAAGATTATGAAGTAATCACTCAGGGCATAAGTTTTCACCCTGTCTGGAGGCTTAAAATGACCAGTGGTGAAAAACAGGTTTTGTTTATGACCTTAGGCCACCATGATATCAGGTCACGGTTGGATAAAATCTCCCTAAGCTAAAATCCGTGGCTAACTTAATTTGAAAAACAGAAGGACTCTGACCGAAAACTCGCCAGAATTTTGACTACAACCTTGTTTTTGGGCAAGAACCGGGCTAGCCGAGGCCTGGTTTACACGGTGAGGGAAGGCCAGAAAATCCCCGAATCGGTTTGTGGAAGGCCAGAAAAAGTCTTTTTTTCTTAAACCTATATGATATAATTTTTTTCTTAAGGAGCCAGAAAGTAATAGAAAATCGTAAATATTTAATGTCAAGGCAATTAAAATTTAAGAAAGGCCAAGGAGGTAGTCTTATCCGATGGAAACCTTTTATAAAAAAGTCCTGGTGATTATTTTGTGTGGCGGAAAAGGCGAAAGGCTTTATCCTTTAACCAGAGATCGAGCCAAGCCTTCTGTTCCTTTTGCCGGTTCCTATAGGATAATAGATTTCAGTCTGTCGAACTCCATGAATTCTGGATTCAGGAAAATTGCTCTGCTTACCCAATATAAGTCATTATCTCTGGAAAGACATATTCTTCAAGGATGGAGTATTTTCCATCCAGAAGGCAATGAATACATAATTTCCCTTCCAGCCCAGGGCCGGGTTAGTGAACACTGGTATGAAGGAACAGCTGACGCCGTGTTTCAAAACATATATACGATCCAGCAGGAAAATCCTGACGTAATTCTGGTTCTGTCAGGTGACCATGTCTATAAATCAGATTACCGCCAGATATTGAACTTTTTCCTGGAGAAAAATTCTGAGGCGGTGGTTATGGCTCATACCTGGCCTGCTGAAGAAGCCAGCCGTTTTGGAGTTATTTCTATCGACGAGGACTGCCGAATTAAAAATTTTCTGGAAAAGCCAAAAAAACCTCCGGTTATTCCCTGGTCCCCAGGCCAGGTCTTAATTTCCATGGGTGTTTATCTGTTCGGCACCGAGGTTTTGGTCAAAGCTTTGATAAAGGATGCCAAAAATTCCAGATCCAGTCATGATTTCGGAAAAGATGTGCTGCCAGAATTAATCAAATCGAACCAAACTTATGCTTACATATTTGAAGATTACTGGCAGGATATCGGTACTATCGATGCCTACTGGGAAGCTAATATGGATTTTCTGTCAGAAAACCCTCCAATTAGGGTAAACGATCCCTCTTGGCCGATACGGACTTACAAGCCACAATACCCTTCAGCCTACTTAGCTAAGGGAAATGTTCAGAACTCTCTTCTGGGAGCCGGCTGCCAAATTCGAGGAGGAACCATCCGGGATTCAATTTTATCCCCGGGTGTATCCGTTGAGCCTGGAGCTATTGTTGAGCAATCAATTGTTTTTGAGGGTACCATCATCAAAAAGGGAGACAAGATCAAAAAATCGATTATAGATAAGAATGTGGTTTTGCCTGAGAATTTTCAGGTAGGTTATGACCTGGATAAAGATAGTGCTAACTTTAAGATCAGTCCAGGGGGAATCCGAACTATTCCCAAGGGGTGGAGATTGGAATGATTGAGACCTATAAGTTTCAGCCAGCTAATTTTAATCCTGATACTCCAAAAGAATTAGTTCTTCTGTCTATCATTGCCCAGAGCTTTTTCCAGCCTTTCTCTCTTGAAGATAACCTGCTGGTTATTCTGACAGCTCTGACTTCTGGCGCCGGTATAGGTTTTAACCGGGCTGCTCTTTTTCTTAAAGAAGGCGATAAGCTCAAGGCTGCCATGTGGCTTGGGCCCAGATCACCTGAAGAAGCTGCAGCCATTTGGACTTTGCTGTCATCACCGGGTATTGGCTATGCGGAGATAGTAGAACATAACCGAGAACTGCTCACCAGGACTATGACCGATCTGCAGCCCAGGCTCAAAGTCTTGACTTACTCCTTAGAAGATGACTACTTCAAATTGCCAGCTCTGGCGGCCAAAAATAAAGAAATAATTTTGGTTAAGCAGGCTAAAACAGAACCCGCAGTTGACCCAAATTTTATGGATTTTGTTCAGGTTGATGAATTTCTTTGTTTGCCCTTGCCAGCTCATGATGAAGTTATGGGAATAATAGTGGCTGATAATGCTATCACTCATGCTCCGATAACCCTAAAAGACATTGAGCTGGCCAGCCTCTGTGCTTTGTTAGCAGGCAATTATATTTACACTACTCGGCTTTATAAAAGGGTGGTAGAGATGGAGAAAATGGCGGCCCTGGGTGAAATGGCAGCCCTAGTATCTCATCAACTAAGGAATCCTATCGTAGCGATTGGAGGATTTACCAGCCAACTATTGAATAATCCTTGTGATCGGGACAAATGCCAGAGGAATTTAAACATCATCCAAGAGGAAATCAAACACTTGGAAAATATCATTTATAAGATAAGCCATTTTCTCCGAATAAATATTAAGGAATTAGTAGCAATTGATTTTAAGCCCATTATAAAAGGAATTCTGGAAAGACCGGATATTATGGCCAAGGCTAAGGATAAACAAATAATACTGAGATTGCCCGAAGAAACTCCTTTTATTCTATGCGATCCAGTTTATTTTGAAGAGGCCATAACCAACCTCCTGGATAATGCCCTTGACGTAACGCCTTCCGGGGGGCAAATTTACATAAGAGCCAGTCAGAGAAATAAGAAATGGGTCACCATAATTATAAAAGACTCTGGACCGGGCCTGGATCAAAAGGCTCAGGAAAAAATGTTTAGCCCATTTTTTTCAACTAAAGAAGGCGGTTTGGGGTTGGGTCTGCTATTTGTTAAAAAGGTTATGGAAACCTGCGGTGGTAAGGTGGAGGTCAAGAGCCGACCCGGCCATGGAGCTATGTTTAGACTTTATTTTTTATCAAAAGAAAGGAGTAGCAACAATGAAAAAGATCCTGTTAGTAGAAGATGATAAAAGTTTATGCCTCCTTTATGAGGAAGAATTAGCCAAGGAAGGCTATGAAATAGTCGTAGCCCATGATGCTGAGTCAGCACTTGAAAAGGTTAATGCTGGTCATTTTGACCTTATCATCACCGATATTAGAATGCCGGGTAAGGATGGCATTGAATTAATATCCAGCATTATGGGTTTGAGGAAAGACATTCCAATAATCATCAATACTGCCTATCAGAGTTATAAAGGTGATTTTATGACCTGGGCGGCTGATGCCTACATTACCAAATCCTCATCGATGGATGAATTAAAGGAAAAAATAAAGGATCTCTTGAAAGATTAAAACAGTCTAAAACCAGAGTCGGAAGAGGTGAAATTAATATGCCTGAATTAAGAAAAGATATCGTTACGGGCCGCTGGGTCATAATCTCAACTGAAAGGAGCAAAAGGCCGGATGATTTTCGTCCTCAACAGGTAATAAATCCAGATAAGGAAAATTTGGTTTTCTGCCCTTTTTGCTCTGGTAACGAAGCCAAGACTCCACCAGAAGTTTTCGCCATAAGAGAGAATGATTCCTCGCCAGACCAGCCAGGCTGGAAAATAAGAGTAGTGCCAAACAAATTTCCAGCCCTTCAGCCAGGTCCACCACCTCCAAAAAAAACCAAGAGACTCTATCAGTGGATGGAAGGAGTTGGGGTTCATGAAGTCATCATAGAAACCCCTGACCATAAACAAGAAATGTCTGATTTACCAGAGGAACATTTGGCTCAGATTCTTCAGGTATTTCGCCTCCGGACGATAGAAATTGAAGAACATTTCCACCACCAATATGTTCAAATATTCAAGAACAAGGGTAAGGAAGCCGGAGCTTCTCTTTCTCATCCCCACTCCCAACTGATAGCTACTCCTATAGTGCCAAAGAGAATTAAAGAAGAGATTTATGGAGCAGAAAGATTGTTCCGCAATCAAATCCGGGAATGCGTTTTTTGCCAAATGATAAAGGAAGAGCAGGTTTCTGGCGAGCGGCTGGTCTTTCAGAATGATCAGTTTGTAGTTCTAACTCCTTATGCTTCCCGCTTTCCCTTTGAGATGGCTATCTTTCCCCTTAATCACTCGGCTTACTTCCGTAAGATAAGTGACCAGGAGACCTTTCAGCTGGCTAAGGCTATTAAACAGGCTTTATCTCGTCTTAAAACCCAGTTATCAGACCCTTCCTATAACTTAGTTTTTCACCAGGCTCCTAATCCTAAGGTTTCTGAAAAAGCCTGGCCAGGAATTGATCGCTATTATCATTGGCACCTTGAGCTTTTGCCAATCCTGACTAAAGTAGCTGGCTTTGAACTGGGCACAGGCTATTACATCAATCCTGTCCCTCCAGAGGTGTCAGCAGAATACTTAAAGAAAGAAATTCAACTTAAAAGCTGAGAATTTTCTGATACAGCTCAAAATAATTTCTGGCTGATTTCTCCCAGGAAAAATCACTATTAAGAGCATTGTCCAGCAACTTTGACCAGGCGGGCTCCTTTTTATAAAAAGAAATGGCTCGGTCAATAGCCCCCAGCATGTCTACAGCCTCATATTCCTGGAAAAGGAACCCATTACCTTGAAGAAGTTTCGGATTAAACTCGACTACAGTATCCTTCAATCCACCAGTACCCCTGACAATCGGGATCGTCCCATATCTCAAACTGTACATCTGAGTTAGACCACACGGCTCATAGCGTGAGGGAATTAGAAAAAAATCACTACCGGCATATATAAGTCTAGCTAAGCGGTCATCAAAAGCAATTTTGAGGCCAAAACGTTCGGAATGTTTCTTGGAACTGGCCAGCAAGAGATTCTGAATTTCCTTTTCTCCAGTTCCAAGGATTATGAGATAAACCGGTCTTTTAAAAATTCCTTCCAGACTTCTAATTAGAAGATCAAAACCTTTTTGTCCGGCCAATCTGGACACCATGCCAATAATGGGCCAGGAGGTCTCTACAGGAAAATTGAAGGACTGGAGCAATTCTATTCGGCAAATCGATTTTCCAGCTAGATTATCACTTGAATAGTGAGCTGGAAGAGCCGGGTCGGTTTCTGGATTCCACTCCTGATAATCAATACCATTCAGAATTCCAAACAAGCGGTCTGCTCTCTTCCTCAAAACTCCTTCTAAGCCAAAACCAAATTCCGGGGTCTGGATCTCTTGACTGTAAGTTGGGCTAACAGTGCTGATAGCATCTGAATAAAGAAGACCGGCTTTTAAAAAATTTACCTTACTATAGAACTCCAGATCTTCTGAATTGAAAAGAAATTCAGGCAAGCCAACCCGGTCGAGAATGTCTGGAGAGAATAGACCTTGATAGGCCAGGTTATGTATAGTGAACAGCGACTTAGTCTTCCTAAAATAGCCATCGGCTTTAGGACGGTGTTTAAGGTAGGCCAAGGTCAGGGCTGATTGCCAATCGTGGGCATGAATCAGGTCTGGCTGGAAGTTTAAAGCTTGAATCGATTTTAGAGCTGCCAGGCAAAAGAAAGCAAACCTTTCTCCGTTATCTGGATAATCTCCCTCCGGAGTGCTGTAAAGATATTCCCGATCATAGTAGGCTTCATTATCGATAAGGTAGATAGTAAAGCCTTCCAATCTGGCCTGGTAAACAGAGAAGTTTTTTTCTGAAGCAGGCCAGTCAACCTGAAGGTTTTCAAAAACCAGCTTTTGGAGCAAGCTTTTTTTCTTCACCTCCCGGTAGCGAGGCATTATAGCTATGACTTCCAGCCGATTATCTCGGCTGAGATATTTAGGTAAAGCTCCAGCTACATCCGCCAGACCTCCGGTCTTAGCCAGTGGGGCCAGTTCTGAGGTAAGAATAGTCACCCTAATCTTGTCAGCTGAATTCATTATTACTCCTTAAACTTTAATTGAATCATTAATAATTATCATCCGGGAAAATGCTCCGGAATATGTCAATCATAAATTCCATGAACACTGAGAGCCCAACCAATTGAAGGTTCTATTTTACGGCCATTAACTTCCAGGGCTTCAAACCTGAAAAAATTCATCAGCCAGACTTCCTGATAGTCAAAAGGGAGAGGCCTTCGCTGGCAGTAATAACTGGCCGGTTCAATTGAGCTTTGATTACTAAAATCATAAGTTAGATTTTTCATATCTTCATCAATCTCTAACAACAGAATTTATAAAGGATAAATATTACCAGCAAAATTTGGTTATGACAATAAAGTTGCTCATTTAGGTTAGATGTTAGTTGCTAGCCAAAGTAAAAAAAAATATAATAGCTTAGAGAAAGTAACCAATGGAATTCAGGCAAGTAATCAAAAGAACTCATCGAATTGCCGCCCTGGTTGGTTATTCAGTCTTTGGTGCCCTGGTTTTATATCTGGTTTTGGTTGAATTGATCAGGCGGACAATGGCTCCGTTCTATGGGCTTTATCCAGTGTCCAGCATCCAGGCTATAACTAAAATCAGATACCTAGGTTACGGCCTGTCAGCTATTAGTGTGATCCTGGCCAGGGTTCTCCAATCCTGGCTGTTGAGAAGGAAAGCTGGGAGTAAGGCTCAAGACCTTCTTAATAGATTACACCGAACTTCTCTCATTGTGCTAATCATGAGTGAACTTCCGGCGCTCTTCGGCCTGATAATGTTTTTGATCCACGGTCTCTACCGTGATTTTTATATTCTTCTGGTTGTTTCGATAATTGTGCTGTTTATTTTCTTTCCTCGCCGCCAGGCCTGGGAAGACTGGATTTTGAGTCAGACCGAAACTGAGGGCAGCCGGTGACCGCCGGGCAATTAATCCCTGAGACAGAGCTTCTACCTGGAGATCTAAAATCTTCAATTCGACCCTCAGCCTTAAGAAGATAAGATCGATCTTTATATGGATGGGAGAATAGTCTTGAAAAAAAAGCCAGACACCTTAAAAGCAGTCCTTCTCATGTTTTGGTTTATCTGTCTTGTATTTCTTAAGAGCTGGGCTGGGCAAGCTGAAGATAAACCTCTCAGATATGATCTTGAAGTTGAGCTTCTGCCTGAAGTCCGAATGATTCAAGCCAGGGGAACTATCGTTTGGAGCAATCTTAGCCAGGATTATGTGCCCGATATTCAGCTTCACCTTTACTGGAATGCTTTCAAAAATGAACTGTCGACTATGGCCAAGGAAGCCAGAAGAGAAACAATGTACAAAAGATACCAGGTCAGAAAAGATGACTGGGGTTATCTCAAGATAACCTCTTTGACCACTGTCGATGGCTATGACCTAATGCCAACAGCTGCTTTTATCAGCCCGGATGAACCGCCCAATCCTGATGACCAAACTGTCCTTAAAGTTGATTTGCCTGAACCTCTGGCACCTGGCCAGTCTATTATCCTTAAGCTGCAATTTCAGGCGAAAGTGCCACAGAATGGAATTAGGGTTGGGTGTTATAAAGATGGTTTTTTTATATCCCAGTGGTTTCCCAAACCAGGAGTTTATGAAGAAGGAAAAGGTTGGAATTGTCACCAGTATCATCTGAACTCTGAGTTTTTTGCTGATTTTGCTGATTTTAAGGTTCGGATAACGGTGCCCCAAAATCTCGTTGTCGGAGCCTGTGGAGAAGAAATAGAAAGAATTGATGACCCGGTTACTGGCAAGACTACTTATACCTTTGAGCAACAGGACATCCATGATTTTGCCTGGACAGCTTCACCCAGGTTTATCAAGATCGAACGCTGGTTCCGAGCAGAAGATCAGGTTAGCCCAGAAGAATACCAAACAATTGCTGAGCTTTTAGAATTGACTCCTGAAGAAATAAAATTGCCTGATGTCCGGATGATTTTGCTAATTGAAAAACAGCATCAACATCAGGCAGAACGCCATTTTAAGGCTTTAATGGCAGCCATTAAATATTATGGCTTGTGGTACGGGCCTTATCCTTATCGGACTATAACTATGGTTGACCCTCCTTTCCGTACCGGAAGTGGTGGTATGGAGTATCCAACGCTTTTTACCGCCGGGACTTCTGTTATTCTTGACAAAAAGGTGTTGTCTCCAGAGCAGGTCATTGTTCATGAATTTGGCCACAACTATTGGTACGGTTTAGTGGCTAATAACGAATTTGAAGAAGCCTGGCTCGATGAGGGGATTAACACCTATTCGACTGCCAAGGTGCTGGAAGCTGCCTATGGTCCCAGCTGTCTTCCTGTTAGATTTAACGGGCTGCCACTCAACTGGCTTCTTAAAACTCCAGCCATTTATGACTGGCAACTTGGCAGATTAATTTCTGGCCCGGTGGCTAAGCTTGATCCTATTGTTAAAGAATCATGGAAATTCTACAACTCCGTCAGCTATTCCCTAAATGTCTACTACCGGGCAGCTACTTGCCTGCAGACCTTAGAAAGATATTTAGGAGAGAAAAGCTGGGCTAAGATAATGCGGACCTACCATATGAGATACCGATTTAAGCATCCGACAATTGAAGATTTTATCCAGGTAGTAAAAGAAGTTTCAGCTAAAGATTTGAACTGGTTTTTTAAGGAATTTTTCTTTAAAGCTAAGGATTTTGATTATGCCATAGGAGCAGTAGAGACCCGAATTAAACCAGAAAAATTTTTAGGGATATTTGATGATCTCCCCACTAAGCATTCACCTCAAACCAAGACTAACCAGGACGAGACTACTGAGAAAGCAGGTGAAAAGATCTATCAAACCTCTGTTACTCTAAGACGCTACGGTCAGGCCCGGCTGGGGCCAGAAGTAACTATTAAATTGAAGGTAGAATTCGAGGATGGTAGCCTGGAATGGAGGGAATGGGATGGTCAAAGCCGTTGGGTTAGATTTAACTTTGAAAAACCAGTGAAGATGAGACAAGCAGTTCTGGACCCTGAAGCCATCTGGCTGGTCGATACCAATCTTTCTAATAACTATTACGCCCTAAAAGGATCCAGGGAAAAAATATCGGGATTGACTGGTGACTTCCTCTGGCTGATGCAGAGCCTGCTGTTATCAGTTTTTAATTTGTTGTGACTGGAAGGAGAATAGCATGAGTCTGGGTAATTACCTCGAAGCTGGGCTTAACCGAGCCCTTTCCAGGTTCAAAATAGCTCTCTACTTATGGCTGATAATTTCGGTAGTGGCTTTAATAGCCATTACTCCTATAGGTTCATTGGTTAGAAGCAATCTGGGACACCTGACCTTATCTCAAGACCTATCAATGCCCTTTGAACTCAATATAGTTGAGGTATTAATCTCTAACCAGAATATTTTTGCTCCCTATACTGTTTTTCTGATAGCCATAGTGCTAATCTCGATGCTGTTATTTATTTTTCTTAAAGGGGGGCTTTTTGGCCGCATGTTGAATCAGGATAACAGAATTAACATCAGTAACTTTCTGGCTGATGGCAGCCGCTACTTTTGGAAATTTCTTTTATCCCTTATCATTTTCCTACCATTTTTGTTTATATTCTTTCTTCTTTTCAGATTATTAGCTGCTCCTCTTGAGGCCTGGTCAGATGGGGCAGTAACCGAATGGCCGGTAATCATCTCGGCCAACTTAAAATTGCTGCTTTTTGTTCTTCTCTTGGCAGCTTTCAAACTCTTGCTGGATCTGGTCAGAATAATAATAGTAACTGAATCAAAAAAAGTCTGGCCGGCCTACTGCCTGGCCATTAAATTTTTAAGCCGGCATTTCTTTAGTTTCTGGGGTCTTTATCTTCTTCTGGGGCTGGTTGTAGCCTTAATTTGTTTAGGATGGCTGTTGGTAGGTCAACAGATCTCTTCAAACCATTTAGCCGGAATATTGATTAGCATAATCTTAGCTCAAGCTTTTTTGATGTTCCGCCTGCTGGCCAGACAACTATTTATTGGGGTTGAGTTTAGTTATTATTCTAAGAGAAAGGATAAAGTATGATTAAAGTAAAATTTTTGGGGGCGGCTTCCCAGGTCACCGGGTCTTGTTATTTACTTTCAGTTAATGGACTCAATCTCTTAGTTGATTGCGGGCTTTATCAGGAAAGGGAATTTCAGAAAAGAAACTGGCAACCCTTTCCTTTTCCACCAGCCAGGATAGATTATCTTCTGCTAACCCATGCCCATCTCGATCACAGTGGCTTGATTCCCAAGGTAGTTAAAGAAGGTTTCCGTGGTCGGATTCTTTGCACTCCGCCAACTTCAGAATTGTTGCCTATAGTCCTATTCGATACAGCCAAGCTGCAGGAAGAAGATGCCATAATTAAGAAAAAACGTCACCAAAAGGAAGGTCGCCGGGGGCCGTATCCTGAAATTCCACTTTACACCACCTCTGATGTGGAAAAGGCCTTACCTTTAGTAGAAGCGGTTGACTACCACTTAAAAATTGATTTAGGCTCGGGAGTCAAAGTGGTTTTTAACGAAGCTGGCCATATTCTTGGCTCTTCCATAATTGAAATTCTCGTTGCGAATAGCTCGGTGGAGAAAAGAATTCTATTTTCTGGGGATCTGGGCCAGTGGAATAAACCTCTGGTTCGCAATCCGGATACCTTTAGCCAGGCTGACTATATCTTTCTGGAATCAACCTATGGTGACCGCAATCATGACCAGCCAGAAAAAGTCCCAGAAAGATTAGCAGAAAACGTAAACCAGGTCTACAAAAAGGGTGGCAATCTGGTCATACCAACCTTTGCTATAGAACGGGCTCAAGAACTAATGTATCATCTAAATTTGCTGGTCAGAAGCAAAAAAATACCTAAGCTACCTGTCTTCTTAGATAGCCCTATGGCGGTCAGTGTTACCAATGTCTTTGACAATTATTTGAGATATCTGGATAAAGAAAGCCAGTCTCTATTTTCTTCAGGCCAAAACCCTTTCGACTTCCCGGGACTTAAACTTATCCAGGATTATAATGAATCTAAAAAGATTGCCGAGGTCGGGGGCTCAGCCATCATTATGGCTGGATCCGGCATGTGTACTGGCGGAAGAATCAAACAACATCTGGTAAATAATATTAGACGGCCTGAATCAACCATTCTTTTTGTTGGTTATCAAGCTAAAGGAACTCTGGGGCGACAAATCCTGGAAGGCCAATCTCCGGTAAGAATATATAATCAGATGTACCAGGTCCGGGCCAGAATTGACCAGATTTATGGCTTTTCAGCTCATGCTGACCGGGAACAACTTTGGAAATGGCTGAAATCTTTTAAAGAAACCCCTAAAAAGATTTTTTTAATTCATGGTGAAAAAGATGTGATCCAGAATTTTGCCCGGGAGATCGAAGCCAAGACAGATTGGCCGGTAGAAGTTCCGGATTACCTTGATGAAACTACCTTGGTCTGAGCCAGCTATAGTGTTGTGATAGTTTCCAGGACATAATTTTTTGGGTTAGCTTTCGGCGAGTTCTCGTTTCTGAAAATGCTATATTGGGGACAGTTTATTCTATCAATAGAGCAGATTTCTGGCCTGAAACCCAAGAGATATCCTTGGCCTCATTAATACATCTGGGAGAATCAAGGAGACAAAACGATTTAAAAAAATCAGCTCATCTACCCATTTCCCTTCCTGCCATTTCTATATCCCGGTTTTATCATTAATTGGAATTAGAGAGCTTGGATCAGGTTCAGTTTTAATAGCATGGCATGGATGGTTGATATCAACAAGTAAAAAACACCTAAATAAAAGAAAAAACTTGACCGGATGGATTGAATAGGGTAAGAAGATTAAAGAAAAGAGATGCCAAGATCTGATTTAATTGAAATGGGTTGTATAACTTATAAATGAAAAGAGATAAGCAAAGGAGGCCCTTTATGAAAGAACTTTTCTCAGAAATTAAGCCGATTGACAGAAGAAAGTTTCTGAGTCTGAGCCTTCAGGGTAGTTTGGCCATAGCTGCCAGTCCACTTTTAGTAAAGAGTCTACTGGCAGGTGTCGAGGGGCAGAGGCTTCAGTTATCAGATGACTTGATGAAAAAAGCTATCTCTACGGCCCTTAAAAGAGGCGGCGATTTTGCCGATCTATATGTCGAGAATCGGATTACGAGAAGTATCATTCTGGAAGAGGGCAAGTACAAAAGTGCGGTTTTTGGCCTGATTCGCGGGGCTGGGGTTAGGGTTATTGACGGAGATAAAACTGGATATGCCTACACTGATGAGCTGACGGAAGAAAAGATTATAAGAGCAGCCGAGGTAGCTTCTATCATTGCCAGTTCTGGGAAAAGAATTCAACCCGTGGAATTAAAAGAAGAAAAAAGGCCTTCTTATGTTAAGGTCAAAATTCCACTTCAAAAAGTAGCTGATGATAAAAGGATGGAAATAATGAAGAGGGCCGAAGAAGCAGCTTTGAGCTATGATCCCAGAATTAAAATGGTTAGCATCGATTATTATGATGAAATCAGAGACCGGCTTATTGCCAACAGCGAGGGTTTGCTTCTTAAAAGTAGTTTGCCTCTCATTTTCTTCATAGTGCAACCTTTGGCCATAGGTAATAACACTTCTCATATGGGCAGAGAACGTCTCAGCCAGCATGCTGGAATCGAAATGTTCGATAAATTTCCACCAGAACAAGCAGCCAGAGAGGCGGCCAGAGAATCTATAGCGATGTTGGAAGCCAAAGAGGCTCCCGCTGGCAAGATGGATGTGGTCATTCAAAATGGCTGGGGAGGAGTCCTGGTTCATGAAGCTGTCGGCCATCCTCTCGAAGCTGATAACATTGCCAGGGAAACGGGAGCTTTCGTCGGTAAACTTGGAAAGAAGGTGGCGGCTGACATTTTTACTATGGTTGATGATGGTAGCTTACCAAATTTCCGTGGAACAACTGATTTTGATGATGAAGGTACTCAAATGAAAAGGAATGTGCTTATTAAAGATGGCCTTTTGGTTAAATATATGACCGATATTCTTTCCGCCAAGCAACTCAAAATGGAAAGAACTGGAAACGGTCGCCGAGAGAGTTTCAGATATTACCCCATACCGAGAATGACCAATACCTTTATTGAGAAAGGAAAAGATAAACCTGTTGACATTGTGGCTTCCACCAAAAGTGGTCTTTATGTCCAGAGCCTGAGTGGTGGCAGCGTTAACCCTACCACTGGGGTTTTTAACTTTACTTGCCGAGAGGCTTATCTCATTGAGAACGGCAAAAAAACCGTCCCGGTCAAAGGAGCTACTTTAATCGGAAACTGCTTAGATATAATCACCAGGATAGATGGGATTGGCGATGACTTAGATTTTGGCCCAGGCATCTGCGGTAAGGGACAATCAGCTGAAGTAACCGCCGGTCAGCCTACTGTTCGGATTAGAGGCATTACCGTAGGCGGGACGAGGCAGAGAAGATAAGGAGGAAAACCATGGATTACAAAGCAATAGCTGAACAGGTTATCAAGATTTGCCAGAAAAAAGGGGCAGACCTGGCTGAAGCTTTTCTGACTAGTGGCCGAAATCTTAGCCTTAGAATCAGAAATGGCGAAGTAGAAAGCATTCAAGAAGCCAGCAGTTATGGCCTTGGCTTAAGGGTAATTATTAACAAAAAACTTGGTTTTGCCTATGTCAATGATTTCCGGCCAGAAAGTCTGGAAGAAACTGTTAACCGGGCCTTGAATTTTGCCAAAGCTTTAAGCCCTGACGAAAATAATCTTTTGCCTGATGAGCCTGGAATGTCTCAGGTAAAAGGAATTTATGACTCTGGTTTAACTAAAGTCCCCATGGATAAAAAGATAGCCTTAGTTAAAGAAGTTGAAGCCTTAGCTTTGAAAGTTCCAGGGATTGCTAAAAGCGCTGGAGCTAGTTATAGTGAGGGAGAAGGGGAAATCATTATAGCTAACTCTCTTGGTCTGCTTAAAGACTATAAAGATACTGGTTGTGGCTTTGGTTTGGGAGTAATTGCCGAAAAGGGTGACCAAAAATCAACCGGCTATGAATCCTGTTCCAGGCGGTTCTTTTCTGACCTTAAACCAGCTAAGGAAATTGCCAGCCAGGCAGCCGAGAAAGCTTTGAGAATGTTAGATCCTCAACCAATTAAAACCCAGCGGGCCGCGGTTATTTTTGACCCAGATGTAGCTTATTCTATATTGGGGGGAATAATCCAGGCCATCAATGGGGAGAGGGTTCTCCAGGGAGCTAGTTTTCTTGGCCAAAGGCTTGGTCAAAAGATTGCTGCTGAACACCTAACTATCATTGATGATGGAACTCTGGAAAAAGGGCTGTCCAGTGCTCCTTTTGATGGAGAAGGGGTCCCAACTCAGAAAAGGATCATCGTAGAAAATGGGGTCCTAAAAGGTTTCTTGTATAACACTTATGCAGCCAGTCGGGCAGGGGTCAAGAGTACCGGCAATGCTTCCCGTTCAGGGTTTAACAGCCTGCCGGGAATAGGCCCGCACAATTTCTATATAACTGCTGGGAAAATGAAGCCGGAAGAAATTATAGCGGCCACCGAAAGGGGAGTGCTGGTAAAAGAAGTTACTGGCTATGGAATTAACCCGGTCAATGGCAATTTCAGCGGGGGAGCGTCGGGCCTTTGGATTGAAAATGGGAAAATTGTCTTTCCAGTCAAAGGCATTACCATTGCCGGGACGGCCGACGAGATGCTTAATGGAATCGATATGCTGGGTAATGACCTGGATCTAAACCGTTCTCGAACAGCTCCAACTCTACGGATAAAATCATTACAGATTGGTGGTGAATAAGAAGTTAGGCCTACGGATCAAGCTACTGGTTCTTGAAGCGGCTGCTTTTATCTGAAAGTTAGGAAGAGCTTCCAGCCAGTGGGTTTTTAATGGCTTTGAGCTCAGAAATTCTGGCTATTTCAGGCTGATCTTTTTCTCCAGATAACCCCCTTTAAGCGAATCATATATTAAATTAATATCACCTGACCCTTCAATAAGTAGCCTAAGGTCCACATAGCTAAATCCAGGAAGGCCATTTTCTACTATCAGATAGTCCTGACGAACCTTTACTGGCTCGGTTAGTTCTCGAAAGCGGTCAGTCAGAATCCCGGCTGAAACAATTTTAGCTCTGCCTTTAACCTTTAAAAAATCCGGTCGGTGCAATTTTTTCTGAACAGCCAGAGCTGAGATTGAGGGAGTAACCTGCTGGTTGCCGACTGTAAGATCAATCTGAAAAAGCCCACTAGCCAGTTTTTTTACTTTAACCTCCTCAAAGCTTAGCCTGGGAAGCTGGTCGGCATGATAGAGGCAAAAAGCAGCATTTCGGTGGCAGGTTTCAGCCAACTTGAACAGGGCCGGTACCCGGCGACCCATTTTTTTGACACCACCAATCTCAATATCACCATAAAGCGGGTGCTTATAAGGCTTCCACTCTACTAACTGCTCACCCATTAAAACCAGTTGATGATAAATAATTTCCTCCAGGTTGCCGACAGGACCAAACCTTCTTCTGGCACTGGAGTCTTCATCCTCTTCTGAAGACCTTCTCCGCTCGGCCGGCATCGTCCCGACATACTGGTCAAAATCCAGTTCGTTAGAAAAGGTGAAGATTCCGAGAAGGTTGTAAAAGAAGTCCAGACTCCCGCCGTAGACAGTGTACATATCTTTATAGATAACTATATAACGATAACCAGGAAGAATTATCTCACCTTTCTTTCCGATAAAATCATAAACTTGCCGGTCTGGTGGCAGAGTCTCGCCTAAATTCTTAGCTCCTGGGCCACGGAGGATCATCCCACCGTAGTTATGGAAAGTCTGGGCCCCCATGATATTTGGATGGCCCATGATAAAATCTCTTATAGCCTTGGTCTCAGGCCAGGAAAAAGGGTATGGCCCGGAACCTCGCTGAACATAGTTAGGCTGCCAGTTAAAGCCGAAGTTTCGGTTCATATCATATCCACCAGGGCCGTCTTCATTAACCAGGCCGTCTCCATCATTGTCAATACCTTCAGAGCCGAGAAAGATAAATTCGCCCTTTTCTCCTGGCCGGCAGGGTATCATGACCATGGGATTCTCAGGGCTGACCCGGTAGTTTCCTCTTGGGTCTCGTTTTCGCATATAACTTATATGGCCATCTTTATCAAGGTCATCCGGCCCATCTTCATCCATTAAGCCGTCCCGGTCATCATCATATGGTACGAGGCCTGAACGAGGCGAGTTAGAATCGCTGGCTAAATGAAGGAAATAATCTCGGCTGTCAGGATTCATGGTGGGAACAATGTAAAAAGCCCGGTCAGAGAGTAGGCGGTCGACAAATTCCAGTTTCCCGGAGTTCTTTAGGAGATAATAAATCGTGTAGAGAGCTACCTCAGTACCCTGGATTTCATTGCCGTGAATATTTCCATCGATATAAAAACCAGGTTTTCTTTCGGCCGGGCCTGTTGCCTTATTGTTGATGATTGCTGCCCAAATATCCCGCCCTTGATAAGATTTCCCAATGGAAATTAGCTCCATCAGCTCCGGGTAAGCAGCCTGAAGCTGTTTTAAGGCGGAAGTTAACTCGGCCTGGTCATAAAAATGGTCAAAACTAAGTTTGATTTCTGGTTTAGCTTTCCCACCCTGAGCTGCCAAGATCAGACCTGAACTCGTCGTAGCTAATATGATGAAAATTAGACTGATAATTTTTATAGTCTTATTCATAATCTCTCTCCTAATCAAGGTTAATCAGAACTGCTACAGGATTAATCCTGTTACTCCAGATTTTCACTTCGAGATTGGAGCCCTTTTTAGCCTGAACAGTCCATTGCAGTTTCTGGCTTTCGCCAGCCTGAAGGACAGGAATCATCTCGACCGGGCTTCCAGCAAAAAGCTTTTGTTGCTCACTTAGTTTCAAGCTAGCTCTTATGGGATAAGCGGCCAGGGACCGTCGTCCTTGAGCTAAAGAGGTTGGCAACCAGCCTTCATTCTGAAGGTAGATGGTTACCCGATAAAGTCCTGTCCCGAGCTTTTCAGTCTTGGTCTCTTTGACAGACAGAACTGGTAATTTCTGCATTAGTTTCTGGCTGAACTGGATATGAAATTCAAGACTGTTTTTAAGCTGGTCGGTCGGAGGGACTTGCTTAAGATGGGGGATAAAGCCACCTATTTCAACCTGACCCAAATCCGGATGGTTAAAGGCTTTCCAGTCTACGAAGCCTTTTCCTTTAAGAACAGTGTCTGAATAGTTCAAAAGATAAGCCTCAGGATTATCTTTTTCTATCCCCCCGACAGCCCCAGGCATCTTTTCCAGCATTTCGGCCATTCTGGCCGGGGTCATCTGGCCGGACTGAAACATTTTTATCACCATCCCGGCCGTGAGATTTGGAGGAGCCCCCTGTTCTTTGAGAAAGGCAGCTATTTTTTCTTCTCCCATGGCCAGAAACTCATCAGAAGACATAGATTTTATTCTGTCCGAGGTCAAACTCTCTTTTTTCTCGCCCTTTAGCTCAGGAATCTGCCACAGATCAAAAGAAAACACCGGCACTCCATACTGGTAATAGCAAAAAGCAGAGAAGGAGCCGCGACCGACGCCCCGAGCTCTCTTTTCCAGATAATCAAGCCCAGCCTCTTTTAAGCCGTCTCTGTATTCTTTCTGAAACTCCAGGTAGATAGCCTGGTCAGAACGGTCTAAAGTCATGGCTGGACCTAAACCCAGAAAAGTAGCAACCAGATTTTCGTCAATTTCCACCTCTCCGACCATTCCGGAACTTTTCATCGCCTCGGCTATTTCTCTCAGGCTGTAGTCAGCATCTGGTTCAAGACCGAGAAAAGTGGCATACCGTCTGGGCACTCTGACTCTATCAGCCCCGGCTCTGGCCCTCCCTGTTTGTTGCATATTAAGAAGATTATTTTCGGTGGAAAAATTGATGACTGCAGCTAGGTTGTTGTGGTCGAACATAAACTTGAGAATAGCCTGTGTTTCTGGCTCAGAAGCTGGATAAAGCCCAGACCGCTTATTATAATATTCAAAATCATGAGGAAAATTCCTGTTGATTTCTACTCCACCAGGACCGTCTTCATTAATCTCTCCATCGCTATCATTATCATAGCCTTCAATATAAAGCAGATATTCACCTTTTTCTCCTTTTTTAGGGTCAGCCAGTCTCATCAACCGTGGTTCTTGTGGATCAGCAATCCAGCGGCCTTCAGGCGATTTTACTCTCATCATGGTTATCAGACCGTCAGCATTTAAATCTTCCGGGCCGTCTTCATCAATCAAACCATCATTATCTTCATCAACTGGACGGCCATTATAGGTTCTTTCCACCCTGGGAGAGGAAAAATAAGCTGAGGCTGCCTCAGGATTGAGAAGGGGGATGATATAAATAGTTCTCTTATTTAGAAAATCGGTCCAGTAATTATCCTTCCCATAAGCGGAGAGTATAGTTTCAGCCAAGCCTAAAGCAGCTTCAGTCCCTGGCAGATGAACTCCTTCGGAATTAGCCACTACCAGAACTGATTGCCGATCTTCGGGTTTAATTTTATTTCTGCTACCAGCAATTTCCAGGAGGTAAATATCCAGCCCTCCATGCGATTTCCCGATTGAAGATAGTTGGCATAAATTTGGGTATTTCCCGGCTAATTTTTTTAGGCTTTGCCCTATTTCAGCCTGGGATTGGTAATTAGCCGTCTGCCCACAGAAAAGAGGTACAGAAAAAATAAAAAAGCTCAAAATTAATAGACTAAATACCCTAATCAATTTTAATCTGGACATGCCTCCTCCTTTTTTATCGATCAAAAAAACCTCTATTTAATTGATAAATTTACCATTAATCATAACGGCAGAAGCATCAAAAAAAGGGATTTTATATGATTACGTTCAACCAGAATTCTTCGGGTCTTTTCTGCTCCAGCGTCTTATTTTTCTTATCTTATATTTATTTTTATTTTAACTTCGCTATCTTATAATGAAGATATATAAAAGTAAACAACAAAAACAGGAGAATAAAATGAATAATGAAAACCAGCCTGGCCAATATTTCTTCTTTGGTCGACCAGTAATCATCATTGGGATATTTTTTTTTGTTATTTTAATTAATTTATTATCAATAGGATACGCTCAAAATCAAAACAAAATATCTGAACATCTTAACAGCTTCATAACCTGGAGAAATATAGGCCCGGCTTTGCCCGGAGGCCGGACAGTGGATCTAGCAGTGGTAGAGAATGAACCCTGGGTTATCTACGCTGCGGTTGGCCCTAGCGGGCTGTGGAAATCAGAAAACAACGGTATCAGCTGGTTTCCGGTGTTCTACCGCGAAGCCACAGTGTCTGTGGGGGCGGTGGCAGTGGCTCAATCCTCACCAGAGATAGTTTGGGTTGGTAGCGGTGAAGCCTCCAGCCGTAATTCTGTAACCATAGGAGACGGCGTTTACAAATCGATTGATGGAGGAAAAACCTGGACCAACATGGGGCTAAAAGAAACCAGGCATATAAGCAGGATTATAATCAGCAGGGGAGACCCCAACATTGTTTATGTAGCAGCCCTGGGCCATCTCTGGGGGCCTAACACCGAAAGGGGAGTATTCAAGACAATTGACGGAGGTAAAACATGGCAAAAAGTGCTTTATATAAATGCTGATACCGGCATCTGCGACCTGGAAGTTGACCCTGGAGATTCTCAGATACTCTATGCGGCTGCCTATGAACATCGGCGGAAACCTTACCATATGGTTAGTGGAGGGCCGGGAAGTGGAGTTTATAAATCATCAGATGGGGGACTGAGCTGGGAGAAGTTAAAACGTGATCTTCCTGAAGGAATAATGGGTAGAATAGGGCTGGCGGTAGCCAGAAATAAGCCAGGAGTAGTTTATGCTCTTATCGAACATCAAGAGGCGGGCATCTGGAGGTCAGAAGACCACGGTCAAACCTGGAAAAGGACCTGTGATAGTCAAACCTGTAAAAACGTCAACAACCGGCCTTTTTATTATAGCCATATCTATGTTGATCCACATGATGACCAGACCATATACGTCCAATCAACCGGGCTTTATGTTTCTAAGAACATGGGGCAAAAATTTCAGGCCATTGGACAGGGGATCCATCCTGACCATCATGCTCTATGGATTGACCCAGACAACCCGCTTCATTTAATAGACGGCAATGATGGGGGAATAGATATCACTTACGATGGAGGAAAGACCTGGATGCCGGTGACCAGTATAGATGCGGCTGAAGTTTATCAGATTGGTTATGATTTCAGCACCCCTTACAGGGTTTATTGCGGGCTTCAGGACAATGGTTGCTGGGGAGGCCTATCTAATTCTCTCGATAGTCGAGGAATCCTAAATGAACACTGGGAGTTTATTAACGGAGGTGATGGATTCTTTGTCAGGCCAGATCCAAAGGAAAATTTCATTGTCTATACCAGTTCTCAGAATAATGGCCTGGTTAAAAAAGATCTTAGACATGGTTTGGGAAAGGGTATTAAACCTGTAGCTTCCCTAAACGAGCCCCCATACCGCTTTAATTGGAATGCTCCGCTGTTGATTTCTCCTCACGATAACCAAACAATTTATTGCGGAGGAAATTATCTTTTTCGCTCAGTTGATGGAGGCTATAGCTGGGAAAAAATAAGCCCGGACCTGACCACTAATGATCCTGAAAAGAAAATCGATGGAGTTGGCCCTATAACTATTGAAAACAGTGGAGCAGAAATCCACTGTACAATTACCGCGATTGCTGAATCACCAGTCAAACCCGGGATTTTCTGGTGTGGGACTGACGATGGAAATATTCAATTATCTCGAGATGGAGGGAAAAAATGGTTCAATCTTACCGAGAATATCCCACATCTTCCCAAAAATTCCTGGTGTTCAAGAATCGAACCCTCTCATTTTAATGAAGCTACAGCTTATGTTTCTTTCGATAATCATAGAACTGATGATTATTCTCCGTATGTCTACAAGACTACCGATTTTGGCCGAACTTGGAAATCTATCAGGTCTAATCTTCCTGATTTAGGCTGGATTCATGTTATAAGAGAACATCCTGCTAACGATAATTTACTATTTGTTGGAACTGAATTTGGAATATATGTTTCTTATAACTCTGGGTTATATTGGATTGAAATTAGCGGTACAAATCTACCTACCGTCTCGGTTCACGACATTGCTATTCATCCTCAAGAAAATGATCTTATTATTGGCACTCATGGACGTGGAATCTGGGTCCTAGACGATATTGTCTTTCTCAGTGAATTAAATGAGGATATTCTTAACTCAGAGTTCCATTTGTTTATCTCCAGAGAAGCTAACCAGCTATATATGGCAGTTAAAGGCGATCCCTATACTGGAGCCATCTTCAGAGGTAAAAATCCATCCACGGGAGCTAATATTACTTATTTTAAAAAAGGCGACCTCTCCGGAGACCTCCGGATTATCATTGTTAACTCAGCCGGAGAGAATATAATGGAACTTCCTCTGAACAAAAAAGCTGGTTTTAGCCGGACTATTTGGAATTTACAATTTCTTCCTCCATCCAGTCAAGGCAAAAAGAGAACCCCAGTTGGCCTCGTTAATATCATGAGTAATGTTATTCCCGATGATTACCTGGCTTCAGTTAAAATCAATGATAAGGAACACCAAACATTGATAAGAGTTTCTCCAGACCCGAGATTCAAGATTGACCCGGAAAGTCTGAAGAAGCAATATGAGCCTTTAGCTGAACTGGTAAGAATTAATAACATTTATGCTAAGGCTGTGGCCACAACCAGGAATATAATTAAAAGTCTTGAATTTGCTCGAAATAATATTGGCACTATAACAGATCCAAAGACAAAGTCAGATCTAGAATCAAACTATAAGGAGCTTTTAATTAAATTCAATCGGCTCTCAGAAATTTTCCAAACTGAAGGGACTTTAACAGGCCTTAATATGCCATACGAAAAATCCTTAAGAGGTCCCTTAAATATTCAACTATTAATGCTCATTCAGGGTATTGCTTCTTTCCCATCTCAACCCACGGCCACAGAGTTGCAGCAGATAGAAGAAATTGCCAGACAGATTATCTCTTCGACAGAAGACCTTAACAGGTTTATTAAGAATGACCTGGAAGGATTTAATCAGTCAATAAAGTCTATAGGATTATCTCCCCCTGAGGTTCCCGGAATAATTGATATTAATGACTGAGAATATAATAATTCATTATTTTATTTGTTTTCAATTACTTACGGCTATGTCGGCCGGCCGACAATTTAACTATATTTTTTGTTGCAAATAATCTTATCTTTATGAGATACTTTTCATCTAAATAAATTATATAATTATTTTATCCGGAGGACGGTTTGATTATAGCAGTTACCAACCAAAAAGGTGGAGTAGGGAAGACCACAACCTGTGTTAACCTATCTGCCTCCCTGGCATTGATGGGACATAGAGTTCTTCTTACTGATATGGATCCTCAAGCTCATAGCACTATATCAATAGTGGCAGATCCACAGGATATGCAATATTCTTTGTACGATGTCCTGCTGAACAAAACTCGAAAAATATCTGAAGTGATTGTGAAATCGACCGTTCCAGGTCTTGATGTAGCCATATCAAGAATTTCAATGGCTAAATTGGAACCATCTCTTATAGGAGAATTTGACGGCCATTATCGGTTAAGAGACGCCCTAAACATAGTCAGGGATGATTATGATTATATATTCATAGATACTCCGCCTACGTTGGGAATAATAACCTTAAATGCCTTGGTTGCAGCTACTCATATCATAATTCCTATTCAATCTTCCTACCTAAGTCTTGAGGGTACTGATGATCTACTTGAGACAATTGAGAAAGTGAAAAGAATAGCTAATCCCGATCTTCAAATACTTGGAATTATCATAACTCTGCATGACAAACGGACTAACATTTCTAAGGACGTAGTGGATAGAATATTTGAGGTCTTCGGTGATAAAGTATTTAATACCCAAATCTCAAAGAGTGTTAAACTAGAAGAGAGTCCAGCTTATAAAGAAAGTATATTTACCTATGCTCCAGATTCAATTGGAGCAAAGCAATATAAATTAATAGCAGAGGAGTTAATAAACCGTGTCAAAAAATAAAAAAACTGGCTTACCAAATAACCTCATTATGAGGCATGATCCACATTTTGTCGAACTAATTGCCTCTAAAACCTCAGCACCTAGAATAAGAATGATTCCTATCGACCGTCTTGAAGCAAACCCAAGGCAACCAAGAAGTGAACTTGGAAATATACAGGAGCTTATGGAATCTATTAGAAACAAAGGTATTCTAGAACCAATCATTGTAAGGCCTCATGGAGAAAAGTTCGAGATAATTGCTGGAGAAAGGCGTTATATGGCTTCAAAAAAGCTTGGACTGAAAGAAATCCCTTGCCTCGAGATGTTAGTAACTGATGAAGAGGCTATGGAAATCAGTCTAATCGAAAATCTCCAGAGAAAAGACTTGGATATATTTGAAGAAGCAGATGGATTAAAGGCCCTGATGACCTTATATAACTATAGCCACCAGGATATTGCTGATAAAATTGGAAAAGCCAGATCAACGATAACAGAAATAATTTCTGTCTCTCGGATACCGCACGAAATCAGAGATAAATTGAGGCAGGCCGCAATTAATAGCCGTAGTACAATTGTTGAGATTTCAAAAATTGAAGACGTCGAGCAAATGTCCGATTTAGTGGATCAAATAATTGCCCGACGCTCAACCAGGAACGATACCAGAGACTTAACAAAGCTATTTAAAAAAAACGAGGCTAAAGAAAAGCAAAAATATTTTGTCTTTAAATATGTGCCTAAGGAAAATAAATCATATAAACTGCGCATAGAATTCAGAAAACAGGTTGTCTCAAGGCAAGAGCTTATAAATATACTGGAAGATATCATTAATCATCTTAAGTCAGAATGAATAAAAACCCCTTAAGTCTATTGACTTAGACTAAACAACTAACGATTGGCTCGGGTATTTCAAAGATTTTTAAATCGGTGGTCATTTAAGAAAAGAGGGGCTCTTTAATAATAATAGTTTACATAATATTTGTTATGCGACATAATATCTGGCATTTTCTTATCTTATTTATTTTCAACTAGTTAGTTAGTTTGTTAATTTGTGGAAATTTCAATTGCCCTAATTTTGTTCAACTGTGGAAAAATATCTACATGGGATCTGTTAACTATAAACGTAATAGATATTTTTTGAATTATAAACTTTAAATAGTTATTTTATAGCCTGTTTTTTAAAATATAAGTTTAGAATGCTGGGTGCCAGCGAAAGGCTCGCCGGTCTCTCTGGTGGGCTTTATTATATTTCGCAGCTATAGATGGGTTTTGATCGAATGAAGCCGTTATCATTAGGCCGCGATTTTAATCGTGGCTTGGGTTTGATTTTCTGGTATCAGTGATTTTAATAGACGAGTGATTTAATATATCTAATAAAAGATTATTTACAGCTCAGGCAATTTTCTTGTTGTTACAGTCCCTTACTCATGGCCTCAAGAAAGTCTGAATTGGTTTTGGTTTTTGAGAGCTTATCTAAGAGAAGCTCCATGGCTTCAACCTCATTCAACTGGCTAAGAATCTTGCGTAATATCCAGATTCGGTTAAGGTCTTTATCAGGAATAAGCAGTTCTTCTTTCCTGGTCCCTGACCGGCTGATATCGATGGCTGGGAATATTCTTTTGTCCACCAGTCTGCGGTCAAGATTTATCTCCATGTTACCAGTTCCCTTGAATTCTTCGAAAATTACATCATCCATTCGGCTTCCGGTATCTATCAAGGCGGTGGCCACAATAGTCAGGCTGCCACCTTCTTCAATTTTCCTGGCTGAACCAAAGAATTTTTTGGGTTTGTTGAGAGCATTAGCATCAATTCCACCCGACAGAACTTTTCCTGAGGGTGGCACTATGGCATTATGAGCCCTGGCTAGCCTGGTAATAGAATCGAGCAAAATAACCACGTCCCGTTTCAACTCAACCAGCCTTTTAGCCTTTTCCAGAACGATATTAGCTACCTGAACATTCCGGGTCGGCGGTTCATCAAAGGTTGAAGCAATAACTTCTCCGTTAACGCTTCTTCTGAAATCGGTTACTTCTTCCGGTCTCTCGGCAATCAAAAGAACAATCAAGAATATTTCAGGGTGATTTTTCTCAATTGACTTGGCAATTGTTTTTAACAGGGTTGTTTTTCCAGCCCTGGGTGGAGAAACTATCAAACCCCTCTGCCCCTTCCCTATCGGGGTTAATAATTCCATCACCCTGGCATTCATATTCTTGGTATTTCCATCCTGGAGTTTAATTAACTCAAAAGGATAGACGGGCGTTAGCTGTTCAAAATAGATATTTCTTCTGGCTTCCAGGACCACATCAGGGTGCATAAAATTTATAGCTTCAATTTTTATCAGAGCAAAATATTTTTCCCCGTTTTTTGGGGGTCTAACTACTCCGGAAATGGTATCGCCTGTTCTGAGCTGAAACTTCCTGATCTGCGAAGGCGAAACATAGATATCATCGGGACTTGGTAAATAGCTAAATTCGGGAGCTCTCAAAAAACCGAATCCATCTTCCAGGCATTCCAGCACTCCTTCTGAAAACAGCATGCCTTGCTTCTTGGCCTGAGCTTCAAGTATTTTAAATATCAGGTTATGCCGGCTGGAATTTTCCAGCTCATCGTCTTCAAGGCTCAACGAGGTTGCGATTTTCTTAAGGGCAGGTAGTTCTTTTTCTTCCAGGTCTATCAGATTGTATTCTTTCATCTTTAGTACCTCTTACTCCATAGTTTTATTTTTGATTTATTTTGAGAAACTTAATAGGGCTATTTCAGGCTTTCCTCAATTGGTTAGCTCAGGCTCTTTAGATATAGCAGGTCTTGAATCTCGGTTCGCTTCTGCCAGTTCCTTTTTCTCTGGTTCCTGGGGACTTGGCTTAGACACTAACTCCCCAGTCAGAGCAATTTTCAGAACTTCGTCCATATTTTCTACCAGGTGAATATTAAGATTTTGTTTTAGCTTTTTAGGTAGATCCTTGAGGTCGGGGCGATTATCCACCGGCAAGATAATCTCGGTAATTCCATCACGGTAGGCTGCCAGGAGTTTCTCCTTGATTCCCCCCACAGGCAGGACTTTGCCTCTCAGAGTAATTTCACCACTCATGGTCACTTTCTTGCTTACCGGGATTCCAGTCAATAACGAGATAATGGCCGTAGCTATAGTAATACCTGCGGAGGGTCCCTCTTTGGGTGTAGCTCCTTCCGGTACATGAATATGTATATCAAAATTCTTTTCCAACTCTTTACCCATGTTAAGCTCATAGAGCTTGTGCCTGACATAACTGTAGGCAGCTTGAGCTGATTCCTGCATAATTTCTCCCAGGTGGCCAGTTAGAGTCAAGCTGCCTTTTCCTTGAATTTTGGTGGCTTCGAAGGTTAACAGCTCGCCGCCAAATTCGGTCCAGGCCATTCCCAGGGCCACCCCCACCTCGTCTTTCCGGTCAATTTCTGGTCGGCGGTACTTTGGAATCCCTAAATATTGCTCAACCGATTTCGGAGAAAGCTTCTCGTGATAATCCTTGCCTTTAGTTACAACTTTCTTTACCATTTTGCGGCAAATGGAGGTAATTTCCCTTTCTAAATTCCTAACACCAGCTTCCCTGGTATACTCTCTTATTATCTTGAAGATGGCCTGATCAGTAAATTCAAGATTTTTCTTTCCGAGCCCATGAGCTTTTAGCTGTTTTGGTATCAAGAATTGCTTGGCAATCTGGACTTTTTCATCTTCAGTATAACCGGGGAGTCTAATAACCTCCATCCTGTCAAGCAAAGCCCGGGGAATAGGGTCAATAGAATTGGCAGTAACTATGAACATTACCTGGGAGAGGTCGAAATCTGTGTCTATATAATGGTCAAGAAATTCTTTGTTTTGCTCGGGATCCAGGACTTCCATCAGAGCTGAGGCTGGATCTCCCCTGTAATCCATACTCATTTTGTCCACTTCATCCAGCAAAAATACCGGATTCTTGGTTCCGGCCCTTTTAATCATCTGGATTATCCGGCCGGGATAAGCTCCAATATAAGTCCGGCGATGTCCCCGAATTTCTGCCTCGTCCCGGACACCTCCCAGAGATAGCCTGACAAATTTTCTTCCTGTAGACCGGGCAATTGATTTGCCAAGAGAGGTCTTACCCACACCGGGAGGTCCTATAAATGCCAGGATAACCCCTTTCGGATTTTTGACCAATTGCCGAATAGCTAAATACTCCAAAATTCTTTCCTTAACCTTCTCCAATCCATAATGGTCTTCGTTGAGGATTTTTTCTGCTTCTTTCAGGTTTCTCTTCTCTCTTGATTTTCTGTTCCAGGGCAAGGCAATTAACCAATCCAGATAATTACGGCTGACAGTTGCTTCAGCTGACATCGGGGGCATGGTCTCCAGTCGCTCAATCTCCTTCATAGCCTTTTCATGGGCATCTGGCGGCATTTGAGCTTTGTTAATTTTTTGCTTAAGATTCTCTATTTCATTAGGTTGGTCTTCTTTCTTGAACTGGTTTCCGGGGATAAAAGTCCGTTGACTGGATTCTTTGTAGCCTCCCCTTCTTCTTGAAGCTCCGGTAGCTGGTTCTCTCCCCATAAAACTTACCAGTGATTCCTGGAGCAGAAATTTAAGTCTATTAAGCCTCTCTCGCGGGTTAACTGTCTCCAGAAGATTCTGCTTTTCCTCGACTGGCAAATAAAGATGCGATGAAATGATATCAGCTATCCGATCGGGGCTATTTTCTCTGAGGGCAGGAATTATAGAATCTAGATTAGCATTCTGATTTATTTTGAGGTACTCTTCAAAAAGAGCCAGGACTTTTTTAAGCAAATCGAGAGTTTCTGGGGTTTTATCCTCAATTGTCTTTCCCTCCTTGACCAGGACCTGGTAATAGGGGTAAGTGCTGAGGAATTCTACGATCCTGGCCCGGTTTAGACCCTCTACGATTACCTTCATATTCCTGTCATCAGTCTTGGCTGTCCGGATAACTCTGGCAGTAATGCCCAGGCTATAGATGTCCCGCGGCATTGGGTTATCAATATTAGCATCTATTTGGGCGGCCAGGAAAACAATTTTGTCTTTTTCATAAGCTTTTTCCAAGGCTTTTATTGATGAAGGCCGGCCAACGACAAACGGAACCAAGGTAGCTGGAAAAACCACTAAATCTCTGAGCGGGATTAAAGGCACATTTTTTATAAGTTCAGAGTTTTCATGCGATTCAGCCATTTTGACGCTCCAAATACCTTTCTATATCTATTCTAACATTCATCATAGTTTCTTTTAAGCTCTTCAACAATCTCCCGATAATCATCTCCAAAAAATATCCATTTTTGGAGCCTCTGAAATCGACCAGGTATTATCTGCCTCGCCTGGATATATAATATCTATTCAGCTATCTAATCAGCAAGCAATGAATTATTACCTAATATCATTAATGCCCGGTAGCCAGAGCGATTGCAGCCTTCAGTGATAAAACCAAATAATATTCTTTCTTGCCAGCCTAATGTTTATCTTAATTTGGCATCTAGTACCAATCTCGGATTCTTTAACAAATGGAATCAAAACCATTGGGGAAAGCTTTATTTAATTATAACCTTCTCCCCTAAAAAGTCAACTGTTTTTCTCAATCGCAGGTTCAGCCTCCATTCTGCTTCTTTATTTTCCCTGCTAAGAACAGATCTTAGCTGATTCAATGGAATGTTCTGGGCCGCTGAGATTTTCTTTAATTCTTCTTCAAACTCTTCTTCAGTTATCGACAAACCTTCTTTTTCGGCAATTTTCTGGAGGAGAATATTATTTTTAAGGCGGTTTTCGGCCTGTTTTCGGGCTTGTTCCTGTAATCTTGGCCAGAGGTCCTGAGGTATCTTTTTGAGTTCCTCTTCCTTGAATTGGCGTTGGATGGTTGCTTGAGCCTCCTCCGCTACTATACTTTCAGGAACCACCAGATTAATCTCGGCTGCCAGGTTTTCCAAATACAGGTTCAGGGCTCTATCTTCGCTCTGGCGTTCTTTTTGCTCGATCAGATCCTGATAAATCTTATTCTTCAAGGCTTCCAATCCTGAAACTTCGCTAACGGCCCGAGCAAATTCATCATCAAGCTCGGGGAGTTTTTTCTCTTTTATTTCCAGAACTTTTATTCGATACTCGATTTCTTTGCCCGCAAACTTTTTTTGCTGATAGTCCGCTGGATATTGAACTAAAAAGCTCTTCTCCTCACCTGGCTTCATCTCTGGTAAAACTTCATTGAGTTTAGGCTCGTTTTCAGGATGTCCAGCTAAAACTACAATTTTTTCCAGTGGCATAATGTTTTTTGACTTAAGGTCTCGCCCCTGAATCTCAACAACTACATAATCACCAGCCTGTACTCCCCTGTCAGTGACGGGAAGGTATTCAGCTGCATTTTCTCTTATATTGTTCAAAACGGCTTCTATTTCTTTCTCGTCGACCTCTGTTTTTTCCGCTTCTATCTTCCGATCCAGGTAATCTGAAGGTAACTCAAAATCAGGCCAGACTTCGAACGAAACCTGGTATTTGATGCCCTTCTCCAGATCAAATTCAATTGATTTAACCGAAGGAATATTGACCGGACTAACCTGAAGGCTTTTCAGCTCCTGTCCAAGATTTTCAGGAATTAAGTTGTCTAGAACAGTCTCTTTAATCTCAGCTTCGAACATTCTCTGAACCATTTCTCTGGGAGCATAGCCCTTTCTAAAGCCGGGCAGCTTCACCTTTTTCAGGTAATCTTTAAGTACCTTTTCATATTCTTTTTGGACCTCCCCAGCCGGAATCTCCAAGTTCAGCTCCCGAACTGTGGGGCTCACTAACTTTAGTTTTTCCTGGTTTAAGGTTTTTTCCATGGTTTTTCCTCTAAATAATACTTAAGCTTCCACCCTCAGGGTATAAACTGGATTTTACACTCCTGGAAGCTGACAATGGGCAGAGCGGGAATCGAACCCGCACTCCTTATTCAGGAAC
>JAQULR010000042.1 GCA_028749205.1 Acidobacteriota bacterium | reverse complement strand
TGAATCAGTCTAACGGCTTTTTCATTAATTTAATATTATAGTCAATTGTTTTTTTGCTAGAAGAATATTGGCCCGGAAATTCTTGCTCAAGCCGCCATAGCACATTTTCTACATAGTTGATAAATTCTAAAGCCAGCTCATTACCTCCGGACTGCCGGCGCAGAAGATTAAATTTCTCAAGCAGGCTGTTGTAGCCAGTTTCAGTCCGGCCCAGATTTATTTCTCCGGGAAAAAGCTCCACCAGGTCTTTTAAAACCTCACGCTGACTCCTGGTTAAGAGCGGGAGACGGTTAATTTCATTCTGGGGGGAAAAAGGATTACTCAGATATGCTGCAGCCACCTCAGCTAGCCTTGCCTCACGGCCGCTGACCCGGCCAGGACAAAGAGAGAGGCCCCACCGTATATCGTCTATCAGGAACTTCTGATGGATTCTGAGACAGGTGCTGAGTATTTTTCATAATCTTCTCTTTACTCGGAAGGAGAGGTCTGGGTTATTTTCGGCTTTTTAGGCGCCTCGAACGGCTTAAGGGACGCTCTCCGGCGCTCTACAGCCATCCTTGAAATCTTTTCGAGATCCGGTTTACTATTTCCCCCGATGGTTGACGGGAAAGTCGAGCCAAAGATACCCATCCGGCCAGCGCAGCCCAAAACTAATTTAACTAATTTCTTATTCAATTGTCGATGAAGCCAGGAATATTTTCTACATTTTCGATTCTGCCAACTCCAGGGTTCTCATGAGAAAAAGAGGGACACGAACCGATTTAAGAAAATCGTATCATGTCCCTCTTTTTCCCCTGTGAATAATCTATATGGGAAGAAATAGCCCGGGCTAATTTTATGTCAAAGATAAGAACTACTACTTTTACACAAATCTTCCTATCAAATTCATTCAATAAATATTAAAATCTATCCTACTTAAAATTCATAGAAGGTAGTAACATGCAGAAAAGCTTTCGCCAAGAAAAGTTTAGGTTAGTCCCTATCATCATCCTGACTCTTCTTTTTATCTTTGTTCCAGCCGAGTCAGCCAGGGTTAAGAACGTCATTATTTTCATCGGTGATGGAATGGGTATCAGCACAATGAGCCTGGCCCGCTGGTATAAAGACGGTCAGCCGTTGAGCTGGGATAAGTATGTCTGCGGATTGGTCAAGACTTATTCGGCTGATGACCTGATCACCGACTCAGCGGCTGCAGCTACCGCCATGGCCACTGGCCACAAAACCAGGAATCGTTTTCTGAGCGTTCTGCCAGATGAAAAGGACAGGGCTCCAGTGGCCACAGTGCTGGAGGGGGCTAGATTGAGTGGTAAATCAACCGGCCTGGTCGTCACTTGTAACCTTCAGCATGCCACCCCGGCTGCCTTTGCTGCTCATTATCCCCGTCGTTCTGATTATGAAGCTATCTGTGAACAGATGGTTTATAACAACGTCGAAGTCCTTCTTGGTGGCGGCCTCAAGTATTTTACAGAGAGGAAAGACGGTGAAGATCTCCTTAAAGTGCTCAAAGAGAAAGGCTATACAATCATCACCAGCCCTGAGGAGCTAAAGTCAACCAACGGCTCAAAATTAGCCGGACTTTTTGCTGAGGTCGACCTGTCCTACGACCTTGACCGGGATAAGAAAAAAGAGCCTTCTTTAGCCGAAATGACACAGGTGGCCATAAAAATTTTATCCAAAAATAAAAATGGCTTTTTCCTGATGGTCGAAGGCAGCAAAATAGACTGGGCCAATCACGATCATGACCCGGTGGCTTCTGCCAGTGACATGATAGCTTTTGACCGGGCTGTCGGAGTGGGTCTTGATTATGCCCTCAGAGAAAAGAACACGGCCATAATCGTGGTCGCTGATCATTCGACCGGCGGACTGACTATCAACAGCGACGGCGGTCCTTCAAGTTCTAATAGAAAAAACTTTAGCGAGTTTGTCAATCCCTTAAAAGCAGCCACTTCAACTGGAGAAGGTTTGGAAAAATTCTTAAAAGTGGAAATGTCTCTAGCTGAAATCAAAACCATCATTTCGGAACGCTATGGCTTGAACAACCTGACTGAAGAAGAACTAAAGACAATAACTGATTATCTGGCTGCAGTCGCCAAACATCCACAGCAGTCAGGAAAGCTTAAGTCTATCGTCGGGCCGATGATCAGCAAAAGGTCAATGATTGGCTGGGCAACAGCCGGTCATACGGGAGAAGAAGTCGCCCTGGCTGTTTATGATCCAAAAGGGCTGAGACCATCTGGAGTAATTGATAACTCAGAAATCGGCCACTATATGGCAGAGTTAATGCAAGTAAATCTTGAGGCTATAACCAGAGAATATTTCATTGAAGCTGAGGCGGCCTTTAAAGCCAGAGGAGCCCAGGTTGAACTTGATGTGGCCACTGATCCAGCCAACCCAGTGTTGAAAGTCAAAAAAGGTAACCGGAGTCTCATCATTCCAGCCAACAAAGATTTTGTGGAAATGAACGGAACCAAAATCCAGACCAGGCTGATCAACGTCTATAACGGGAAAAATTTCTATGTCTCCCGTCAGGTCATCAACCTGCTAGAAAACTAAGGACACAATCTATATTTCCTATTTTTTCCTCACGACCTCCATCTCCCAACTATAAAATTGTCTTAATAGGTGGCTGGAGGCGATGGGTTGGGTTGAGCCATATTGATTATCTTTCGCTCAATCTGAGTGTATAAGTTGAGTCTCTCAAATATCAAACAAATTAAGTCTTTCCAAAATTTAAAAATAGCTTTTTTGTCTTACCATCAATCGTCTGTCTTGAGCCAATTGCTTTTAAGATTTTAAGAGAGGAACTGGGCAACGATAAAGAATTTGTAGGCACATAAATTTTCGGTGCCTGGGTGGTGTAAGGGAAATTGGTTCAAAAATTCCACTCTCAGCTATCTTCCTGCTGTTATGCATATCAAACGACCTTTGCCTGCTTTTGCTTGAGCGGTACCCGTTAGTTTTTTGCGTATAGCAATATTTCTTACAAAAGCATATAATGTAACCAAGGCAGTTTTTAATGTAGATTTTTAGAGGCAAAATCTATATTAAATTGTTGAATTTGGCCAGGGTTAATCATAATGTATGATACCCTTTTCAAGAATGCTATATTGTTCATTTCTGGTTACGAATTTACCCCCTTCGCCGCGGCCGTCTTTCTGACCAGCTGGATAATACTGGCCATTGGGATATTGGTTTTAATCCGGGAAAAAGCCTCACGAGAGAGCCTTCTCTTTTTCCTTATTACTCTGGCCATATTGATCTGGCTATGTCCTAACTCATTGATGTATGCCTCTCCCGGTGAGAAAATTGCACTCAGATGGTCCAGATTGTCTCTTCTGGGAGTGCCCTTTATTTCTACCGCCCTTTTCCAATTTACGATTTTTACCCTTCGAACTTCCGCTTCCAACCAGCGAAAGGCCTGGATTGGCTGGATTCTCTCTTTCATTTTCTCCATATGCGCCCTCACCAGCGATAGCTTTATTTCTGAGGTAAAATTACATGCCTGGGGGTATTACCCCCATTATGGATGGATAAGCTACCCCTTTTTAATTTTTTTCTTTTATATGCTACTCTCCACCTATTTACAATATTATAAAAAAAGCCGGGAGAATACGCCCTCTATAGTTAAGGTCCGAACCAGGCTTTTTTTTCGGGCTTTTCTGATAGCCGGTCTAGGAGTAATTGACTTTTTACCAGCTTTAGGAGTCAATATCCCACCTCTGGGCTTTATGCCTATTCTCTCTTTTGCCTTACTTGGTGCCCCTGTTATCTGGCGGTATCACCTGGTGGATATTACTCCGGCTTTTGCCAGTCGAGAAGTCATAAATAACATGAGCGATGCTCTCCTTGTCTTCGACCGTGAAGGATTAGTTCAACTCATCAATCCGGCTTTTTGTCAACTTGTGGGAAGAAAAGAAAAAGAAATAAAGGGCTTATCGGCCAGGTCTATTTTACCCGACCTTTTCTCCTCAGGGGTAGTTCAATCTGCCCTCCTGCATGGCTCCAGAATAAATCACTCTTTTACTCTCTGCCTGACCAATGATCAGAAACTTTTCTTTGAGGCTTCCCTTTCCCCCATCCAAAAGGCATCAGGCGAAGTCTTAGCCTGGGTGACCTTAATAAGGGATATTACCGAGTTAAAAAAGGCTCAAGAAAGAATTGCTAAATCTGAAATGCGGTATCGAACAATTTTTGAAAATACTGGCACAGCTACTATTTTAATTGAAGAAGATATGACCATCGCTCTAGCTAATCGGAAGTTTGAAAAAATAACCGGTCTTTCTAAAGATAAAATAGAAGGCAGGCAGAAATTTACCCAATTTTTTGCTGCTTCAGATATCTCCCGAATGATAGAATATCATAGAAAACGCCGCCTTGACCCGGAGTCAGCTCCTAAACAATATACCTCTCATCTTGTAGACAGAGAACGTAAAGAAAGGGAGGTTTTGGTTTATGTAGACGTAATTCCTCAAACTAAACAATCTATAGTTTCTTTGATGGATGTGACCGATCTCAGGCTGGCCGAAGAACAGATTTCCTTTCAGCTTGACATGATCAGCCGGCTTTATCAAGGCGCCCGCACTCTATCTGAAACTCTCGATTTAGAGAAACTGTGCGGATTGGTTGTTCGCTATTCAGTCCAGGATTTCGGCGCCAGATTAGCTTTTCTCCTGGTTCAAAATGATGGAAAAGAATGGCAGATTAGCTATGTTTATCCTGACTCACATTCACAAATATTTCAATCCTGGCTAAGCAGCAAAGAAAAAGACTGGTTGATAGATGATTTAATTCGCAGAGGCTCTCCCTTCATTGTGAACTTTATCGAACAATCTCCTTACCCACAATTGGAAGAAATTAGCAAAAAACTGCATATTAAGGAGGTAGAGGCTTTTCTTCTCGGAAAATCTTCCGAACCCTGGGGAGCTTTAATCTGGTTAGTTGACGAACCAGGCTTTCTGTCTTCTGACTCAGGAGCCTTTGTTCAGACTTTTATTCAACAGGTAACCACCTCTGGTGAGCAGGCCAGGCTTTTTTCCAGACTGCAATGGTATATCGAAATGATGAAGAGCCTGTACTCCATTGAAAGAACCATTGCTTCCAGCTTCGATTTACAAATGATTCTTGATTTCACACTGCAGGAGGCTATCCATCATTTAAAGGTTGATGCCAGTTGTGTCTATTTAATTGACTCTTCTTCTTCAGTGCTGGATTACAAAGCTGGACTTGGATTTCTTCACCCTGAAGCCATACCCGAACGCCTTAGACTTAGAGATGGAACTCTGGATACTATAGTTATCGAAAAAAATCAGCTGTTTATTCGCGATTTAAGAAAAGAACAATTACCTTCTTTTCTTCCCCTTATCAAACAGGAACAGTTCCAATCTCTTCTGGCCATCCCTCTGGAAGCCAAAGGCAAAACTCAGGGAGTTTTAATAGTTTTTCACCGTTCACCGCTTTATCCCTCCCCAGATCTAAATGAATTTTTGACCAACATAGGAGGACAGCTGGCCATTGCCATTGATAATATTGGCATGTTTGAAGAACTGAACCGGTCGCATCTGGAATTGACCACGGCTTATGATACGACGATCGAAGGCTGGGCCCAGGCCCTCGAACTTCGAGATCAGGAAACTGAGGGGCATGCCAGAAGAGTCGCCGATTTAACGGTAAGATTAGCCAGGAACCTTGGCGTTCCGGCTGAGCAACTGGTTCATATCCGACGGGGTGCTATCCTGCATGATATCGGGAAGATGGGTATTCCCGATCAAATTTTGCTTAAAGCCGGACCTCTAACCATGGAAGAGCGGGAAATAATGAAAAGGCATCCGATTTATGCCCGTGAGCTTCTCCTTCCAATCAAATATCTTCACCCGGCAATCGATATCCCTTATTGCCACCATGAACGCTGGGACGGGACAGGCTATCCTCAAGGCTTGAAAGGCGACCAGATCCCTCTGGCTGCCCGGATATTTGCCGTCATTGACGTCTGGGACGCCCTGATCTCTGACCGGCCTTATCGTTCAGCCTGGCCAGAGGAAAAAGCTCTCAACTATATCAGAGAACAGGCCGAGCATCATTTTGATCCGCGTGTCGTGGAAAAATTCTTAGACCTTATTAAGGAATTACGGGAAGATTGAAACGAAGTGCCTACTGAGGTTATATATAGAACTCTTCAAAAGCAGACACTACTGAAACCTCTATGGACTAAAACCAAAAATGTAAAAAAACGAAATGATGCGCCGAAAACCTGTTGGAATTTTGCCCTAATCTCAGTCACTATTACCAGCTATCCACTAGGCTGAGTCACATCTACAATGCTTACGACCTCCCTTTGTAATATTATCCCTCAATCCAAATAAAAAATGCCTTGACTTAAGGTATAAAAATTTATATAAGTTAGCCAAGATGTATAGAGTGAAGGGGTATTGACATGAGCAAGAAAAGAAGGTTTGTGTTTTTTGCTATCCTTATTTTAATTCTTTCCGCCAGAATAGCTGTAGCTATGGACCCACCCACGAAGGACCAAACAAATAAGTACTTTCAGGATGGTTCCTATGCAGCGAGAGTAGCAGCCGCTAAAGCCATAGGTAATCATAAGGTGTCTCCAGACTTAGTGGCTCAAATGAAATACCAAATGAGCCTTATCCAACAACAAAAGAATGGCCAAAATATCCAGGGAAGAACCATAGTTAAAGCACCTCCTCTTGGAGCCAATCATTGCCTGCCCAGTAAAGGAGAAATAAAAATATTTGCCCTTGTCATCTCGTTTCTCGATTATCCTCTTGGCGATCCAGATAGAGAAACCATAAACCAAAGACTTTTCGGGCCTGAAAACCCCGCAGATCCAGCTTATCCTTACGAATCTCTTCGGGCCTACTACCTAAGATCATCGTATGGCCAACTCGACCTACAGGGAGATCTTGAAGATGTTCTTTGGTATCAAGCACCATATAAGCGAGACCAAATAGCTACAATGGATAAATATGCAGATGAAAATAGTATTGAGAGAGAAAATTTGATAAAAGAGGCTTTAGGCTTTTTCGTTTCTTCAGGCCATGATTTTTCTCAATATGACAACGACGGGGATGACTATATTGATTACTTTTTAGTCTTTTGGACAGGTCCTCGTGGAGAGTGGGCTTCCTTCTGGTGGTCATACCAGCCATATTTTTCGGACATGGGCTATACCTTAAATGGCAAAAGATTATATCGGTATTCCTGGCAGTGGGTAGTTGATAATTACTCCACGGCTGAGTTTTCCGCTATCTCGGCCATCCATAATACCGGCCATGCTCTCGGCTTGCCCGATTATTATGATTATGATGTCAGAGATAAACTGGTGGGCGGAGTCGGCGGGTTTGATATGATGGATAGTAGAAATTTTGACCACAATTGTTTTTCAAAGTTTCTTCTTGAGTGGCTGACCCCAGAATTTTTTAACTCAGCAAACAGAAGAGTGGCTTTAAAAGCCAGTGGGGATTATCCTAATGCTTTTATGTTTACTCCAGCTTTTTCAACAGACCCGCCCTTTGACCAGTTATTCAGTGAGTATTTTATGGTGCAGAATCGTTATGCCACTGGAAATGACGCCAGGCTATCGACCATAAATAATGGTGATGTGGGCTTAGCAGTCTGGCATGTTAATGCCTCCTTGGATCCGTTGGGATTAGTCTTTCAATATAATAACACGGATGCAGGAGTAAAACTGCTAAAGCTTGTCCAGGCTGATGGTCTTGATGAAATTGAACAATATGATAGCTGGTTCGATGCCGAGGATTTTTATCGTATCGGAAAAGAATTTGGTCCTGAGACGACACCTGCTTCCAATTTTGCAAATGATGGCCCCACCCACATAGGAATAACTGAAATAGTTACTCCAGACTACGGGCAAACTTATACCTTCTCGGTCTACTGCCTTACACCTAAAATCAGGCTTCCCCTGCCCACCTTAGATTTTGAAAGCGTTAGTGAGGGAACATCTGTAGATAAATCATGCACTATCTACAATGATGGGCAGGGAAATCTAATAATTTACAATATTTCTCACAACTCAGGCTCTGCTAATTTTAGTTACGTCTCACCAACTATTCCTTTTTCAATAGAACCTGGATCCTCAGTAGATATTATTTTTAGATATACAGCCGGCAATACTGAAGCGGCTAGCGCTTCTTTTCTTATCGAAACCAATGATCCTGATAACACCCAAGTAACTTTGAATCTCCAGGCAAATTGTCTGAGCGGACCTATAATTATCATTTCGCCAATTGCTCTCGACTTTGGAGAAGTCCTGACCAATAAAGCTAAGGATCTCGAGATAGTTGTCACCAATGAAGGACTAATGGATTTATCAATTACTAGTGTTAGCCAGATAGCCGGGTCAGGAGATTTTTCATATTCAGGACCTTCAAGTTTTACACTCAAACCAACAGACTCGGCGACCTTGGATTTTAGGTTTCAACCTACCAAGGAAGGAGAGCGCTCGGCAACTTTTAGAATAGACTCAAACTCTATTAATTATCCTCAGCTTATTATCGAAGCTAAAGGAACAGGAGCGATCAAGCCTGTCTTAGCATTAAATACTTTCACTCTCGATTTTGGTGACGTTAATCTATGTAGTTACCTAGAAAAAAGTTTAACCGTGACCAACGATGGCAATGCCCCGCTGGTTATTAGTAATATTGTCTTGGCCTCTGAATCTACTGACTTTTCTTTTCAGTCTCCAGCCGTCCCGATAACTATTGCTGCTGGGGATTCGAGCAATCTCACCTTTAAGTTTAGCCCTTCTGTGTTAGGTGCTGCAAATGCTACCTTCAACATTAGCAGCAATGATCCCGAGACGCCCGAGGTATCTGTGCAGCTTAACGGAACTTCGATTCAAGGACCAAAAATTTCTCTGTCTGCCAGCAGCTTGAACTTCGGTGAAGTAAGTGTATCCAACTCAAAGGAACTTAGCATTACAATAGCCAATGAGGGCGAGCAGGCTCTGATTGTAAATAGTATTACTCAGACTTCGGGCTCTAGCGACTTTAGTTTCACCGGACCCTCTACGCCAATCAATATCTTACCTGATGGGACAGCTACCATCACCTTCAGGTTTAACTCCACTAAAGAAGGAGAGCAATCAGCTAATTTCCTATTGAGCACGAATGACCCGTGCACTCCAGAGGTGACTATAACAATGAGTGCCATTGGTCTGGTTGCCCCACGGATTAGATTTGACACCACGACCTTAGATTTTGGCAACGTTAATCTATGTAGTTACCTAGAAAAAAGTTTAACCGTGACCAACGATGGCAATGCCCCGCTAATTATCAACAATATTACTCGGACTTCCGGCTCAGCTGATTTTTCATATGCAGGACCCTCCTTCCCAATTAGCATCCCAGCCACCAGTTCCAAAGAAATGACTTTCAGATTCAGCCCTAGTTCCAAAGGAAATCAGTCAGCCGTTATTAGCGTAACTTCTAATGATCCTTTAAGACCTGAGTCGAATTTTAATGTTACCGGTAACGGTTTTGTTCCAAACATAGCTATTTCTGTAACTAACGAGAAGAAAACTGAAAGATCCTGGATAATAGCGAGAGGTTATTCAATAGTAACCATAGAAGTTAGCAAAGAAGCACCTTTCAATGTGGCAGAATACCGTCTCTATAGGACAGAAGAGGGATCTTCAAATAAGGTGTTAGTAAAAACTTTATATGAACCTGCGTTTACCTTAGGTCGAGCAGTTTATACTGATAAGTATATATCAATTAATAAAAACTATGTTTATTCAGTCGAGGCAATTGATTGTGTTGGTCAGGTAATAACTACGTCTGGCAACATCGATTTAGTTGTCGAGGATGAATCACCAGTTAAGACGAACATTTTGAAACGCTTAAATAAGAGGGGGAAATGAAAAACAACAAAGTTGGTCTAAAATTCTTTCCTTTTATCCTGGTAATTTTGGCTGTTTGCCTTTCTTTTCCAAAATATCTTATCTCTGATACCGTGATGCTATCTGTAGGTTATGGCTATCTATTCCCAAATGACTCTGGCTTTAAAGATGTATACGGAAAAAATGTTGGACTTCCAGAATTTAAGTTGGGTGTTAGGTTTATCAGTGATTTTTATCTTTATGGCAGCTTTTTCACCTTTTCTAAAGATGGCCTAACACCAGAACTTCAAGAGCCGGCTCATTCAAAACAGCAATTTCTTGGTGGCGGGATAGGTTATTTCCCAAATTTAACTAAGAATAAAAAGTGGAAAGGCTTCGCCGGAGTAGGTGTTATGAATGTGAATTATAAAGAAGAAACTATGGAGTTATTAGTTGAAGGAAACAAGATTGGCTTTCTTATAGAATGCGGACTATATTTTAGAGAAAAATATATGTTTTTGGGGCTAAACGCTGCTTATGTAGAAGCTAAAGATAACTATGAAGGATTCGATTTTAAAATGGGCGGTGCTCGGACCTCAGTAGTCTTAGGATTTATCTTTTAGCGAAAAAAATAGAGTTTTTGAAAAAGCTTATAAAAGAACAATGATATTTACTTCACCTATTTAAAGCCAGTCCTAAGATAAAGGCACAAACACAACTACCTTGCTAATAGGCTGTTTTTAATATTATATTACTTCTCAGCCATAAATGGATATCTGTAATTAACAGGGGACACAAAGGTTTCGCTGATTGTCCTGATACTGGTCCACTTGAGCAGGTTAACTTTGGTACCGGCTTTGTCATTTGTGCCGGAACCCCGGCTACCTCCAAAAGGCTGCTGGCCAACTACTGCTCCGCTTGTCTTGTTGTTTATATAAAAATTACCGGCCGCATGGCGCAGACGCTTCTCCATCTCAACGATAGCTTTCCGGTCAGTGGCAAAGATAGAACCGGTCAAGCCATAGGGTGAAGTCTCATCGCACAGCCTCAGAGCCTCGTCCAGTTCGCTGTTCTTATAAATATAGACAGTGAGAACGGGACCAAAGATTTCTTCTTCCATTGTCTTAAATTTCGGATTGGTAGTTAAAATGATTGTCGGCTCGATAAAAAAGCCCCGGCTGTCATCCCGAATATTCGGGTAGCTTTCTGCAGTTTTGAATGTCAAATCATTTTAATTTTATTTAAACCAAGTTGGCCACTCGATTTATAATCTTAAGCTGAGATTTTTGGTTCGCTTTTCGATTCAGCCCCCGGCCACCCGACAAAACTTAGATAAACAAGGGTAGGTCGTTCCTCGCTTATAGAATTAAGCCAAAACCAAATTGGAAGCGGCGATAGCCCTACTTCTTCTTATCCTCATGTTTGAACCCGCCAAAAATTTTTTTACCGACTTGGTCTGATTATATTTAAGTCCGGCCAAGCCTGTCAATTGCGGCAAGCTTTATCAGGAAAATGTCTACCAGTCGGGTTTACCAGTTATTGTTTTTAGCGCAGAGAACCTTGAGAAGGTTCGCCAGGACCTGGAGGACCGTGGAGTAAAATTTCCTGAGGAGGTAATTTGACAGCTTGCCAGAGGTAATTTATATTTTCTATAGATAGCCTGAGGGTAAAATTGAGATGAGAAGCCTCGCGCCTTCCAGTTAAATAGCAAAAAGCAGATGCTTTTTTCTTTAATAAAATTTGAGAGGGAGCTATGAAGAAATGGCGATTTAAAAAACAGGCAGTTATTTGGTTTTTACTGGCTGTCTTGTACCTTGCTCCAGGCTTGCTCTCGCAGGCGCTAACCAGTGTATCTGCTGTTATACCTAAAACCATAGACGGACTTGTAGAAGATTGGGAAGGAGTCACCTTCCAGAACATCAAAAAGGCCAACGTGGATTACGCCGTAGCCAATGACGATAAGTATCTCTATCTCGGACTTATTATCGGAGACCCCGGAAGGATCATGAGAGAACAGAACCTAAAAGGAATCATCACTGGAATAACAATTTATCTGAGCCAGACAGGAAAAAAGAATAAGGATATCGGTTTTTTCTTTGTTCCCAGAAGATTGACAGGAGAGGAAGCCATTTCTGAGCTTGAGACTTCCGGTCAGAAACTCAGCGAGGAGCAAAAAGAGAAGATACGCCTGGCCAAATTTATCACTTTCTACAATGGAGAACCTGTAGGTAAAGAATTAAAGAAAAGATTATCGGCAGCCAGAGGACAGCCGATCGAAAAAGCAATTTTCCGGATGAGCTCCACAAAGGAAAGCTTAATTTATGAAATGAGGATTCCATTAAAGCTAGCAGAAAGCCTGGAGCCAATTCTTCAACCAGGCCAGAGTTTCAATCTTGGGCTAGAATGGGGTGGGAAGACCGTGGATCTCATGGCAATGCAATATTTACAGATGGAACTTATGAGACTCTGGAGTGCGTTGCCTGAGGCTACAGTACTGCCAGAGCTTGGCACTCAACTGACTGATTTACCCACACATACCAGGTTCAAACAGTTTAACTTCTGGAACGAAGTCCAACTGGCCATGACGGTTGAGTAAGGAGCTTAGAAGCGCTACATTTACTCAGAGGACTCATATAGAATCCATAAGCCAACTACGCCCACCACGAAAAACGGGGGGACACAAGAGTGTGTCCCCATTTTTCTAGAACCGTTTTATTCTCTCAGAGCGATCGTAGAATTCTCAAAGACACCACAGGAGAAATCTCGCTGCCCGCTGCAGCCTCAAACTTAATCGTGATTTTTTCTTTGCCTTTGACCAGCTTTACTGGAAGCACATAGTTCTTTTCAATGAAGCGTGGCGAAGGAACCCGGGTAATTTCTTCCTGAGCCAGCGGCTCACCGTCAATCAATATCTTAAAGCTGGATGGCCGCAGCCTTTCTTCTGAGTAATAAGTCACATGTAAAACGGGATTTTTAATTCCCTTGATGGGCAGCTCACAGGAAAACCAGCTGCTCCCCCGGCGGCTTCCCCGTCCAAGAACACGCTGAGGGGTAATCCTTTCACCGGCCTTAAAATTAAATTCCTTTTCGCTCTTCGAGTTGCCGAGCTCGACCATAACCACCGTGGCTGCCTCGAGCTTCTTGCGCCGGGCTTGTTCGGCCTGGTATTCGGTCAGCCTCTTTTCCCATTCTTTTTGATCTATATAATCCCAGTAGCCAGAATAGAGTCGTTTGTGAACGCTATAAAAAGGAAAAAGATCCACTTTAAGGGCTTTATCCGGCTCGGCCAGAGTCCTGGCCACACCCTCAATATAAAAATGCCCGGGGCGGTCGCCTGCCGGCTTAACCCAGTCGCTGATCGGACGCGGAG
>JAQULR010000041.1 GCA_028749205.1 Acidobacteriota bacterium | reverse complement strand
ACACCTTCTTCTTTAGCCACAATTGGCGACAGCCAGACGCTTGAGCCAGAGACTCCCGCCGGCCAGATCTTAGAAACAGTATTTGCTGAGACTAAAGCCGAAGAGGAGGAATCGGCGGCGACAGTGATCGAGCAGACTCAAGCAACTGCCACTGCAGAGCCCCCGATGGCTATTCCTGTCGAAGAGGTCAAGCTTGGAGATCTGGTGCCCTTATCAATAGTAGATGTGGAACCCAGACCGACGAAGACCGTCGAGCCGGTTTATTCGGAAGTTGATAGGAGATTAGGTAACAAAGGGCAGATTCTCCTGAATGTCCTTATTTCAGAAACAGGCGATGTGCTGGAAGTGGTGGTAATCAGAGGAATTAAGGGTTCGGTAACTTTGGAAAAAGAAGCCGTTAATGCAGTCAAAAAATGGAAATTCTTGCCAGCAGAAAAAAATGGTGTTAAAGTAAGAGTATGGAAACCAATTTCTATCGGTTTCGGGCTGAGTAAATAAAGTAGGTAAAAAGGAGTAGAGAATATGAGCATCTCCAAGGAACAAGAAGAGCTTTATAAAAAGACTATGGAAGATGTTCGGGCTCAACTGGCGGCCATTGACAGTGAAGTGGAACAAGAATTGCAGAGAGTCAGACAAACCCTGGCTGAGCTTCAGGGAAAGAAAAAATCGTTAAAGATGGTTTATGAAGGCATCGCAAAACTGTTGGGTATTGAGAGCGACCTGGAAGAAGAATCTACTGACACTACCATCCCTAAAGTGTAAAAGATCAGGTCTCTTATTTAGCAACCTGGCCAGAGCCTCAAACATCAAACCTGCTCGATTAAGAAGGCAGGGCAGATCACCTTAATCCCCTTTCCTTGATTCCTGATTTTTTTTCAGGTATTTTATTATTATTTTAATTCTGGTCAGGTAATATTTATGTTTATGCTGATTGGCTTTCTAATCGGCTTTTTTGCCGCAGTGCCGGTCGGTCCGGTCAATGTTTATATTATCTCTCAGACTCTGAAAAAAGACTTTTTCCATGGAATGATTGCTGGACTGATGACCGCCTTAATGGACCTAATTTACTGCCTAATAGCCCTGGTGGGATTTTTTCGTATTTCCATCAGCTTCTCTAACAATCAAGGCTATTGGCTAAAATTGGCAGCCGGCACAATTCTATTTCTGCTTGGTTTGAAATTATTCCGTGATGCTAAAAACTTTAAGCTCAGAATCGGAGAGAAAGATGCTGAATTAATCAAGACTCCCAAACCTCTCTTTGGAGTAATCTTACTTTATGTTTCAAATCCGTCTCTCTACGCTTTCTGGATAGCAGTAGCGGGAGGAGTTACCGCTCATGGCCTGCTCAGGGAGGGCTTCTGGCCAGCAGTCTTTTTTGCTCTGTCCTGCGGAATAGGAGCTTTGGTCTGGTATTTTTTTCTGGTAAGATTCATTTCTCACCATCAGTCAAGAATCCAGGAAAAAACTTTTAAGAAACTGCTGCACGCCTTGGGTTTGTTCTTACTGGCATTTTCCCTGTTTACTTTTCTGACTGCTTTTATAAATCACTAAGAGTCTTGAAGCCACCGGTCCGGTTCAAAGCTTGTTGCCTGAATAAATTTTTTTCAATAGAATAGCCATAAATGTTATCGGAAAACCCTTTAATCAGAGACCAGGAAATCAAGCTGCCTGATTTTATCGTGCTCAAGGCTTCGGCCGGAACGGGGAAAACTCATGCCTTAACCCTCCGGTTTACTCAATTTCTGTTGTCTGATTCCGAAAGAATAAAGCACAACCAACCGCGGGAAGTCCTGGCCATTACTTTCACCCGGAATGCGGCCAGAGAGATGAAAACCAGAATTATCAACTGGCTTAAGGCTTGCTATTTCCACCGAACTGAACAGATAGCAGAAATCTTAGAATTAGTTACCATTCCCGAAGAAAAATTGAAAGATCGGGCTGAACAGGTTTTGGGAAAAATTTTGAGTTATTACTGCGACTTTCAGGTTTCAACCATAGATAGTTTTATGGCTGACGTTTTTAAGGCTTCAGCCATTGACCTGGGCTTCAGCCCGGATTTCGAAATTACTTTAGACTCCACCCCCGTCATTTCTTACGCTTTCTCTCGCTTTATGAGAAAGGTCAAGCCTGACACGACAGAAGGCCAGTTGATGCTCGAAACTGTCAGAAAGCTTAAGGAACTTCGAGACAGCCAGGCTAAATTTTTCTGGGATCCATCAGATGAAATCAGAGATAAGTTTAACGAGCTGTACCACAAATTAGAAGCGGCTAACAGAAGGCCCCTGATTAAAGATTTGAGACAGGCTGAGCTGGAGCTGTCGGCTGCTTCTGATATTTTTAAGAAGTCTTTTCAACGCCTTAAACAGGCCATAGAGAAGTCGGGTTTGGACTTAAACAAGAATTCTTCTTACTACAGCCGCCAGGATATAGCAGATCCCGGTCAGTGGTTGTCCTGTTCTTTTAAGACTCTTCCGGTAAAAAAAATCAAGGGGGCATCCGAGGGCCATTGGCAAAAAATTTCTGAAGCTTGGCTCAGTCTGGAAAACAGTCTCAATATTTATAAAGCTACCTACTCCCGAAATTATTTTCAGTCCTACCTTCAGGTTTACCGGGAACTTCTGGACCTGGTTAAAGACACCAAAAAAGAAAGAGCTTTGGTTCTGCTGGAAGATGTTCACTGCCAGTTGGCTAATTACCTTGAGCAAGACATTGTCCCTGACATTTATTTTTCCTTAGGGACCAGAATCTATCACTACCTGATAGATGAATTTCAGGACACCTCGCCCCTGCAATGGAAAAATCTTGAGCCGCTTATAGAGAACGCCTTAGCCCAGGGTGGCAGCCTGTTGGTGGTAGGTGACACCAAACAAGCTATCTACGGTTTTAGAGAGGCTGATTACCGGATAATGGTTGATATCATCAATCAACGGATTACTTTTCCTCCAGTCAAGACGACTATCAAAGATTTAAACGTCAATCGGCGGAGTCGGAAAGAGATCCTGAATTTTGTGAGCAGAATTTTCCCTGAAGGAATAAAGACTCTTAAACTCAAGGATGAAAAGTTCAGCCATTTAATAGAAGCCGCAACCATGAGTGGCTTGGATGATTTTGAATGTCAACCCCTGGTCAAAAACCTGCCAGTTGATAACCACCCTGGTTATGTGGAATTGGAACTAATCCCACCTGAAGGCCATCAGGTCTCCGCTCCTGACCGAGAATCAGAAGAATCACCCGAACTCCAAGAAGAGATCGAGTCCGACCAGGAAGGCCGGGTTAAGCAGCGGCTTCAGAATCTGATTGAGGAGCTTCGTGGGAAAAGAGGTTACAGATATTCAGAGCTGGCTATTCTAACTTATAGAAACGAGACTGTAGCCGAAATATCAGCCTGGTTGAATGAGAAAAGGATACCTTTTGTTCCTTTCTCATCCCTCGATATTAGAAAAAGGCCGGTAGTTAGAGAAATAATGGCTTTACTGCAATTTCTGGATTTTCCTCTTGATGATCTGAACTTTACCGTCTTCCTTTGCGGGCGGATATTTCAGGCACAGCTTCATCATGATGGGCTTACCTTCAGAGTGGAAGACCTAAGAGAATTTATCAGAGAATGTCGCCAGCAGCCTCAGACCAGAGATTCTTCACTCTATACTATCTTCAGAACAACTTATCCCAAGCTATGGGAAGCTTATTTTGAGATTTTTCTTAAGACTGTAGGTTACCTTCCTCTTTACGACCTCATCAGCCATATTTACCGCATTTTTAATCTATTCCATCTTTTTCCTGAGGACCAGGCAGCCTTAATTAAGCTTCTGGAAGTCATAAAAGATTTTGAAGGTCGGGGTAAAAGCAATCTTCGTGATTTTCTGAGTTTCTCTGAAGGGCCGGCTGATGACCAGTCTATCTGGACTGTAGATGTTCCTCCAGAACACGAAGCAGTCAAAATAATGACCATCCATAAAGCTAAAGGCCTGGATTTCCCGGTGGTAATCCTTCTGCTGAAGCCGCAGCCATTTATCGGGCCAGTTTTTTACATTAATGAAAAAAATGGCTCTGGGGCTGAAGTCCTTAAATTAAATGATAAGTTGAGTACCGCCAGCCCGGAACTTGAAGAAATATATCATTCCTACCGTCTGAAGGAAGAGGTCAATAGATTAAATACTCTTTATGTCGCCTTGACCAGAGCCAAACAGGAATTCTATTTAATCGGCTTACCTGGAAAGAAGAAGAGTTATCCCTTCGACCTGCTGGAAGCTCTGGAACTGACTTCTTATAAGTCTGCCCCTACCAAACCCGAGAGAATAATCAGTCAGCCTGAAAAGCCTGAAGAATTACCTCTTTTGGAAATCACTCCGGCCAGACCTCTGACCCCACCTATTGGGCAACCAGTTGGCAACTACCAGGAAATTAAGCTTGGTCGTCTACTCCACTCTATCCTGGCTGAGATTGAATACCTCGAATCAGACTTGGACCGGAGGTTGTCGGAGCTGGTGACAAAAACTATTTTCAGAGAATATCAGCCAGCAGAAATCAACCTGGCTCAAAGAATAATCAAAACTTTTCTTCTTCAACCAGAAGTAGTTGAATATTTCCGCCGGAAGCCAGGGAGAAAAGTTTTCCGAGAGATGGAACTGGCCAGCAAATCTGGTTTTCTCTATCGGGCTGATCGGGTAGTGATAGACCCAGAGCTGGTAACTGTAATAGATTTCAAATCTTCTCGTCCGAAAGAAACCGAAATAAAAGAAGCCTATAACCGACAACTTAAAAATTACGTTAATATTCTTCGGGATATTTATCCAGAAAGCAAAATGGCCGGCTGGCTGATGTATCTAGAGCCGGGGATTATGGAACAGATTTTATGAAAGTTATCGTAGTGCCGTCTCAGAAAAGCCTGATTGATCTTCTGGCTGATAGGCTGGTCCAGGCCAGCCAGCCTCTGCCTGAATCCTGGGTGGTTTTCCCCGAGAAAAGGCCTGGCCATTACCTCATAAAGGCTTTAGCCCAAAGACTAAAAAAGTCTTTCCTGCCTCCTAAAACAGATTCTTTTGACGGGTTTGTTGATAGACTTTATACTGAGAATCTCGGGCTGGAAGCTCCACTTCTCACATTGATAGATGCCGTCAGCATCCTCTATGAGTTGCACCGAACTCATCCTGAGCACCAGCTTCCAGCTCAGGTAGAAGAGCAAGGTCACAATTTTCCCCGAAGCAGCCAAAACCAGTTTTATACCAGTTTGGACCAGTTTTTCTCCCTGGGAATAAAACTTTACCAGGACCTGGAAGAACTCAAATTAGGAATGGTTAGCCGGGATAAATTTTTAATGATAGACTCACTGGTGGCTGAAAAAATTCCGGTCCAGACCAGAAATCGTTTCCAGAAACTCTCTTTTTTCTTCGAACAATTTTACTCCTGGCTGGAAAGAGAAAAATTTTCTACTCGGGCCAGTCGGCTGGAAACAGTCCTCAAAAGGATAGAGCCTGAACAAATTGATGACTTTAATCAGCTCATCCTGGCAGGCTTTTTTGTGATGTCCAGAGCCGAAGCTACCTTGCTAAAGAAATTCCTGACTTCAGAGAAAACTAGCCTATATCTCATAGATAGTCCAGGACTGGAAGAAATAGTTAAACAGCTAGAATTAAGTCCTCGAGACCTGGAAAGAATAGAATCGCCCGCCGAAATCCAAACTGAAATGAAGTTTCACCATAGCCCTGACAGCCATGGTCAGCTTTTCCTGCTAAGGAATTTAATGGCTGAAAAAATCACCAACCTGTCTTTGCTCAACGAAAGACAGGTTATTGTTCTACCAGCCGCCGAGACTCTTATCCCTCTCGAGCAGCAGGCTTTATCGGAAATCCCTCAAGAGTTTTACAACCTCTCCTTAGGTTATCCACTGACCAGAACTCCAGTTTTCAGTTTCTTCGATAACCTTTTTAATCTTCTCCAGGGCGCCGATGAAGACGACCGGTTTTATATCCCGGATTATCTGAATTTTGTTCTTCATCCCTACACCAAAAATATTTATTTCCCGGGCCAACCTCGTCGGGCCGAATTTACCAGAATTCTTTTTCACCTTCTTCAGACTGTCCTAACCGAAAAAAAGGGCAAGCTGTTCTGGGGGCTAAAGGAAATCGAAGCTGAGCCTGAGCTCAATCGCCGGCTGGCCAGATATGCAGCTGAAAATCCTGAAGCTCCCGAGGCTTCAGATTTTTTGAGACATCTGACTTTGATCCACCAGACAACTATTCAACCATTTCTAAGCCTGGAAAATATCAGGGATTTCGCTGACAAGCTGAGCAGTTTACTGGAATTTCTTAAAGCGGACAGCACGGCCAGCCTGCATATTTTTTTTCAGCCCTATACAGAAGCTATTTTCGGCTGCCTGGAAAGCCTTAAGAACTCATTTAGCCGAGGCTTTAGTTTTGTCCATATATCCAGCTATTTTAATCTCTTCCGCAGGCTTTTGGCTGAAGCCCGAGTGCCTTTTCCCGGCACTCCCCTGCACGGTCTCCAAGTCCTGGGTTTCTGGGAAACCCGCTGTCTGTCTTTTGACGAAGTTTATCTCCTTGATATGAATGAAGAGGTTATTCCAGGAACAGGCCGGGGCGATACCTTACTGCCTTACGACTTGAGGAAAGCCCTCAGTCTTCAAACCCATGAAGATCGGGAGAAGAGGATGGAATACTATTTGAGAGCTTTAGTATCCGGAGCCAGAAAGGTCCATTTTTTCTTTATAGAAAACAGCCAGACAGAAAAAAGCCGCTATCTGGAAAAATTGATCTGGGAAAAACAAAAAGAAGACCAGCAGCCGGACTCCTCTAAATACTTCGATAAGCTTAGTTACCGGATGGACCTAACCAGCCCGGAACCCCCTGATATTCCCAAGACTGGCAAGATCATTGAATTCCTCAAAAACTTAGAGTTTTCAGCTTCCAGGCTGGATGCTTATCTCACCTGCCCCCTTAAATTTTATTATTCAGTCATTCTGAGGCTGGAAGAAAAAGAGGCCATCTCCGAGGGCTTAGAACAGTCTCAGATCGGAACTCTGGTTCATGAAATTCTAAGATCATATTTTAAGCCTTATCTCGGGAAAGAATTGCCAGCCAGAATGGATCTGGCAGCTCTAACTGATCAGATTGAATCCATTTTTGGCGCCAGGTTTTCTCAGCCTCTCTCAGGGAATTTTTATTTAATGAAGGAACAGATTAAAAGCCATCTTGAAGACTTCATTCTCGACTACCAGTTACCGCTGGCCAAAAAATTGGGCCAGACTGGCTTAAAACTCCTGGCTCTCGAAAAAAAGGTAAGCTGTGATTATCAAATAGAAGGGGTTTCTTTTAGCTTGTCCGGTCGCCTGGATCGGATAGAAAAGCGTAACTCTTATTTATGTCTCCTCGATTATAAGACCTCAGCCAACGAAAAATATCACCAGATAGATTTTAAGAAGCTTGACCTGGAAAAAAGACTGACCTGGCCTGAAGCTATCGGCAGCCTCCAGCTTCCTTTCTACCAGCTTCTTCTGGCCTTAGAAGCCAATATTCCAGCTGAGGACATCTATGCCGCAGTCCTGCTTCTCGGCAAAAATCGAATCGATGAAAAAATTGAATACTCGCCATTAATCCCTAAAAAATCAAGGAGCCAACCAACCAGAAGCTCAGAACTGGATCAACCAGAACTTATGGTCTTTCCGTTTAATCAGACTGAAGAAGATTTAGAGTTGAGGAAAGAAAACTTCAGACTGATAAAAGAAGTCATAGAGCGGCTACTCCTGGAAATAATCAGCCCGGAGATACCTTTCAGTATCAGTTTATCCAGGAAAGATAGCTGCAGTCGCTGCCCTTATTCCGATTTTTGCAGCCAGTGAGCAAAAATTTAACTTTTGACTCTTTAAAAGCAATTGTTACTTGAGTAATAATGGCAATCGATATAAGATGAGGCGAAAATAAATGATTAAATTTATCCTCTGGTTAATATTATTTATCCTCTGCTGGCCTTTGGCCCTGTTGGCTCTTATTCTTTATCCTGTTGTTTGGCTTCTATCCCTGCCTTTCAGGCTTATAGGGATCACAGTCTCAGCAGTTTTTGACCTGCTAAAAGCCATTCTGACTCTTCCTGCCCGGATGCTTAACAGTTTAGCGAAGTGAAACTCCCAAACGTTAAAGACCCCGGCTGGTAATGGTAATAAAAAGCTACCGGACAATAAAGAGAAAGCCCCAGGCTTGCTGGGGGCCTCAGCAACTCTACCTCCGGGACATTACCTAACTCGATTAAAGGTCACTGAGCCTGAGAATCTTGAGTTATTTCAGCCGGCCAGTTAGCTGGCCACAAGCAGCAGCAATGTCCAGGCCCTTTGATTTTCTAACCGTTGTTCTGACCTTCCTTTCTTCCAGCCATTTCTGAAACCTTTGCATCTCTTCCTGTCCAGGCCGGACATAAGGCAAATTGGACACGGGACTATAGGCTATTAGGTTAACCTTAGCTTTAAGCCGCCGGGCAATGGCCGCCAGACCTTCAGCCTCGTAAAGGCGGTCGTTAAAATTTTTTATCAGAATATACTCCAGGGTCAGTTGTCTTCCACTACCTTTGAGATAATCTTCGGCCGCAGCTACTAATTCAGCTAGGGGATATTTCTGGTTAATTGGCATCAACTCAGTTCTCTGACGGTCAAAAGGACTGTGGATGGAAATTGACAGGTTTATCTGGAGATTAAGGTCTTTTAGCTTTTTTATACCGGGAACGATTCCAGCCGTCGATACAGTTATTCTTCTGGCTCCAATATCCATTCCCTGTTTATCGTTTAAAATTCTGATGGCTTTTATCACTTCATGAAGGTTGTCCAGGGGCTCCCCCATGCCCATAAAAACCAGGTTGTTAATCTGGTGGTTTAATTGATGTTTTAAGATTAGCACCTGACTGACGATTTCTCCAGCACTTAAATTTCTTTTGAATCCCTTTAGCCCACTGGCACAGAAAGCACAACGGAACTTACAGCCTACCTGGGTGGAAAGGCAGACTGTTTGTCTCACCCCGGAAGGGATCACCACCGTTTCTATATAATTACCGTCAGACAGTTTAAAAACATACTTAATAGTGCCATCAGCTGAAAGGTATTCTTCCTGCCTTTCCAGAAGTTTGATAACAAATCTGTGATTCAGTTTTTCTCTTAACCTTAGCGGAAGGTTAGTGAATTGAGAACAATCACTCTGGCCTTGTTTATAAATACCCTGAAAAATCTGCCTGGCCCGATAGCCTTCCTCTCCCAAGGCTCTCATCCAGTCCTCAAGCTCAGATAAACTCAAGGAAGTTAGATGGATTTTGCTCACCTTTTTCTCTATTGTCGGCTTTAAGTTATCTTATTTGAAAAAACCAACCAGACCGTCGCTTAAAATCATAGCATAAAAATAAGGCCGAATATTCAACTCATATTCAGCCAGTGAATCTATCTTTCAACAGGCAGAAGAAACCCCAAATTAACTTTTTCTGATTCGCCAGTTTAGTAGGTTTAATCCTACCGATCTTAGCTTAAAAATAATAACGCTGGACTTCTCAGATTCTATTTCTGCTCAAATTTCTTCAAAACATCAGCCACAGCATCTTTATGAACCATAATAGTCAGCATTTTTAAGCGCACAAAGTCGTCCCTGAAGAAAAGATAACCATTATAAGGACCACGATGAGCCCCCGCTCCCGAATCTTTAATCAGAAACCAGGTATGGTCACCCTGCTGAGTTATACCGATAGCATGAATGGCGTGGTCATCAGTTGAGGTCCGGTTGTAGAATCTGAACTCCCGGCTGTCTTGGTCAATAAGGGCCGGCAAGATATCAAAAGAAGGAATAATAGCTAAGCCTTCCTCGCTGTTCAATCCAGGTTCAGAAACATCACCGCCAAAAGCTACAGAATAACCATTCTGGAGAGCATTAACTATGACCTGATAGAATTCCTCGAGCGGCAGGTTGTGGTAATCTTCACTATGCCACCAGTTATCTGGAACTTTATACTCACCCTTGGTATAGAAAGGAATGTGCTTAAGAGACATGAAGCAGACATAATCTTCCAGAGGCAGTTGCAAAACGTTTTCCAGATACTCCTTGGGAGTCATTTTCTGGCCATTGACTTCCACCTCTGTTGGAGGCTCCCCTAAATGTTTATTCAGAATGAGTTTTACATAGGACAAAGCTTTTTCTTCATCCCAGTATTCGTTGGCCTTACAGAAATCCAGATAACCTTTAAATTCCTTAAACATGGCTGAATGGTTATGTTCAGTCTGACCCGGAAGCAGACCGGTATAAGCACTGGCCGGGACTGCCCCATACTGTTTCATCCTGGCAATTACGGCATTGTGCTCTGAGCCTTCGCCCAGAAAAGAGTTGCCCTTTTCTCTTATGAACCTCCTGGCTTTTTCCACATACTCCCAGTAAACGGTATACATTTCTGAAAGCTTAATTTCTCCCCGTCCAAGTCTTTTCAGTTCAGATTCCAGAAAGGAGGTGGTGGCAAAACTCCAGCAGGTTCCTGTCCGGTATTGACGGATGGGTGGCAGATGAAATATCTGTTCAAAATCAGTCAAGGCTTCTGGTCGCTCGATAGAGGAGAAATTCAGAGTCAGATATTGGCGCTGCCGACCTTGAAATTCTCTGGTCTTATAAACAGCTTCATCCTTAACTTGAATCTCCTTGTCGCCAATCTGGATAATGGTCGGTTGAGTCGGCTCTGCCTTCTCCTGGGCCGGTTGGCAAGCCAGTGACCAGGCTACCGCCAAAAAAACTACCAGCATTAATGCTGTTCTTGACTTATTCCAGTGCATAATTACCTCCTCTAAAAATCACTCGATGTTTAGGATACTTTATTTTAGGCCTGAGGTTCAACCAATTTTTTTCTTACCAGAAGTTCTAGATAGGTAATCTTATTTCGGGTGCATTATATCCCCTACCAAAATCGGAGCGGCCGAACTTATCCAGATTGACGATCGACAGTTATTCTGCTATAAAGCCACTTAACCTGGATTGTTTATAAATAATCCAGGCCAATCAGTTTTGGCGATTGTCGCTATTAAGGCTATTAAGTAAGATAGATTGCCTTTGACTAATAATCTATCAGATTATAAATAAAATTGGTTGACCTGGCTTATTCCTGAATAACCCAGGTTAAATAACAGAAAATAGAGTCTAACAACATGTTAAACCTTTTTCTTCATTCTGGAGAATGGCTGGCCTTGGCCTCAGCAATAGCCTGGGCAGTAGCTGTTATTCTCTTTAGAATCAGTAGCTTCACCGTTCATCCTCTGATAATTAATCTTGGTAAGAACTTGCTGGCTATGGTGCTGATAGTAGCTACCACCCTGATTACTGGTGCCAGCTTTTGGCCGGGTGTCAGCCTGAAATCTACCCTGCTGCTCGTGCTAAGTGGATTCCTGGGGATTGCTGTTTCAGATACCCTTTTCCTCTGGACCGTAAAGTTACTTGGGGCCAGCCTGACTGGAATTGTCGACTGTGTTTATCTACCTTTTGTAGTAGGGCTATCATATTTTTTCCTGGGCGAAAGATTGACCTGGACACAGCTCCTGGGAGTGGTCTTAATTGTCTCAGCAGTCGTTACCATCTCCAGAAGCAATACCGATAATCTGGACGGACCAGCTTCTAGAAAAAATTTGACTCTGGGAATTGGGCTGGGCGTTCTGGCCATGGCTTTCGTATCGGTAGCCATAGTTATCATTAAACCTATTCTCCATGACATCCCGGTACTTTGGGCCGCCGGGGTCAGGATGGCCGGTGGGACACTGCCTCTGATCTTCCTGCCTTTGTTCCGAAAGTGGAAAGAGGATTTCAAGCCTTTACTGAAGCTTTCCACCTGGAAGATTTTGGCCCCGGCTTCATTTTTTGGAACTTATCTTTCTCTAATATTTTGGATTGGTGGTATGAAATTCACCTTTGCCTCAATCGCCTCGGCTCTCAATCAACTTAACACCATTTTCATTTTCATCCTGGCCGCCATTTTCTTAAAAGAAAAAGCCTCCCTACCAAGAATAGTGGCTGTCATCCTGGCCTTTATAGGAGCTTTTCTTGTCGCCTATTAAAAATTTTTTTGTTCTCTAATTTCTTTTATCCGGTGACCTGATTATTTAGTTATTAGGTAAGATGAATTGTTTGAACAAAAAAGATTTCCGATAATCAAGAGATCATCTTAGGGTTATCTGGGTCGGTTACTTGACCTTTTATTAGACTGTCGTAATATATCTGATAAGAATCACCGGACTAAAGATAGACGTGATATTAACTTAATATTTAGGAGAACTAAAATGGCCAAGGCAATGGACAGGTCCTGTAAAGGTATTATCGGTATTCTAACTGGTGGTGGGGATGTTCCAGGCTTGAATCCAGCCATCAGAGCTGTAACCATCAGAGCAATTAGAGAAGGTTACAGGGTGATAGGCATTCGCCGGGGCTGGGCTGGTTTAATTGAAATGGTCAGGGACAAGGAGGCCCCCAATCACGAGTCCTATACTGAATTGACTGAAGAGTTAGTTAATAAAGTCGGCCGGACTGGCGGGACCTTTCTTCATACCTCTCGAACCCGGCCCAGCAGCATTCCAGCAATCAACATACCCGCTCACCTTAAAGATAAATACAACCAAAAAACCAATGACTTAACTGAAGAGGTCATAAAAAACCTGGATTTTCTGGGTGTAAATTATCTGATTCCAATCGGTGGCGATGATACCTTGAGCTATGCAGTTCAGCTTCATAAGCTTGGAATTAAAATAATCGCCATACCTAAAACCATGGACAATGATGTCCCTGGTACCGATTACTGTATTGGTTTTTCTACCTGTATAACCAGAACTATCGGTCTGACTCATTCTCTAAGAACAACTGCCGGTTCTCACGAGCGTTTTCTGGTAATTGAAGTTTTCGGCCGTTACACTGGCTTTACTGCCCTTCTGCCAACTATGGCCGGAGCGGCTGACCGTTGCCTTATTCCGGAATATAAATTCAACATAGACCATCTCTGTGAGCTAATGAGTGAAGACCGAGCCACTAATCCCAGTTATTATTCAGTGGCTCTGGTCTCTGAGGGAGCTACCTTTGAAGGCGAAAACATGGTATTTGAGAGCGAAGAAACCGATATGTATGGCCACAAAAAACTGGGAGGTATTGGTGAGCGGATTTCTTCTCTCTTGAAAGAGTTATCGCCCAAATACAATAATGGGCGGCGAATCAACGTCATTAACCAGAAGCTGGG
>JAQULR010000009.1:30861-56038 GCA_028749205.1 Acidobacteriota bacterium | reverse complement strand
CGTCAAAGGTTAATTTTTCTCTGAGCTTAAAGCCGACAGAAGGTCCAGCAAAAATAGCCGGTTGTATTCCAGGTGTTGGAATTCTTATCTTCAACAAAAGAGGGATTTCTAAATAGTCGCCATAAAGCTTCCCCGAATATTCGCCGAGAAAGCCTTCTAACTTAGTTCCTTTCATAGTATAAAGAACCTCAGGCTGAATGGTAACAATTTTCCCCAAGTTGATGGCCAGGAAAACACCGGCTACCAGTCCGGTCTTGCTTTTGATAGTTTCTTCTATATCCTGGATATCATCTCCAGTTAGTTTGGCTGTATTGCCACCGAGGCGGAGCCCGAACTTGATTCCGGCTTCAGAAGTAGCCGGGGCTGCTACCAGAAGCAGAAAAGAAGCTGCTAGAATTACACTCAGTAACTTTTTCATTAAGACCTCCTTGTTCTTATTTCGTGGGCTTAGCTTAATACTAAAGATAATTGATGGCTATACCCTTTAGGGGTGAATTTCCAGGCTATTTTAAAAACTTGCCCAAGTTAGAAGCTATCAGCTTTGGCCAGAATATGATCTGTTAACCAGCTGCTGCCTTTGGCTCTCTAAGGGAAAGGTGTAAAATATCAATTCATCTTAAACTGGAGGTAGCAATGAATGACAGAGAAATCAAAGTAACTTTTGCCGGCAATCTGAAGGTAAAAGCTGAGTTCAAGGGTATGGCCATTTTGACTGATCAACCGACTTATGCCGGAGGCGATGGAGAAGCCCCGGCTCCCTTTGACCTTTTCTTAGCTTCTATAGCTACCTGTGCCGGATATTATGTTCTGGCCTTTTGTAAACAGAGAAAACTTTCAGTCGATGGACTCTATTTGACAATGGCGACAGAAAAAAGCCAGGCTTCTAAAATGATAGAAAAAATCAAAATTGAGATCCATTTACCAGCTGATTTTCCTGATAAATATAAAGAAGCGATAATCCGGGCTGTTGACCAGTGCACGGTTAAGGCTCATCTGCAGAAGCCCCCAGCTTTTGAGGTCTTGACTGTTAGAGGCTGAGCACAGAACCTAAATGACCAGCCGGTCTACAAAAATTTCTAAATACACCGGAAGGTTTTTCCCGGCAGAGAAACTGGTCATCCTATCGATTGTCCTGCTCTCTCTTTTAATCCTGGCAGATTATTTTGCCCATGGCAGTAACCTTTTTCTTATCCCGGTAAGCCTGCTGGTCATCCTGATTTTTTGTTTTTTGCCAGAAGGACGCCAGAGATTTTCTGAAAGGCCATTTTTATTTTTTATTTTTTGCTCATTTTCTCTGCTGGGTTATGCCTATCTCTATAAACTGGTTGGAGCCCTGGTAAATTTTCTGGGTAATCGGTGGTATGATGAAGTTTTGGTCCGGTTAGACAGATTAATTTTCGGCTTTAGCCCGAATCTGGCAATAGTCAAATATCATCAGGTCTGGTTAACCGAATTGATGCTGTTTGCTTATATAGTCTATTTGCCTCTCCTGGTTTGGCTGGCCTGGATGATTTTCCGAACTAAGGGCCAGGTTGAGCTGCAGAGTTATCTTTTGACTCTGGGTCTGGCTTATGTAACCTGTTTTCTGATTTTCATAATTGTGCCAGCTGCCAGTCCTCGCTTTTATTTCTCGGAGCTTAAACCAGCAGCCGGTTTGCTACTGCGGCGTCTGATGAATCTGGTTGAGGTTTCAGCCCAATACCGGGGAGGTTCTTTTCCCTCGGCCCATTGCGCAGCCGGAACAGTTATGGTCTATTATGCCTGGCAAGCCCAGAAAAAGGTTTTTCTCATCGTGGCCCCGATGATCGTTCTGTTTTTCGTCAGTACTATCTATGGTCAGTACCATTATGGCGTAGATGTTCTGGCCGGGATAATCATCGGAATGATAGCCACCCTCCTTTCAAAGTTCCTGGAACTAAAAGGGAAGGCCAAAACAATAAAAACAAGGTAAGGATTTAAATTTGTTAATGGTAACAAGGCAAAAACCAGGAATATAAGACAGTTTGACCATCCCTACCAGAAAGCTCTTGGCTTTAGGGTGGAAAAGGATGGTAAGGCTGATGGGTTCCCATTAGGGGGTTGCGACTTTTACCGTCTCAGTGAATTAGGGATTTTACCTGGCAGGAACTTCACCTGAATCGGCTTTTGAGTCTCAATGATTACTGCTCGGTCCAAGCTATATTCAGTTTTATTAATAACGCAGGATAATAACCAGAGGAGATAAGCCGCTTTAGTTAGCAGTTCTATAGCCAAGCCATTCACAGGTTAGTCTTAAGCCTTCTTTAAGACTTCTGGGTTGATAGCCGAGTTCCCGACTGGCCTTTTGATGGCTGGCGGCCCAGTTCTGAAGAAAGGTCTTGACCCAGCCTTCTGTTATCAAGGGGTATCTTCCTAAGGTTTGGGCTTTCCAGGTCTCCAGCCTGGCTATGGCTAAAGCTAAAGAAACTGGAATTCTTATTTTTAAGGCTCGCCGGCCAGAGACTTCTCTTAATGTCTGGTAAAAGCCCGAGAGGGAAATATTTTCACCGCCAAGAATATAAGCTTCCCCATTCCGGCCGGCTGACATCAGCAATTTCAACCCCTCGACGATATCATCTACGTAGACATAGTTGCCAACCTGCTGGCCTGAACTGAGTACCAGGCAGGTCCGAAACTTGAGATAATAACGGATGAGCCTGGTCACAGAATTAGCTTCGGACATCAGACCAGGACCATATACTCTGGTTGGCCTGGCAGTAATTACCTCCAGACCACGGGCTAAAAAATCTGGAATAATTTCTTCCGACCGGGCTTTGCTTTCTTCATATTCGGTCAAGAAGGGAAAGCCCTGTCTGGTATTTAATTCAGAAACTGGTTTTTCCTGGGAAGGCCCGCTAACAACCGAGGAGCTGACATAAACCACTCTTTGAACTCCAGCCATCAAACAGGCCTCCAGGAGGTTTTTGAAACCTCTGACATTTATCTTGAAGTAAGTATTTTTTTCAGGAGCCCAGTTTTTAGCATAAGCGGCCAGGTGATAAAGCCGCTCACAGCCATTTAGGGCTCTTTCCAGGGAAGTTAGGTCCTGAAGATCGATTCGGCTAATTTCGACTGGCAGGTTAGAGAGCTGACCAGGACAGCTGCTGTTTCTTACCAGTAAACGAAGTTCTTGTCCTTCCTGAAGAAGCCTTTTAACCAGCCGCTGCCCGATAAAACCCGTTCCTCCTGTTATCCCTATCGGCATTTGTTCTAAATTAAAGCTTAGGCTTTTTTAACTGCTGTTCTGAACCATCCTGGTTTTCTGGTGTTTCCACCAAAAAACGGGCAGCTTTTTTTCTGTTTCCCATAACTTTAAGGGCAGCGGGTAAAATTTTAACTCGAACCGAATCAGGAGCAGCCAGATATTCGCCGTTGTATTGAATATCCAGAGACTGACCTTTGATCACAACCTCTTTGGCTTTAAAATGTTTGAGTCTTTTTTGAAGCCAGCCAAAATAAATTAGCGGAAACAGCAGAATATAAACTAAAGGCGGCATTTCAAACAGGACAATATCCAGATAACCGTCATCTAACTTAGCCTGGGGGGCTACCAGCCAGCTGTATCCGAAATAATTAGATTTGTTTATGACACAATCCAGAAAACGGCTGGAAATTTCCAGATAATCAAATTTCTCCCCTTTTTCGTCTAAGCCGTTGTGAAGCTCCAGAACTTTTTCCTGTCTTTTGTAAAAGAGAAGTTTCCTGGCAGCCAGTAGATGGCCGACGAGTCCTGGTACGGAATGCTTTATTTTTTCTCCCGTAACGGCGGCCGTAGAACCGACACTGGAAAAAGCTGCTATCCGGTCTTCTATCTGCAGCAGATCAATGGTCAGCTGGTCTCCTTCCAGAAGGTATTTTATAGACTCGAAAGGATTCCTGGGAATCCCCAGCGATTTTCTAAAAGCATTCCCGCTGCCGAAGGGGATAATTCCCAGCGTTATCCTCTCCCGATGTGGCGATTCAAATATTCCCTGGAGAACATCAGCCACCGTCCCATCACCGCCTACGGCCACTACCAGGTCAGCTTCGGAACAGACCTCCCTGGTTATCTCTATTGTTTCTTGTTTATTACCTGGAGTGTCAAGATAGCTTCCTGGCAACTTTTTAATGAGCTCTGATCTTAGCAATCTCCGTCTTTTCCAGCGCTGGTTGGCAGCCAGGGGGTTTATTAGACAAACTATTTTCTTTTTCTCTTCCATTTTTTCTACATAATCTGCATTATTCACAAAATGGGATATTTCTCAAGAACAACAATCGTTGAGGAGTGGAAAAATCAAAAATAATATATCATGGCTGACTAAAACTGTCAAAACTGGTCCCAAACTGAATATTCGGGATAGCCCAGGCTAATTAAAAAATGTTAGAATTAATTTGTAATGAAAAATTCGGCCGAAAAAATAATTATAGCCAAGGGAAAAAGATTTCTATTAAGAGTCGAGGATAGTTCTCAGGCTTCAGATTACCAGAAATATGAGGACCTTCGCCAGGAAATCTGGCAGTTTGCTGATGACCATCTGGCTGGAACTAGAAATTTAATGTGCGAGAATTTTCTCCATGAGGGCAGCAGCCTTTTCCTCGGAGCTTTCGAAGAAAATCATCAGGGAGAATTTATCCTCGATAGCAGCCATCTGGTTGGTTTTAGTTATGGATTTGCCGGCCTCAAAGATAAATCTACCGGTTTTAACCATCCTGATAACCTGTGGTTTTATTCACAATTTCTTGGAGTCAGGCCTGACCGTTTGAATTATGGTTTGGGGATTCTGATTAAAGAATTCCAGAAAGAAATCCTCCTTAATGTTCTTCATATAGATACTGTGGTTTGCACTTACGATCCTTTGACTGCGGTTAATGCCTACCGAAATGTCCGGCGTTTTGGCATGGAAGTTATTCAATACCGAGTAGCCACCTATGGCGAGTATGGAGGAAGACTTAACCGGCTGGATGTCCCTTCTGACCGGTTTTTTACGAGCTGGGATTTAAAGAAAGTGCCTCAACCCTTTATTCAGGATAAAGAAGTGGCTGATTATCTTGAAAGGATGCCGAGAGCAGTTAGGGTGGAAACTCGAGAGTTTCAAACCAAAAAAGGAAGAACCATCTTAGAACTGGTAACGGGTATCGAGCTGGAACTGAATGAGGAATTCATTTTGGTTCAAATTCCAGCCGATTATTATCTTATGCTTAATCTGACTGATGTGGGGCAAGCTGAGGTACGCCAGATTCCTGTCAATTGGCGCCTTCAGACCAGGAAGGTTTTTTTGGGTTATTTCAATAAGGGTTATCGGGTGGTTGATTTTTTGAGAGACAAAGGTGAAAATTCCCGGTGCTTTTATCTCTTAAAACGACCAGCATAATCAGGATTATTTAGAAGTAATTTAGCTTGAGGGCCTGACTAAAGAATTTGATTCCTAGCCCGGGCAGATTTTGTTATAATAAACCCTTTTATTCAGGATTATCCTTAAAGATAGCTGAAAATTAAGAGAGCGAAAAGTGGAGACACTAAAGTGAAAGCCGTAAGCTGGGACAATTTTCTGAATTTGGTTTGAGCCCCGTTTAGGGATAATCGGGAATACCGAGATAGGTTCGATTTTATGTATAATTCAGGCTGAGATTTCCTGTGAAAAGCTTTTGATAGAAATAGATAACAGCAGAAAAAAGCAGGATGAAAGGATAAAGATGAAATCCATAAAGAAAGAATCGAAGAGCTTGTTGATGGCAGGTTCAATCATTCTGGTGATCTTCCTTCTGTCCTTCTGTGCCGGAAAAGAAGGCAGAGTATCTGAAGAGAGCCTGGAGAAGAAAGCCTGGGAAATTCACAAGAAAATACTTACTGTTGATACCCACTCTGATACGGCCATGATGCTTCTGCGGGGCAATTGGGATCCGGCTGAACGCCATGACCCAGCCTTACCAGGCAGCGGCAAAATAGACTTGCCCAGAATGAAAGAGGGAGGCTTAGATGCTGAATTCTTTGCGGCTTTTGTCAATCAAGGTCCAAAAACTGACTCGGGATATGCTCAGGCTAAAGAGAGGGCTGAAGCCCTGATCCAGGCTGTTAAAAACATGGTTCAGGATAACAATAACCTCATCGGGCTCGCTACGAGTCCAGAGGATGCCTACCGCCTTAAAGAGCAGGGCAAGTTGATTGCTTTTCTGGGCATTGAAAACGGCTACGCTATAGGCCGGGATTTGAGCCTTATAAAGGATTTTTATAATCAGGGCGTCCGCTACATTACTCTTTGCCACAGCTCAGACAATGATATCTGTGATTCTTCAACTGACAGGTCCGACCCGGAAGATAGAGGTCTAAGTGAATTTGGCCAACAAGTGGTTGAGGAGTGTAACCGTGTGGGAATGATCGTGGACATTTCTCATGCCTCTGACAGAAGTTTTTATCAAGTGCTTGAAGCCAGTCAGGCTCCAGTCATTGCTTCCCATTCCTGCGCCCGGGCAGTCTGTGATAATCCCAGAAATTTGTCTGATGAGATGATCAAGGCTTTAGCCGCTAAAGGCGGAGTCATTCAAATATGTTTTCTTTCTTCTTATGTCAAAACCCCTAAGCCCAACCCGGAGCGAGACCAGGCTTTGAAAGAGTTAAGATCAAAATATGGAAACTGGCGCCGAATTCAGGATGAAGAACTCCGTCGGAAGGTAATGGAGGAAATGCAGGAGATAAACCAAAAATACCCAGTAGAGCTGGCTACGGTTCAGGATCTGGTTGACCATATTGACCATGTGGTGGAGTTAGTAGGGGTGGATTATGTAGGAATTGGAACAGATTTTGATGGCGGGGGAGGAGTTCAGGGTTGTAATGACGTCAGTGAGATGATCAATGTGACCGTGGAGCTTTTACGCCGTGGTTATTCAGAGACAGATATTGAAAAAATCTGGGGCAAAAATTTTTTCCGGGTTTTCAATCAGGTCCAAGAAGTAGCCCATAAACTTGACGAGTCTTGGGGAATTTGAAAATCAAAACCCGGGAAAAGATTTCTATCGGAGTAAGATCAGAAATCCGGTAGGGCAATCCAAAGCCTGATAGGATCTTCTGCCGAACTAAAAAATCCTGAGCTTGATCTCTCGAAAGATTGGTAAATACTGATGGGTTTTTTGCTGTGGGGTTCTGCCTTCTACAATATCAATAAGTTACAGGTTTAGCCAATCGAGGCAATAACTTAATTTGCTGTATTCTATATCCTCCAATCCCTTTTCCTCCTTTGTGCCCCTAATTAGTGCCATTAGTAACAATGTCTGGTATTATTATCCACCTTATAAAGCAATGGTGCTGGAGTCTTTTCATAACTCTATAGAGGAGGGGGATGCAACGAGACTGGTGGCCCAGGGGACATTAGGGGAGACTCAGGCTCCTTGATACCTGACAACCTCAATAGCTCAAAAGTATGGCACTTTACTAAAATCAATAGAATAGAGTTAGCTGGAGAACACTAAAAATGATAAATGGGAGTCTGAGCGATGCTTAAAAGGCCAATTAACCAGATAAAAAAACTAATTGTAGTTTCTAAGCTGATTTTAAGGCTTTTTTAAGATATCATTAATAGGTAATGGAGATTTTAAAACCGAACCGGGAACAATTATTATTGGTAGGAGCCAGTTTGTTTCTTCTGGGCTTTTTTTGGGTGGGTTCCCCAGTCAAAATTATGGGACAGGACGAGAGTCCCAAACCCAAGCCTGGCGGGGTGCTCAGGATAAAACCCTTCGATCAAAGTCTGAATACCGATCTAGATCCAGCCGGTAATAGCTCCCCTCTGGTGACGGAACATCTCTACGAAGGACTGGTCCGCTTTGATCAGAACCTGGGAATTGTCCCTGGGCTGGCAGAATACTGGTCTATTTCTAAGGATGGTAAGAAAATGACCTTTTATCTTAGAAAAGAGGCCCGGTTTCATAACGGACAGGAAGTAACAGCTGAAGATGTTAAGTTCTCCCTGGAAAGGTTATTCCAGACCAAGAAGAAACCAGCCTTTTATCTTTTTGCCAGCAGGATTGAGGGGGGGGAAGAGTTCTGGGAGGGGATTTCTGACGAGGTGACGGGTATAAAAGTTATTGATAAAAGGGTTTTGGAGATAAACTGGAATCAAGGCAGTATCTCGAATATCTATTTTTTGACCGCCAGCTTTGCCAAAATCTTGCCAAAAAATTTAGTGCTAAAGCAGAAGAGATTTTTTGATAAACCGATTGGAGCCGGGCCGTTCAAGTTCGATTATTGGCTGAGGAATTCGCGGTTAGATATTATTGGGATCCGTCTGGTTAGAAATGAAGATTATTTTACTCGCAAACCTTTTCTGGAAGCGGTTGAAATCAGCCCTTATTTTACTTTAGATGACTTTTTTCAAAATGAGGTCGAAATTATACCATATCTATCCTATCGTATTTCCAGGGATAAATATCCTTTGCTGGAAAGTAACCTCTTGCGGATGACTTATCTGTTCTTCAGCTGTCATCTTCCTCCTTTTGACCGTCCTGAGGTTCGCAGGGCTATTCAGTCTTTTTTGGAAAAAAGACCCCTGGCAGGGCTGTCATCGACTACGGCTCGCTTCTGTCAGGTTACCAACAGTTTTATCCCTGCTTTTTTTCCCGGATTTCTGTCTGACTCCAGGGAAGAGCCAGATAGCCTTAGCCAGGCTCTTCGAGCCCTGGAATCTGTTGGGCTCGGTCGGGCTGACCATCCGCTGCAGGTCAATTTGATAATTGACTTTTCCAAAGGAAGTTCTGTTCAGGAAATGTATGAGTATTTAAGAGATGGGCTCAGACCGACAGGAATTAGATTAGAACTTAAAGCTGGTCTTACCCCAGAAGAGCTGAGACGAGAAACAACTCCCTATCTTTACTACTTAGACTGGCAGCTGGAATTACCTGACCCCGAATTTCTAATTTATCCACTTTTTCATTCTGAAGCCCATCCCAATCGCAGCTTTTTTCATTATCGTAATCAAGAGGTTGATAATTTGCTGGAAATTCAAAAGGATAGCGTCAGCTTTAGACGCCGGATTCAAATATTTAAGCAAATTGAAAAATTGCTAAAGGAGGATGTCCCGGCTATTCCGCTTTATTTTTATAAACAAAGGCTGGCCTATCAGCCAAACCTCAGAAACTTAAAAGCTCAATCACTGGGCTTGATGTATCTTAATCTACGAGACGTTTGGGTGGATCGGTGATTAGACCTGGCAAAATCAGGATATCCATTTATGCCCAGCTGGTATTCTGGACTTCGGTTATATTAATTCTGTTGATGTTTGGCCTGCTGTTCATCATCCAAAACCGGGAAGTCAAAGCTATTTATCAGGAGAAGAAAGAGCGCGGTCTGGTCATGATAAGATATATCGCTGAAATGAATGTCAGACGATTAGTTCTCTGGGACCTGGATTCCATAGATGAGAATATCTCAGGCCTGGTTCGGGAAGATCTGGCCTATGTTATTTTTTATGATCGTAATGGTAAACCTGTTGTGGTCAGTGAGAGTATTGCCGAAAACCTTGAAGTGCTGAACCAGACCAATTGTGCCGGGGAAGTTTCTCCCGGAGATATCTTTTATACCAATCTGGAGCTGCTGCTTGATGGTCGCAGGCAGGAAGTTATGGAAATAGAGATGCCAGTCTTCATCCCGGGTTCAGAAAACAAATGGGGTTCGGTTAAAATTGGTCTGAAACTCGAAGACGTCTATCTTAGAATCAAGCGAACTAGAATGATTCTGATGGGCTTTGGCCTGGGAGCCCTTTTGCTGAGTGTTATCAGCAGTACCCTTATGGCCCGAAGGATCACTAAACCAATCAAAAACTTGGTAGAAGGAACTAAAAGGATTTCTCTGGGTGATTTTAGTTACCGCATCCCAGTCATCTCTGCCGATGAAATTGGAGATCTGACTCGAAGCTTTAATGAAATGGCTCAGCAACTGCAGAAGGCCCGATGGCAGATGGAAGAGACTAATCGTCGGCTTCTACAGGCAGAGAAACTGGCTTCTATTGGCCGCTTGTCTGCGACTATTGCCCATGAAATTCGTAATCCTTTGACCTCGGTTAAGCTCAATATTCAAAAGTTGTCCGAAAGTCAGAGTCTGAATGAGTTGGAACAAGAACATTTAGCTATAGCCCGAGAAGGTATAGAAGAAATTGAAAAGTTTATCAAAGAATTGCTCAGCTATACCCGAGCCTCGACCTTGCAGAAAGATTACTTTTCTTTGGCAGAAGTCCTGGATGAATCTATAAAAATGCTCCAGCCTTCTTTGAAAAAGAAAGGTGTAACGGTGAAGAAATATTATGAGCTGGGATTGCCTCAAGCCTATATTGATGCCGATAGGTTGCGACAGGTTTTTCTTAACGTTTTGCGCAACTCTTATGAAGCCGTTGAGGAAGGGGGCAGGATAGAGGTATCATTGAAAATGGATAGAGATAAAGATAGGCTTAGCTTTGAAATTAGAATAAGCGATAACGGTTGTGGTATACCGGAGAAAGACTGGGAAAATATCTTTGAGCCTTTTTTTACTACTAAGACCTCCGGAGCAGGATTAGGACTGGCTAATGCCCGAAGAATTCTTGGTCAACACGGAGGTACTATAAGGGCGATTAAAAAAGAAGGCCGGGGAAGTTGCTTTTTAATCACCCTGCCTTATTCAGAAAAAAAGGGGGAGGCTTAGTCATGACCAGAATACTGATAGTGGAGGATGATTCTCTGGTCAGCCGGACCATTGCTGCTCATCTGAAGAAGAAGAGCTATGAGGTCAAAGTCGCTGAAAGCGGATCAGAAGGGCTGCAGTCCTACCAGGAATTCGGACCTGATTTAACCTTGCTGGATATCAAACTGCCTGACATAAATGGTCTGGAAATCCTCAAAAAAATCAAGCTGGAAGATAAGAATGCTGCGGTCGTGGTGATGACTGCTTATGATGATATGAAGACTACGGTTGAAGCCATTAAGGCGGGGGCCTTTGAATATATGGTTAAACCTCTGGATTATCTGGAGCTGGACCTGACCATTGATAAGGCCTTTCAACTCAAGGCTCTGGAAGAAAAGGTCACCTACCTAATTGAAGAAAAGAAGAAAGAATATCAGATAGATAACATCGTCGGGCGTTCTCCTCAGATGAGGGAAGTCTTCAAAATGATTGGTTCGGTGGCCAATACCAGAACTAACATTCTGATTCAAGGTGAGAGCGGTACCGGGAAGGAACTGGTGGCTAAGGCCATTCATTATAACAGTCCTTTCCGGGATGAACCTTTTATTGTTATCAATTGCTCAGCCATCTCTGATACCTTACTGGAATCTGAACTTTTCGGGCACGTTAAGGGAGCTTTTACTGATGCGGTCTCTGAAACCAGAGGAAAATTTGAAATTGCTGGCAAGGGCACCCTGTTTCTGGATGAAATTGGTGATATATCTCCCAACCTTCAATCCAAGCTCTTAAGAATTATTGAGACCAGAGATTTTATGAAAGTCGGAGGAGAGAAGATATTAAGAACTGAAGCCAGAATCATTGCCGCCACCAATCATAATCTGACCGAGCTAGTTAACCAGGGAAAATTCCGAGAAGATCTGTATTACCGGCTCAAAGTAGTTGAAATAAATCTGCCCCCACTCCGGGAGCGCCGGCAAGACATTCCTGACTTGGTAGCCTATCTGTTGGAAAAAATTAATCGAGAGCTTAAAAAAAATGTCAGGAAGGTCCCCAGCGAAGTCATGGAATATCTAATGCACCAACCCTGGAGAGGTAATGTTCGGGAGCTGGAAAATGCTCTGACCAGAGCAGTTATTCTGGCTAAGGGAGATATTATTCTCAAAGAATATCTGCCATTTGAACCGCGGGAGGAAGCTCAAGTTCAGGACAAAAGCTTAATACCGAAAGAGTTGGTCCCGCTCTCGGAGGTAGAAAAGAGATATATTCAGCATGTCTTAGAAACTACCAGAGGAAATAAGACCAAAGCCTGTCAGATTCTGCAAGTAAGCCGGCCAACCCTCGATAAAAAAATCAAGGATTACGACCTTAAAGTTGATGTTTCAGAATGATCCCTGTCTGTAAAAAATTTTAACAAGTCTGAAAGATAATTTGCAGTTATACCCTAAAATCCAAGCCTATTTTAATCTTTTTCTCTTAAAGACTCAGACTGATCATGGCACAAATCCTGCTCTGCTTTTTATAAGGTGTTCTATGGGTGATAAAAAAATAATCATCGTAGATGACGATGAATCTATCAGGAAGACCTTTTCTCTCCTGCTTTCTGGCCACTATAATATCTTTCTGGCCAAAGATGCCCGAGAGGCCCTGACCTGGTTGGAATGCCTGCCAGTTGATATGATAATTGCCGACTTGAGATTGCCGGGGAAAAATGGGCTTCAAATGCTTTTAGATTTCCGTCAGGGCGGATACCAGGGGAAAATAATATTGATTTCTGCTTTTCCTGATCAAATAGAAACAGAAGACCTGGAAAGCCTTGGAGTGGACAGGTTGTTTGTAAAACCGCTTGACCTCAGAGCTCTGATCGAAGCTATAGATTTGTTGCTTAAACAGCCAGAATCCTAAAGCTTCTGCCTTAAGACCTTAAAAAATGGCCAAGAAAATGATAGACTTCAGCTGTGCAAGCTGAATCTGAATGTTATCTCTGCCTTTTAAGTCAGGTCTTCAGAGTGACTGGTGTCCTTAAACCAGGTAAAGAACAAACGATGAAAATGGCTCGGGAAGCCTGCGGTTTCTTAGCCAGGACCAATTTTAATCGGACTCCGCCGGAAATATCTGAAGACCTTTACAAATTGCTGGCTAAGCTCAGTGGCCATCCTGACCCCTATTCTAAAATAAAAAAAGAAAGCATTGAAAAAGCCTGGCAGCTTTACCCTGAGTTTAAGGAGCTGGTAGATTCTTCATCCGACTCTCTCCGGACTGCCCTGGAAATCTCTCTGGCTGGCAACGTCATAGATTTTGGAGCCAATGCTACTCAGGACTGGCTAAAAGATAAGAAATTTCTTAATCTCGGATCCCTGGCTATAGATGACTATAAGTTGTTGGTTGAAGACCTCGGCCGGGCCAAAAAGATTGTTTTTCTCGGAGATAATGCTGGAGAGACCGTCTTTGACCGGCTATTTATTGAAAAACTACCTTGCCAGGTAGTTTATGCGGTCAGAGAAAAGCCTATTATCAATGATGCCACTATGGAAGAGGCTAAGCTTTCGGGATTAGCTGAAGTGGCCGAGCTGGTCTCGTCGGGTTGTCAGGCTCCAGGTACGGTTATTGAGAGTTGCTCACCTGAATTTATCAACATTCTCAAAGAAGCTGACCTTATTATGGCTAAAGGCCAGGGGAATTTTGAATGCTTAGAACAGGTCAGGGGTCCTTTCTATTTTCTTCTAAAAGCTAAATGTGAAGTGGTGGCCAGATATTTGGGAGTCAGTCCAGGAGGGTCTATTATTATGAAGTCTAAAAATTTTACCCAAAGGCTATCTCTTCAGTTTTAAGCCTTAGTAGTTAGGTTATTGGGATTTTCTCTGGCCTTGATTCCAGATGGTCTTAATCCCGCTTCGTAAATTAATTTTACAGCTTGTGTAAATAAATTGTATAAATTTGCTTCTAAAAATTCCTTTTCCTCGAGAAGAAACTGGCACGATTTTTGCTGTTAATATTATAGGACGAAGCAGATGAAAGGAAGCAAACTTAGCAAGCTAAAAAACGGTGAGCGCACCAATTATTTTATAAATGCCTCCTTTTTGCCCTTCTTTGCCCTTCTTTCCATTCCCCCTTCCTTCAATTAATGAGAGGGGTGCATTGCGGCACCCCTCTTTCTTTATTTCTAACTTGAGAAGGTATTGTTTTTCTACTTTCAACACCAGTCTAATAGTTTTTATTGCACTCCAGCCTGATTTTTAATAAACTCAGAAGTGGTTTTAACCATTATCCTGGTGAGGTCTGATTAAATGAAAAAAAGAATATTATATGCTGTATTATTCCTGGTGTTTTTTTCAGCTTTATTTTCTGAGTTGAATGCCAGCCTGGAATATACTCCTGAGGAATTCGCCAACCGCCGTCAGACTTTGATGAATTCAGTTAGAGACGGCCTGATTATTCTTTTTGCTAGCCCGGGCAACGCTGGAGCCGGCCATTTTAGGCAAGATAATGATTTTTTCTACTTTACAGGATGTGAGGATGCTAATGCTATTCTGGTTATGGTTCCGGACACCAAGGACAGCTTCCTCTTTGTTCCCAGAAAGACGGACCGAGAAAAGATGATGGAAGGCGGCAATAGCCTGGATGACGCTGAAGCCAGAGACAGGCTCCATTTTAAAGCCATCTATCCAGTGAGCTATTTTGATGAATTTCTGGCTAGGTTTTTGGGCCGGCGAGAAGCGGTCTTTTACCTCAGGTTATCTCAAGAAGATTCAGTCAGTGAGTCCCGTTCTGAGACTGCCCTGTTTTTAGCCCGTAGGCATAGAAACCCCTATAATGCTCAGCTCAATCTTAATCTGTTCCGGGTTGAAAGATTTCGCCAGCTTTATCCGGCTGTTCAGCTTAAAGACGTGACTCCGTTTATAGATTCCATGAGGATGATAAAAACTGAAAAAGAGATTGCCATTTTGAGGCTGAACGGCAGAATTTCAGCAGAGGCAGTCAAAAAAGCCATGCTGGCTTCAAAACCTGGAGCCTATGAATATGAACTGGAAGCTGCCGCAGTCGAGGTTCTGCTCAGAAATGGTTGCCGAGGACCGGCCTATCCGCCGATTATCGGTTCAGGTCCTAATACCTGTATACTTCACTATGAAAAAAATAACCGCAGGATGGAGTCTGGAGAGCTGTTGCTAATGGATTTTGGAGGTGACCTCAATTATCTAACTATGGATATAACCAGAACCTGGCCAGTCTCAGGTAAATTTACTGAAGAGCAGAAAAAGATATATCAGGTAGTTTTAGAAGTACAGAAAGCCTGCATAGAGGCTTTTAAACCTGGTGTCAGCGGAAAAGATGTTCAGGCGTATGTGGCCCAAAAAATGAAAGCAAAGGGAATAGACCCGTTGGGTCTAAGGGGTGGCCTGGGACACCTGGTTGGCCTGTCTGTCCATGATGTCCAGACAGGAGAGCTGGTGCTGAAAGAAGGCCTGGTCATGGCTATTGAGCCCGGGTTGTATTTCCCCGAGAAAAACCTTGGTATCAGAATAGAAGATACAGTCCTGATTACTAAGGAGGGTTGTGAGGTTTTGACCTCCGAGGTGCCTAAAGAAATTGAGGAAATAGAAGCTCTTCTGGCCAGAAGAAAATTCTGATAAAAAATTACTAATCTAAATCATGGGTAAAGCGGGATAAAGGTTGGGAGTTAATCTATAAGCCCGAGGCTAGAACAAAATAAAGAATAGGCGGGCTAACTTGATTTAGAAAAAGAAAGGTCAGACAGAACCGGGCTATGGACCTTGTTCCTATCTTCTCTCTTCTGATTCTATTAATTTATCTCGGAGTAGAAAGCTATCTCCACCAACGGCGGTTAAAGAAAATTTCAGGGCGAATTGCCGTAACGGGAATTCGGGGAAAATCAAGCATCACCAGGCTGATCGTTGCTGGCCTAAGGCCATCGGGTTTCGAGGTCATGGCGAAAACCACGGGCTCCAGACCAGTGCTGATTTATCCGGACAGCCTGGAAAAAGAAATAGTAAGACGGGGAAGAGCCAATATCCTGGAACAAAAAAAGCTGATTAAAGAGGCCCGGCTAAGAAGGGCCAACCTGCTGGTCAGCGAGATGATGAGTATCCAGCCTGAGTGTCTGAAAACTGAAAATAAACATCTTCTAAAACCAGGCCTACTGGTTGTGAGTAATTTCCGGGTTGACCACACCGAGTTTCTTGGAGAAGACAAAGAGCAAATTGCCAGGTCAGTCCTGGAAACGATTCCTTCTGGCCAGTTAGTTTTTATCCCGGAAGAAGAGACCCGTCCCTGGATGAAGTCTGTGGCTTTGAAAAAGGGATTTGAACTTATCCCGGTCCAGGAAAGTCAAGAGTCAACCAGTCTGGTAGAGATGCTGCCTTATCCTGAGTTTGAGGCCAATGTCCGGCTGGCCCTGTCTGTCTTAAAACATTTTTCAGTATCACTCGAGAAGATAAAAGCCGGCTGGTCAGAACTGCAACCTGATTATGGCAGCCCCCGGGCCTGGAAGATTAGTTGTAAAGATAATAAGATTATCTATTTTGTTAGCCTGTTTGCGGCCAATGACCCCGAGTCCAGCTTTATAGCCCTGGAATTAATAATTCAGAAAAAAGGCTGGCAGAAAGTACCAAAAATCGGTCTTCTGAGTCTGAGGGCTGACCGCGGTGACCGCACCAGGCAGTGGGCTGATTTTTTAAGCCAGCCTCACGACAGCTACTTTGATTCACTGGCTTTGATTGGCCCAGGGGCCAGAGCCCTGAAGAGAAGGCTACAGAAAGGCTGGTCATCGCCAGAAGGAGACGGTTGGTTGTTGACTGTTCGAAAGCCAGAAGATTGCCTGGGGAAAATTATGAGTTTAATAACTGAGAACCGGGAGGACCTGGTTAAAGAAAATTCCGAGGTGGTGATTTTCGGGCTGGGAAACATTGTGGGATTTGGTCAGGATTTGATAGATTACCTGGAAAGGACCTCAAATGCTATTAGAATATAGTTCTTTGTTTCTGGGTTTGGTGCTGGCTTTGATATACACTGAACTGACCGGTTTTTCTACAGGCGGTCTGATTGTTCCCGGATATTTTGCCATTTACCTAAACCAGCCCTGGCGGCCGGTAACTACTATTATATTGGCTTTTCTGATTTTAGCTCTCTACCGGCTGGCTGGCCGGTATTTTATTCTTTTTGGAAGGCGCCGGTTTGTCTTTATGATTTTAACTGGTGTAGTTCTTGCCCAGCTCTGGGCTTTGATCCTGCCTCATCTATTCTCGGACCCCCTGGCTCTTCGGGTTATTGGTTGGGTTATCCCAGGAATTCTAGCCTCTAACCTGGAACGTCAGAAAATTCTACCTACCCTGTCTTCTCTGATTTTTGTCTCAACAGTTACTTTTTTTATAATCAGGCTTTTTTTCTGATGAGCAATAATAATTTCAAGACGCTGGCCGTGGCTGGCTTGGCAATTTTAAGTTTGGTCTTTCTGGCTGTTTTTTTTATTCAGGAAAAAAGCCAGGCAAAAAAAATACCAGCTGATTTAATTGAGCTTCAAGCTGCCAGGTTAATGGCCGAGGCCAGTGAAGCAATTTTTTCCTGCCAGAAAGCCAGGGGACTATCGCCTGAAAACAATCACTTTGATGTTAATCGGACAGGGCTCATAGGTCTGGAAAACAGCCCCCTGACTACCACCCTTGGGAACCTTAAGGCTAAAAGGACTACGACCAATCCAAACCTGGCCGCTCTGGTAGTTCATCTGATGAAAAAGGCTGGAGTTAAGAAAGGGGATATCGTGGCTATGGGGGCTTCTAGTTCCTTTCCGGCCTTGATCATCGCCAGCTATTGTGCTGCCAGATCGATGGAAGTTGAGCTTCTGACGATTATCTCCTTAGGAGCTTCTCAATGGGGTGCCAACCAGACCGAGTTTTCCTGGTTGGAAATAGAGGAGTGCCTTCGCCAAGCCGGTTTTAATCAGCATCGGCTGCTGGCCTTGTCCTGGGGCGGTGAGGATGACTCGGGGAAAGAATATCCGGAAGACTTCAGAAAAAGAGCCCTGGAGAAAGCTTCGAACCTTAACCTTAAATTTCTGGAAGCTGGAAGCTTTGAACAAAGAGTCCAGCAGCATAAGAAGTTGTATTTTGAAGCCGCTGGTGACCAAGGTATCAAGGCCTTCATTAACCTGGGCGGAAGCTCGGTTAACCTCGGGAGAGATGCTTCTATCCTGGAACTCAGTCCAGGATTAGCCGAAGTTAAAAAAATTCCTCCAGAAAAAAGTAGAGGAATGATTCAAGAAATGGCCAGGCTGGGAATCCCGGTGATTCATTTCTTGAATATCCGCCGGCTAATAGAGGCTTATAATTTTCCCTGGGATCCACAGCCTCTGCCGGAGCCGGGAGAAAATCTTTTCTGGCCAGATGACCAGTTCACCAAATCAAAGCCTATTATTTTGTTTACCTTCTTTGTTCTGGCTGGTTTTCTCTGGTTGCTGGTTTTGTTTTTTATTCGTAAAAAATTCTCTCGGCCGGTGCCTTAGAAGGGTCTTTAAGATAAAAGCCCGTCCCGGTGGCTATGACCTCAGAGTAATGCGGTACATTTTCTATCTTAATTTGACGCTCCGGATAGAGTTCTGTCCAGACCCTAAAAATTTGAATCAGAGATGACAGGTGCCGACCGACTCTGACATCTATCGGCCAGCCGGACTCATCCAGTTTTTCAAATAGCAAGCCATGTTTTCCTGCCTTCATCACGAAGTCATCTTTTCCGGTCAGCAATAATTCTCTATCGGTTCTCCCCCGGGTAGCATCCAGGAAGGGTTCTGGCGTTTCCAGGAGTAAAGGAATGGCGGGGGTGTGGTCGCCTATTTCCCGGTGGGACAGTCCGCGCAAAGCTTCGGGTGAATATTCAACTCCGATATCAAAGTCTTCTTCAGCGCTTATCATCATCGAAGCTAAAGCTGCCAGGTCTTCACCTTTCGGATGAGCAACTATAGTACTGATAACTGGATACTGAAGTTCAGCTTCGTGCAAATCTATGACCAGGTCAATTTTTTCCTTGATTATCATCTGAGTCATAGCATAACAGGTTTGTTCGGTCATGGTTCCAGAACGGCGTCCAGGCCAGGTCCGGTTCTGGTTTCGAATATCCATGTAAGCTAATTGCTGCCTGGAAGGGTAGTGAATATAAACTTCGGGGTCCGGCCATTGATCGAGAGGATTGGACCAGCGATCTCCCTGTCTGAACTTCCTTTCACCCCAGGGAGTCTCGATTGTATAATCAGGAGGATAAGCTCCCCCCAGCCTGGTGGCAGTGGAAGCGCTAGGGTTAGCAGTCAGGATAACAAAGACCCGACCTGCGGTCACCTTAGCATTCTCTACAATCACCCAGGTTGCCAGGCGGCCGGCTGGTTCTTCGGCATGGGAGCCACCGAGGATTAGAGCCGAGCCCCCTTCTACTTCAGCCTGGTCATTTCTCAGCAGATAAACCTGGGCATCGTTGATACTGCCTTTGATTCCTGGGAAATAATCACTGAGTCTTTTTACCTCGGCGATTCCTTCTCCTACTACCACCGGCTCTTTTAAGTGGCGGCTATGATAGAAATCAAGACCTGAGAGAAGGAACAGCAGGATAAAACCTGCGGTCAATATCAATTTTCTAAGCTGGATAGCATCTTTCATTTTGGCCTCATTTTAACCTGAACAGTCGGAGAAGAAAGGGCAAAAGAACCAAAAGATAGAGAACCTCCTGCTGCCAGTTTCGACTCTTTCTGAAATTCCAGATGAAGCAGGCGGCAAAGTAACCCACCATCAGGTAATAGAGAATCGTTATTAGAGTACTCATCTCCGGCTCCTAAAAAATTGTCAAAAAAGATAGCTTTTTGCTAAAGATAACCATCAAAGTTCCCATCAAGGCTATGATGATTGCCGGGACCAAACAGGCTTTAAGAAATTTTGAATAGTTTTCTTTGACTCCAACTGTATCTACAGTCAACCGCCCAATGATAGCTGTTGGGGGCAAGGCATCTCCCAAGGGCCAGATGAGGCTCATTCCGGCCAGGGCCACCACTGGGTCCAGTCCCCGAGTATTAAAAAGAAGGGCTAAGGGGACACCAAGCACCGGAGCAGCTCCCCACATCAACACCGCTTCAGAAAAAGGCAAGGTCAGAAATAGAGAAGCAATAACCGCGGCTACTGGCAGGGTAACTACAGACACCGAAATCAAACCTCGGACTCCGGTTAAGGTCATAATCTGCACCAAAATTCCAACGCAGGTCAGTGTGCCAACTAAAGGAAGGAGCTGCTCAGCCGTCTGGAGAGAGGTTTTCCAGACATTGATTTTAACTGGAGAGCTGGCCACGGTAACTCCAGCGCTCAAGGCGAAGATCAGAGGCAAGCCCAGAATCGGAAAATTAAAGGGGAAAACTCTGCCGGCTATGACCAAAGCTAAAAAAACCAGGAAAGGCAACAACAAACGCCACCAGCTCATCTTTTCTGGAGGCGAGGGGATCTCCTCCAGGGCTTTTTCTAAATTGACTGGTTTAGCTTTCCAGCCAAGAATGAAAATGGTCAGCAGAGAACCGATAAGGCAAGGCAGGAGTAAGGGCAGGAAAAAACCAACATAAGGCATGTTAATCCCAGCCGCAGTCAGCATAGCCCAAAGGCTTACGGGTGGGGCAGCGGCACTAAGCCCGGCAATAAGAAAAATTATGGCGGCTACTCTCAGGTCACTTAAACCAGTGTATTTCAGGACCACAGCCACCAGGGAACCGGTAATTAGGACGGTAACACTCCCAGCCCCGGTCAAAGCACCTGGAATTAGCAACAGCAAAACTAACAGCAAGAAGAGAATGAATTTTTGGCCATGAAATTTTTTTAAGATCGACCTGACAGCAAAAGCCACTCCCCCAGCCGCTTTAAGCAAATTCATAAACAGAGTTGCCGTTAGAAAAATCAGGCAGATGTCGAGGTAAGTTATGGCTCCCTCGGCCAGATGTCTGACTGGGAGCCCATAGCCTCCGACCAAGGCGCCAGCAACTGCTGCGAGAAACAACGATAACTCGGTGGAAACCTTAAAAACCTTGGCCAGGACATAGGCCAGAACCATTACAATTAGTATGATGATAGCACTTAGAGTTGGAGACACTTAGAAATTACTCCTTCTGGTTTTTCTTTTTTCAATATTTCCGGCTGTCAACGATTATTCTGGCAATGGCATTGTAGCTTTGCATAGAATTTTTCTGTTGATAAAGGGCTCTCTCGACAAACAGGGTTCCCAGGTCGTAATCGTCCCAGCGGTAAACCCCAATATCAGCCGGATTGCCGGTTATACTATATAACTCCTTGATTCCGTGACGTACCCGTGGCAGGTTTAATTGGTCAAGAACCAGGTTCAAGGATTCGGGATTTTCTATGGTAAAGGTTCGTCCATTAGGGTCCATCACCAACTTCAACTCAGGTGGTGGTGGGCTGGTTGAGCCTTTTTCCAGAATATCAATGGTAATGAACGTATAAATGGTTCTGTAGGAGTAAAGATCATCGGAGGTGGTAACAGTGTATTGATATTGAGGAATTTTAGGGGGGAAGAGATCATTTCTGACGGCTTTGAAGCTCAAAGTTGTTAAGCTGGTATTCTGAAGGTAAACAAAGATTATCCCCAAAATAATGATGAAAACAATGGTTCTAAGCAGGCTCTCGGTCTGTCCTCGAATCAGAATATAAGCCAGCCAGACGACACTAATGACCAGAAGGATGGTGACAATAGTTAAAACAGTTGAAGTAGCGATCATATCCTTAGCTTCCTGTTTCCCTACCTGGATTATTCACCAATAATCCAGATTAACCTGCTTTATTCATAACCAGAGACCTGTTTATTATTATAAATAAAGCAGTTTCTTAAATGATTCTAACAAAAAAGTAGGCAAAATAACAAATAAAACCTTTTCCGTCAGCTGGTTGGTTAAGCTTTGCTCAATTAGAATGTATTCTGCTCCAACAGATGAAAATCAGGGACTGATTCTCAGGCAACTCTGGTAAGAGAATTAATCACCTCTCCCAGAGTGAATGAAATATTGTGGTCTTAGCGCTTTTCTTCTTTCCTAAGGGCCGTCAAAGGTATAAAATTCAGCTCTATAGTCTGGCCAAACTGGATTAGCAATGCTAAGGAAAATTTTAATTATAAACGATAAGGAGTCTAAGGTGAGAAAGAAATTATTACCGGTCGTTTTACTTTTGGTCATTACACTAATTTCTGGAGCTCTGGCCCAACCCCAGGAAAAACTCCCTCGAACCTTACTGTCACCAAAGCTTTTACAAGAGATCATCAATGAATCTTCTGGAGAATTGGCTCTCCAGAATGAGATCTATCTTACCGGTGTCAACCGCAACCGGAAGGCTGAAGAGTACACCAGCGGCTATTTTGAAACCGCGTTAATCCTAGAAAGACTTAAAGAATACGGTTTTGATGAAGCAGCCATTGTAGATTTACCTACCCGCAGCCAAACTACCTGGGATGCCGAAGAGGCAGAACTATGGATGATAGAACCTGAGAAGAAAAAGATGGCTGACCTCAAGGATATTCCAGCCTTTCTGTGTCCCGGGAGTGCTTCAGCAGACCTGACTGCTGAGCTGGTTGATGTTGGGCTGGGTTATAATGAGGATTTTTATAAAGATAAAGATTTGAAGGATAAGATTGTCCTGGTTTATGGTTCTCCAGAGAGAGCCAGGCAATTGGCTGTAAATAAATATGGGGCAGCCGGGATTATCGGCTGTGCTTCTAGCCATCCTGAATTCGACCGCGATCAGATAGGCTGGAACTCCATCCGAGTGGGACCAAAAGATAAGCCTACCTTTGCTTTCACGGTTTCTGAGAGAACCTATTTTGAGCTGAAACAGCTGCTTGAACGGAAAGTCAAAGTGAGTCTGAGAGCCAAGGTCAAAACTCAGATGGTTCCTTATAAAGAAGAGATGGCTGTCGGCTTGTTAAAGGGAATCGAAAAGCCAGACGAAGAACTGGTCCTGACCGCTCATCTTTTTGAGGGCTTCAGTAAGCAGGGGGCTAACGACGATGCCTCTGGCTGTGTAGCTATTCTGGAAGCAGGCCGGGTAATAAAGAGATTAGTAGAGGAAGGAAGGATCCCACCTTTAAAGCGGTCTATAAGGTTTCTGTTTGTGCCTGAAATCTCCGGCACCAGAGCCTATCTTCAGAAATATCCGGCGATTGCTAAGCGATTCTTTGCTAACATCAATGAGGATATGGTCGGTGAGGCTCTCGTCAAAAACCTGAGCGCTTTTCGCCTGGAAACCTGCCCTTATTCTCTGCCAACTTATCTAAACGATGTGGTGGCTTCTTTTGTTGAATGGATGGCAGCCAGTCAGAGGATTTCTCAGGATTCAGGCTGGAGATATCAACCAGTTCTCTCGCCGGCTGGAAGCCGCGATCCCTTTTATTATTCTATAGACCGCTTCTCGGGCGGCAGCGATCATATTGTGTTTGTCGATGGTTCTGTCAGGGTGCCGGCAGTTATGTTTATCTGCTGGCCTGATATGTGGTATCACACCAGCGGCGACCTTCCCGATAAATCAGATTCCACCCAGCTTAAAAGGGTGGTGACCTTAACTGTAGCCTCAGCTCTTTTTCTGGCTAATGCTGGCCCAGAGGAAGCTCCGGCTATCCTAAACGAGGTTTCAGTTAGAGGAATAGCCAGGCTTGGCCAGGAGAAAGGGCGGGCTGAAGATCTGATTCTCCATTCGAAGGATGACAACCTGGGGGTCTGGCGAAAAGAAGCGGTTAATATAGTAGAACAGGCTATTAACCGTGAGAAAGAAGCCTTGAATTCAGTCCGCTTTTTTGGCGGAACCAATCCGGAGTTTGCTAAATTGCTAGCTTCGAAGCTGGCCAGCCTGGAAGCTTTAAGAAAAGCCTGGTTGGGAGAGCTGGAAACAATTTACCAGCAAGCTTGCCTGAGGCAAAAAGTCCAGCCGGAAAAATTGACTTTATCAGCTGACGAAAGGCGGTTGGACAAGCTAATTCCTGTTAGGAGTCCTCAGGGCCAGGAGGCTGAACCTTGGGCAGCAATTATGAAGTTGAGAGAGATGAACCTTTCGGTATCTCCACTCATTTATCGGGCAGAATTTGAACTGCGTAATTTTATAGACGGCCGGAGGTCCATTCTGGATATCCGCAATGCAGCCTCGGCCGAATATGAACCTTTGCCATTGTTGGATATAGAGAAATATTTTCAGGCTCTGGAAAAGATTGGGATAGTAGAAATCAAACATAAGTGAAGCTTCTATTGGTTAAAGCCAGCAGTTTTCTTTTGATAGATGAGATACCCAGCCTCGAAGGCCGAGAAAATCTTTCATCCATTCCAGAGACAAGGCCAGAGACTTCCCGGCATCTGGTCAGATTCCAGGCTGCCAGTTAGTCTTTATTTTCCGAAGATTTTGCTAAATTCGGCTACTAGGTCCATATTTTTTTCTACTTCTATCAAAGGAATCTTTTTAGCTTGGGAAATGATGGTAAATCGGCCATCGGAATTACCATCTTTATTTATTAACAGGATATCTGAGTTGGGAGCTACGGCATCGATACTCTGTTCATCTGTGGTATCACCGGCCGCGGCTCCTTGAGAGCGTCTTTTCATACCTTCTACATGAGCTCCAATGATAGTTAGACCCTGGTTCCTAGCTTCTTGAATTAGCCCAGAAATCCTTTTTATTTCATCGTCCATGGAGATTCCAGCGGCCCCCATACCTTTAAGGCTGGCCCCCATGACGATGATGACTGAACTGTAAGGCTGACCAGACGCTTTCTTTGTTTGAAGATCAGAAGCCTTGGCGAGGGGTTGAAGGTCGAAATCAACTTTTAATTTTTGCAGAACTACTTTGACAATAGCTGGACCGGGACTTTGACCGCAGGAAGTGATCAAAACCGGCTCTTTGGCCGTAGGTTGATTTTGAACACCAGAAAAAGCTGGGCCAGAAAGAAAGCAAAAACTTAAGGTAAAAATTGTTACCAGGGTTATTTTTTTCATTTCTATCTCCTCACATCAGAAAGACCAAGCTATCGATCTAATACTTAAAGTTTAACCCGCGGGGCGAGTAAAATCAATGGCTGGTTTAACTGCCGTCATTGGTTTCCGGCATAAGAATTGCCGAGAAGATCCGAATTGTGACTCAAAAATTCAGGCTGACCAGTTGGCTTGGTCCGCAGTCAATAATTCCCGGAGCTTCAGGGCATTGAAAACTGCATGAGCTTGGTAATCATTATTGAAATATACAAAGCATTCTCTGGCTGTAGACTGGCTAATGACTTTGGCCCATTTTTTTAGCTCATCGTCTGAATAGCGGTATCGAAAGCCTCCGGTTAAACCATGGAAGCGAAAATAGGCTGTCTCAGAAGTGACTACAGCTTCCGGTGGTACCCTGGACGAAGAAACCACGCAGAATACCACCCCGTGGTTTGACATTAAGTTGTAAACCTCCGGTGCATACCAGCTCGGATGCCTGAATTCCAGGACATGCCTGAAGCCTTCTGGAAGTGACTTGAGAAAAGATTCCA
>JAQULR010000009.1:26074-30761 GCA_028749205.1 Acidobacteriota bacterium | reverse complement strand
GTAGCTTCAATTTTAGCTCTATTCTTTGCCTGGTTTTTCTACCAGCAGATGAAGAAAAAGAGTGAAGGCACAGACAGAATGGCTCAAATTGCCTCCTATGTCAGAAAAGGAGCCATGGCTTACCTTAAACAGCAATACAAAGTTGTGACCATAGTGTTTATCTGCCTAATTATCCTATTGGCTTTTATGGCTTTTGTCCTTCAAGTCCAGAATAAATGGGTTCCGATAGCATTTCTAACCGGCGGTTTCTTTTCTGGCCTGGCTGGCTTTTTTGGGATGAAAACTGCTACTTATGCCTCGGCCAGAACAGCCAATGCTGCCCGGAATTCTATGGACAGCGCCCTAAAAATTGCCTTTCGCAGCGGGGCTGTCATGGGGTTGACAGTTGTGGGCCTGGTTCTTCTGGATATTTCGCTATGGTTTTTAATATTAAAACATTTTTATCCAGTATCTGATGAACATAATTTAATTCTGATAACCACTACCATGCTGACCTTTGGTATGGGTGCCTCTACTCAGGCTCTTTTTGCCCGGGTTGGAGGTGGAATTTATACTAAGGCCGCAGACGTCGGAGCTGACTTGGTGGGTAAGGTTGAATCTGATATTCCTGAAGACGACCCCAGAAATCCAGCAGTTATTGCCGATAATGTGGGTGATAATGTGGGCGATGTGGCCGGAATGGGTGCGGATCTCTATGAGTCATATGCCGGCTCGATTCTGGCAACTGCAGCCCTAGGGGCTTCGGCCTTTGTTGGTCAGGGGGCCTTGCAACTCAACGCAGTTATTGCTCCAATGGCCATTGCCGCCATAGGAACTCTGTTATCTATTCTGGGAATATTCTTTGTCAGAACCAAAGAAGGTGCTAGTCAGAAAGATTTGATAAAGGCTCTTGGGCGGGGAGTTAATGCCAGTTCTTTGTTTATCATTATATTTTCATATTTTGTGGTTCGATTCCTTAATCTTCCCTTCGGAACCTGGCTGGCTATGATCGCTGGTTTGCTGGCTGGGATTACCATCGGCAAATCTACTGAGTATTTTACCTCCCATTCTTTCAAGCCGACCCAGCGAATTGCTCAGAGTTCCACAACCGGGGCGGCTACAGTTATCATTTCGGGCATTGGCACTGGAATGCTCTCCACTTCAATACCGGTTCTCTCGGTAGCTATAGGAACAGTCCTGGCCTATCTTTTTGCTTCCGGATTTAACCTGGGCAATGTGGCCCAGGGTTTATACGGAATCGGTATTGCGGCCGTCGGAATGCTTTCCACACTGGGCATCACCTTAGCTACAGATGCTTACGGGCCGATTGCTGACAATGCTGGAGGTAATGCTCAAATGGCCAATCTCGAGCCTGAGGTCAGACGCCGCACCGACGCCCTTGACGCCCTGGGGAACACTACGGCAGCCACTGGCAAAGGCTTTGCCATTGGTTCAGCTGCCCTCACTGCTCTGGCTCTTTTAGCCTCCTATGTTGAAGAACTGAGAATTGGCCTTCTCCGCATTGGTCAAAATACCATCCAGATGGTTGATGGCACGGTTATTGAGACCGCTAAAGCTGGCTTTCTTGATTTCATGAATTATTTCAGGGTAACGCTAATGAATCCAATTGTTCTCGTCGGGATGTTCATAGGGGCCATGATGGCTTTTGTTTTCTGTGGTCTGACCATGCAGGCTGTAGGCCGGGCTGCCAGCAAAATGGTGGATGAGGTCCGCAGGCAGTTCAAAGAAATTCCCGGAGTCTGGGAAGGAACAGCTGAGCCAGATTATGCCCGCTGTGTAGCCATCTCGACTAAAGGTGCTCAGAAAGCCATGATGGTACCGTCTCTAGCTGCCATCATAGTTCCCGTGGCTATCGGGGTGCTGCTGGGAGTCGGCGGAGTTATGGGCCTGCTCATCGGAGCAACAACCTCGGGTTTCGTTCTGGCGGTTTTCATGGCTAATACTGGTGGAGCCTGGGATAATGCCAAGAAATTCATCGAAGAAGGAAATCTTGGGGGAAAAGGTTCCAACGCTCATAAAGCGGCCGTTGTCGGCGATACTGTCGGTGACCCCTTTAAGGACACCTCCGGTCCCAGCCTGAACATTTTGATTAAGCTGATGAGCATGGTCTCGATTGTCATGGCTGGCCTGACGGTGGCCTTTTCTCTGATTAAATAAGATTAGCGACAGAACTTCATCCCACCCTGGCTTAGGTTAGAAAGGTGGGCCAAGGCAGGCCTGGTTATTTAGAAATTCTAAGGGAGGCAAACATGACCTGCTTAGAAAGAGAGCTAAGTTCTTTTAAAGCTTCAATAATTTTGGGTTTAATCGTTCTTTCTATGTCTTTTTTAGCTGCTTGTCGTTCAGATAAAGCCGTCGCTGAAATAACTACCGAGGAGCTTTTGAATCATATCAAGATTCTCTCTGATGATGCTTATGAAGGCCGGGGGCTGGGCAGCCGTGGAATTGAAATGGCTGCTGAATATCAGGAAAAATTTTTCCGGCAATTCGGCCTGGAGCCTTTTTTCGGTGATAGCTATCGACAACAATTCACTTTAATAGGCCTTCAACCTGACCTTAAGGCGACCATGGAGATAATTTTCAGGACGACCGGCCAGCATCCTGAGCCTATCAGACCAGCTCTACTGGAAGATTTTGTGGTCAAGACGGAAAGGCAGGATTGTCCCAGAGAAATTGAGGCTGAGCTGGTTTACTGCGGCTATCTTATTCAGGCCCCTGAGAGGAATTGGGATGATATCAAAGGAGTTGACCTTAAAGGTAAGGTTCTCCTGGTAGAGATAAACGAACCTGGAAATTATCCTGGGGGAATTTTTGACGGAGAGGATATGAACTATTATGGCCGCTGGGTTTATAAATTTGAGAAAGCCTCTGAGCTGGGAGCGGCCGGGATTCTGATTATTCATAATGACAAAGGAGCCACTTATGGTTGGAGTGTGGTTCGAAACTCCTGGGCTAAAGAGTCTTTCTTTTTGCCTGAGAAAAACAGAAACCTGTATTTTCAGGGTTGGGTGACCAGTCAGTTGGCTGAAAAGATTTTCCAGGCAGCCAGAATTGACCGCCAGAAAATCTTGATGGAAGCCGAAAAGCCTGACTTTCACCCAAGGCCCCTCGGCCTTACAGTAAAAGTCCGACAGAGGCCATCTTTTCGGGAGATTCCGGCCGAAAATGTAGTTGGCTGGCTAAAGAGTATTAGACCTGAAGCCCAGGATAAATATGTTATCATTTCGGCTCACTATGACCATTTAGGCCAAGACCCTAACCTTCAGGGGGATCAGATTTACAATGGAGCGGTGGACAATTGTTCGGCCACCGCCTGTCTCTTGGCTTTAGCTTCATATTATTCTCAGTTTAAAAGTAACCTTCCGGTTGGTCTGATTTTTGCGGCAGTTACAGCCGAAGAGCAAAATCTTTTGGGCTCTGACCATTTTGCGGCCAATCTTCCTCTCCCGAACTCTTCCATTTTGGCCAATATCAATTTTGAGATGACTAATGTCTGGGGGGAGACAAAAGATGTTTATGCCATCGGGGCAAAATATTCTGATCTTGATGAGATCTGCCGTCAGGCTGCTGAAAGACAAGGATTACAATATACCGCGGAACGGGGTGGAAATTATGGCTTTTTCTTCCGTTCCGACCAGCTAAGTTTTGCCCGGCACGGAATTCCGGCCATTTGGTTGCATGAAGGAGTAGTAGCCCAAGGACCTGATCCAGATAAAGTCCTGAGGAAGGCAGAAGAATACCAGAAATTCCATTACCACCAGGTGACAGATGAAGTTCAGGAAGACTGGGACTTGAACGGTGCCCTCCAGCTCCTGAGCTGGGCGAGGGAGATAATCGACCTGCTGGGAAAGCTGGAGAGGCTACCGCAATTTAAGCCAGAAAGTTCCTTTCAGCGACCGGGAGTGAACGATTAATTTCAACTCGCCAAAGATTAGCTAAACACAGTTGCAAAAACCAGATTTTGTGATAAAATCAAGTTCAGACCGACAATGAATCTTAGAGAAACTTCCTTCGGTGAATTCCTTAAACCATCCCAAATAGTCTTTGAGATAAAAAGTAAAGACAAATTAGAAGCCATAGAAGAGCTTCTGGACAGTCTGGTTAAACAAAAACTAATCAATAATAAAAAGCTCACCTTAACCCGTATTATAGATAGAGAAAACCTGGACTCAACTGCCTTAGGTCACGGTATTGCGGTACCCCACGCCAGAGTCGACACCGAAAGCCAAATCGCTGTGGCTGTCGGACGTTCAGCAGAAGGTATCGATTTTGAAGCCCCAGACAATAAACCAGTAAGACTTATTATACTGGTCATCTGGAATCCCACCATTCCAGGTCTTTTTAACCACCTATTTGCTGGGCTAGCCCAATTTCTGATAAAGCCAGAAAATCGTGAACGCCTGTTTAGAGCTAAAGACAGGAATGAACTGTTCAATGTAATTTCGGGTATTCAGTTCACTTTCCCCCGAGAAGATAAGATTATGAATCGAGCCAGTTTACTTAAAAAACTTCAGGATATTGAGCTTAAAATTCACCGATCTCACAAAGAAAAATCAGAAGAACTGAAGAAGCATAGGAATCTGATCAGAGAAGAATTGGATCAGCCTCTTTTGGCCAGATTTGACCTCCTTATGCAACGCTATGGCTATGCTGTGGCCGAAGTAGTTGATGGGGTTTGCCAGAGCTG
>JAQULR010000009.1:0-25974 GCA_028749205.1 Acidobacteriota bacterium | reverse complement strand
AACTGAAGAAGCATAGGAATCTGATCAGAGAAGAATTGGATCAGCCTCTTTTGGCCAGATTTGACCTCCTTATGCAACGCTATGGCTATGCTGTGGCCGAAGTAGTTGATGGGGTTTGCCAGAGCTGCAACATGAGTGTTTCTACCCAGATGGCTTCAGCCATAGAAGAAAGCAATGATATCTATGTCTGCGAGAATTGCGGAAAGTATCTTGTTTCCTTCAGGAAAAAAGAAAAGGCTGACGAAAACAAAAATGAAAAAGAGAAAAAAGAAGAAAAACCTGGTAAAACAAGAAAATCTAAAGCTACAACTGCTAAAAAACCTCGCAAAAAATAGCCTTCCTTTAATATTTTAAATCGAATTGCCGAATAAAACTATTTTTCTATAATGTTTCGCTTACGGCCTCTGGTGAAAGCAGAATTAGGCCCCATCGTTCCTAAGGATTAGAGATAATAACTAGATTTATTCTTATATTCTCAGGAAAATCATCAATATTATCGGCACTATATAATTATATTCTTGCTAAGGAAACGACGAATGGTGGTGAGGTGCTCCCCATAGTTTGGACAGAAAAAGAGCTTATTTAAGGTGCACTTTTGCCCTGTCTGTTTCGACTTACTCTTAAGCATTTTGTGACCCTGCCTCAACCTGATTTGAGACTTTAATACCTTTAGAATAGACCTCAGACGGTGTTCGATAGCCCCTAAGCTCTGAGGCCACCACTCTATGATGTGCAGACCATTTGGCACCTTATTGCACTGTCCAGATTTCCGGGAGCATTACATGATTTCCCGGGAAGCCAAAAAGAGAACTCGGGCCAATAAATACTTGGGTATTTGGTAGATCCCCATGGTAAAACTGCTTCAGAGGTCCTTAGATAGGCGAAGTACTACTTCCCCAGGGAGTCAGGGAAATCTGGGAAAATCAGTGCTCTAAGTATCTGGCTAACTCACTTCTATTATTTGGTCAGCGAGGTAGCTGGCAAAATAGCTGGCTGAAGCAGGCGATAGACCGGAAGTTCTGAAAACCCCCGCTGCCACTGTCCTGCAATGTAGCGGTCAAAGAAGTTCCAGGTCACCAGGCCGTCATCGCTTTCAGGTTCGAGGAGATAGGCCGCTAGAAAACCAAGGGGTTGAGCAGTTCTAATCAAGCAGGTTCCAGCCGGAAAGGTCCTGGTTTCTTTTTTATATTCGCCTTTAATCTGGTTCAAACGATGTCCCTGAAAAGGTCTTTCAGAGGCTTTGAATTCTTTTGGAAAAAAGACCTCAACCTCGAGGCTAACCTCAGAAGTCAATGATTCTATTAATAATCCATGAGTAGTTAGATTGTCAATTATGGCCGGGTCGGGGACCGAAATCAAGTAGGCGTAGGGGAGGGACAGAGTTCTTTTCGGAACATAATCAGCATAGTAAGGAACTGTTACAGGTTTCTTTCTATCAGTTGGTTTTAGTTGCGGGAAGCCACCACCGGGTCTTTCTATTATTTCAAATTCGTAAGTATTAATGGTGATAGGTTTGGACAGAGGTTGAAGGTCGTATTCAACAGCGAAGGTCTTACCCGAAGGATTCAGTCCCTGAAGGATGGTGCGGCGGTCAGCTTCTTCCACCAGCTTCTGAATTTCCGCAGCCTTAGCTGAAGAATAATCCAGAATGGCTTTCAACAAATTGAAACAGCTCACCACTCTGGTTTTATAATCAGCATGGACATAGTTTTCATCCAGGATCGATAGGCGATTGCGCAGTCCGGAGTAATTGGTGAAATAGCGAGGCTGGGGCTCAAAAGTTACCCAGCCTTTGGAAGGGTCTCTCCAGTCGCGAAACATCCCATAAGGAACAGCCAGAGTGCCGTATTTCTCTTTAAGGGTTTTGACTATGGCCGGCAGCATGGCCTCTCGTTGATAGACCAGAAGTTCAGGGTCTGAATTAGGGTTTAGCGGCCAGGAGTAGGTAACAGTTTCTTCATGATAAGCTCCGTTGGTTGTATGACAATCGACGACCAGAGCCGGGTCCCAGCGGTTTAAGATATTCTTGATAACAGCCCTCATTTCTGGGCTTTCCAGCTTAATAGCATCGCGATTGAGGTCCAGATTCATGGCATTCTGCCTAGTGCCTACTCCTTGCTCCGGACCGGGCTGCTGCCGCCGGTTCTCAGGGCTGATTTTCTCATTACCATCGGCGTTGAGATTGGGGACAATCAGAATTACCAGGTTATTCAGATAAGGATGATTCTTACTCATTAAAATTTCCCGAGTTAACATTAAAGTGGCTTCCTTGCCTTCAACTTCCCCCGCATGAATGTTGGCCTGGATGTAGATGATGGTCTTCCCAAGATTTCGGGCAGCCTGCGGGGTATGAACGGGCGGGTTGCTGAGAATTAACATTGGAATAGGCCGGCCCTCTGTTGTTATGCCAATGTTTTCAACCACCAGATTAGAGCTCAATTTTTGCAGTTCATTTATTAACGCCTGAACCTCATGAAAGCGTGAAGTGGCGGTGAAATTACTCCTTTCAGCTACTGTCAGAAGATTTTCAGGAAGGGAGACTGACTGAAACTGGTTAGTGGTGGTTTTTCTTTGTTGATGGTTCAGGTTTTTAGCCTGGAGTGGGGTCAGAACTATAGCCATTAAAAATACTGCCAGGCTGGCCAGAAGAATTTTCTTTAAGGGTGTTTTCCTGATAATCATGATTTTAATCCTTTATTCATTCTTATGATTATGATTTTTTATTCCAACAATTTTACTATCTTCTTGGTTAAGAGTATCTCATTATGGCAATTCATAATACAAGACTCCAAGTTTACCCTGATAATTGCCTTCGGTCAAACAGAAAACTCATTCAGGTTGAGATAAGGCATCCAGATGTCCAGATGTATTTGATGGTCAGCTGCTGGCTGAGTATGATAGTTATGAGGAATTTGTTGCTGTCAACCTGACCTTATTAGCGAGGGAAAACTTCTCCCCAACTATCCTAACAGCTTAGAACTTACCCGGCCGTTTGTTTTGTCTAAAATCTTGAAACTCTCATCTCCAGTTTTATTTCCCGGTCTTCTTGAGATATTTGAAAAATTCAGAGTCGGTAGTCAATATCAACCAGGTTTCTTCGTCCAGAGTGTTTGGGTAAATCTCCAGTGTCCTCATAAACTGGTAAAATTCAGGATCAAGATTATAGGCGTTGGCATAAATACGGGTAGCTTCAGCATCAGCTTGTCCTTTTATTTCTTGGACCTTCTGGTAGGCTTCTGAAGTTATTATTTTAAGTTCTCTCTCTTTTTGTCCCCTGATTTCAGCACTCTTGCCATCACCTTCTGATCTGTAAAGGGAGGCAATTCTCTGCCGCTCAGCAATCATCCGCTCGAAGACTTTTTGTTGGACTTCTTCCACATAATTGACTCTTTTAATCCTGATATCTCTAAGTTCAATCCCGAATTCAGGGGTAATTTTTGAGCAGTTTTCCAGAATGATCTCAGCAATTTTTTCTCTTCCGACGGCAATTTCGGGAATCTCGCTGGCGATGTCCAATAAAACAAGCTCTTCTGTAAGTTCGAACTCACGGTTGGAGGAACGAACGATTTCAATCAAATCATATTTAGCTACGGCATTTCTGGTTTCTCCATCAATGATATCATCAAGTCTGGATTGAGCCCCGCGTTCATTATGGAGCCTCTGGAAGAAAACCAGGGGATCACTTATTCTCCAGCGGGCATAAGTATCTACCCAGATATACTTTTTATCCTTAGTGGGTATTTGGTTGGGATCACCGTCCCACTCCAGCCATCTCTTTTCAAAATAATTAGCTTTTTGGATAAAGGGAACTTTGATATGAAGACCTGGGGCAGTAACTGCTTCTCCTATAGGTTCACCGAATTGAGTAATAATTACTTGATTTGTTTCTTTGACCACGTATAGAGCATCAATCAGGATTATTAAAATCAATAAGGACACGATGGCTATAAGGGTGTTTCTGGTAGAGGTCTTCATTTTTCCACCTCCTTACCGAAATTTAAGAGTGGTATCAGGTTCTTTTGAAGTTCGTCCAGGATTACTTTCTTTTTGATTTTGGGCAGAACTTCATTCACTGCTTCCAGGTAAAGTCTTTTCCGGGTTATTGAAGGTGCTCTGGCGTATTCTTTGTAAATAGCTCTGAAACGGTCAGCGTCTCCTTCTGCTTTATTGACCCTTTCGGTGGCATAGCCTTCGGCTTCCCTGATCATTTGCTCGGCTTCTCCCCTGGCTTTAGGAATAATCTGGTTATAATCTGACCAAGCTTCATTTATTTTTCTTTCTTTTTCCTGAAGGGCTTGATTAACTTCGTTAAAAGAGGGCTTGACCTGATCAGGCGGATTTACATCCTGGAAAATCAGCTGGTCGATCTGGAGACCGATCTCATAAAGATCACAAAGAGCTTGAAGTTCCAGCTTGGCCTGGTTGGCCATGCTGGCCCGGCCAATGGTAATTACTTCATCAACGGAGTGATCTCCAACTATTTTTCTAACTACTGCTTCGTTCATATAGCGGAAAGTCAGGTCAGGGTCCCTGATCTTAAAGAGATAATTGTAGGCATCCTTTATCTTGTACTGAACAATCCATTCTACTATCGCTACATTCAAGTCTCCAGTCAGCATAATTGCCTCTTTTTGGGCCTCAGCTGGAACGATATATTGTGACCGAGTTGCTGCTGCTCGAGTCCTGAAGCCGAACTCCATTTTTAGCTGCCTTTGAACCGGAACCTTAATTAAAGTTTCAATTCCAAGGGGAAGTTTGAAATGAAGACCTGGCTCGGTAGTTCTTACGAATTTTCCAAACCGTAAAATAACTCCAATTTCTTCGGGAGCAATCTGGTATATAGAACCAAAAGCCAGAATCAGAATCACAATTACGGCTATGGCATAACGAATATGGGCGGGCTTGATCTTGGGGAGTTTAATTTCTACTGGCGAATAACCATTGCTCATTAAAACCTCCTTCTTTTTAATTCTTAAAGATATCTTATCAGTTTATGGCAAGATTAAAAACATAAACAGAACATTTTTTTTCCTTGATGAAGCATTTTCCTCTGATACCGGGCTTTTTAAGCTGGGCTGATAGCTAAAATCATACCTTTACTTAAAAATTATCAGGTAGAACAAGATGATAAAAATCGCCGCCGGAAATCCACGAAATTTGGACTAGATAGTCTGTCTCCTGTAAAATTAAATGTCTGAGGTGTTGTCTCATGGGTATGTTTCCAGTAAGACCTGAGAAAGAAAAGGACCTTTTAGAACGTATGGCCAAGCTCGGCCTTAAGGACTCTGATCTGGAAGAGAAATTCATTCGTTCTCAGGGCAAAGGCGGGCAAAAGGTTAACAAATCCGCCACCTGTGTTTACCTTAAGCATTTGCCATCAGGGATTGAGGTTAAATGTCAGCGAGAACGTTCCCAGGCTCTAAACCGCTTTCTGGCCCGCCGGATTCTGGTCGAAAAACTCGAAGCTAAGATTCTTGGAAAAGAAACCGAGGAGAAGCAGAGAGCTGAGAAAATAAGAAGGCAGAAAAGGAAACGTTCCAAAAGGGCTAAGGAGAAGATGTTAGCTGATAAGAAACGGAGGTCCTTACTTAAAGAGATGAGAAGGGTGTTTCTCGATTCTAAAGATGTAGATTAGTTTCTTGGTGAGGGGAGAGTTATTCGGAGGCTAAGCTGATTAAAGTCCGGAGCAGGAGATTGGCCGCTTTTTCCAGGTCCTCGTAGTTTATGGCTTCCTCTGGAGTGTGGCTTATTCCGTCAACCGAAGGTATAAAAACCATGCCCACCGGACAGACAGCCGCCATAATCTGGGCATCATGCCCAGCCCCACTCGGGAGGGTCAGATATTGATAACCAAGCTCCTGGCAAAGATTTTTAAGCCGGTTAAGCACAGCCTCTGAAATCACTACTGGCTCGGTACCATCCATCAGCTGGCTGAAGAAAGAAAGTCCCCGGGTGGAGGCCACCTCAGAAGCCAGTTTTAGCAGCTCTTCTTCTATGGCTTTTAATGATTGGCCGTCTAAGCTTCGCATATCCAGAGTGAAATCAGCCTGACCAGGGACTATGGAAAACGAACCAGGTTTAAGCATTACCCGGCCTATGGTTACAGTGTTTCCTTCATATTTTCTTAAGGTAAGCTGATTGGCCTTAAGGGCAAAATCCGCCAGTCCTATGAAGGCGTCCTGACGGAGTTCCAGAGGGGTGGTGCCGGCGTGACCGGCTCTTCCAACAAAACTTGCTTGGTAGTATCGCTTGCCAGCAATCGCCGAAACTAGACCTATGGCCACTCCTTCCTCTTCCAGAACCGGTCCCTGTTCAATGTGGATTTCCAGATAGGCTGACACCTCTGGTCGCTCTTGGGAAGCCTGAGCGACTGTCTCAGCCGACAGCCCAGCTTTCTGGAGAATTTCTTCTAAGGAGTGTCCAAACTGGGTCCGGGCATTTTTTAGCTGCTCCACCTGAAGTTGGCCGGTAAAAGCCCGGCTGCCCAGAAAATCACCCACCAGATTTCCCTCTTCATCGGTGAAAGAAACCATTTCCAGAGTCTTATTCAAAGAAAGATTTTCTTCTTTGATTCTTCTCAAACATTCCAGGGCGGCCAGGATCCCGATTGAACCATCATAGCGGCCACCATTGATCACGGTATCAAGATGAGAACCGGCCATCACTACCTGGGGATTTTTTCCTGGCAAGCAACCAAAAATATTGCCTGCTCCGTCCTGTCGGCAAACCAGTCCGGCTTGTTCGATCCGCTGCTGGAGCCATCTCCGGGCTTCTAAATCAGGTAGACTGAACGACGGCCTGGACACCCCGCCCAGCGGATCCTGGCCGATTTTTCCCAGTTCCTCTAGGTCTTTTAGCAGGCGCTCAAAATTGACTTTTAAATCGTTCATTTTTCACCCCTCACCTCATGTAATAAATATTTTAACAGATACTGCCGGGAGAGCCAAGCGACTAGGCAACTCATATAAAACTTATAAGAAATTGATTGGTCTTTAAGGCCGAGTTATTTAGGCAAGCTAAGATTAAGAATGGCACCAAAGCTCATCGTTGGGTCAGCCTTTTCCATCACTGAGAGCAGAAGCTGATCGGTTGTTGGATTTATCCTGCTATTATAAACAATCTGGCCATTGAGTTAACCGGTTAGGGCACCTGGTTAATTACTCGCTCAGCAGCTTAAGCATTTCTTGCACTGCCTCGGGCAGGCCAATTATAGCTGCTCTGGCTACGATGGCAAAGCCGATACTTAACTCGGAAATCTCTTTTATTTCAACTATCGGCTGAACATTATGATAATCAAGCCCGTGTCCGGCATGGACTTCAAGCCCAAGGCTGTTAGCCAGCTCCGCAGCCCTTTTCACTTCTTCTAGATATTTCATTCTGTCCTGTTCTTTTTCAGCCTCAGCATATTTGCCGGTGTTGATCTCGACGAGATCCACTCCGACTTCCTGGCAGGCAGCTATCTGTTCTTCATCTGGGTCAACAAAGATGCTCACCCTTATGCCGACCCTTTTAAGCTTCTGGATATACTCAGACAGATGCTTTTTATGGCCGATGACATCCAGGCCGCCCTGGGTGGTGACTTCGTTGGGACTTTCAGGCACTAAAGAGACTACTTCCGGCTTTACTTTTTTGGCTACAGCCAGCATCTCATCGGTGGCCGCCATCTCCAGGATAAGCCTGGTTTTAATAGTTTCCCTGAGGAGTCTTAAATCCCGCTCCTGGATATGACGACGGTCTCCTCTGAGGTGGCAGACAATAGCCTGGGCTCCGGCCTGTTCAGCCAGGAGAGCAGCCAGCACTGGCTCGGGTTCCTTAGCCTTCCTGGCCTGCCGTAGGGTAGCAACATGATCGATATTAACTGCTAATCTCATGATTGCCTCCAGCATAATATAATTTAGTTATTATTTCCGATATGATTATCTATTACTCTGCCTAATCTCTCAGCCATCTCTTTTATTTGCCTCTGGTCTGGCCCCTCAATCATAATTCGAGCAACCGGTTCAGTCCCTGAATAACGAACCTCAAGGCGGCCGTCGCTTCCAAGCTTTTCTTCTACTTCAGCAGCAGCCTCTTTATAGCCGGGAATCTCTTCCAGAGGTATTTTTTCTTTTACCCGAACGTTTATGAGAATCTGAGGGAATTCCTGAAAGTCCCTAACCAACTCAGACATTCTCCGATCCCGCTCAATCATAACCTCCAGCATTTTGAGTGAAGTCAGAAGCCCGTCACCGGCCACCGAATAGTCCAGGAAAATGGTATGCCCTGATTGCTCTCCTCCCAGAGAAAAACTGTTTTTAATCATTTCGTCCAGAACATATTTATCGCCAACCCTGGTTCGGTGAAGCTTTATCCCGTTTTCTTTAAGGATCTTTTCCAGTCCCATGTTGCTCATAATGGTAGCCACCACCGTGTTCTTCTTTAAGTTGTTTTTCTCCATCATATGGACAGCCTGAATAAATAGAGTATGATCACCATTGAGAATTTGGCCCTGTTCGTCGGCCCAGATCGCCCGGTCGGCGTCCCCGTCAAAAGCAATCCCCAGGTCAGCTTTTTCCTTTTTTACGGTTTCGGCCAGCCTTTCTGGATGCAACGAACCGCAACTATTATTTATATTTTTTCCGTCAGGTTTATTATTGATTGTGACCACTTCAAAGCCCAGGCTGTGAAAGAGCAGGGGAGCCAGCTCTGAGCTGGCCCCATTGGCACAGTCCACGACCAGCTTTAATTTTTTCCTGACCTGGCCGGTAAACACTTGCCTTAAAAAATCAAGATAATCCTCTTTCAAGGATTCACCAGGGCTGGTTGGCGTCTCTCTTATCAAGCAGCTCGGAAATCCTTTTCCTAAAATATCCTGCTCGAGTTCCTCTTCCCAGTCTTCAGGAATTTTTGTTCCTTGAGGTGAAAATATCTTAATTCCATTGTCCTCAAAAGGATTGTGTGAGGCAGAAATGACTACTCCGGCCCCATAACCATGAGTTCTGACTAAAAAAGAAACCCCAGGGGTGGTAATAATCCCGGCGGAAACAGCTTCTCCACCTCCTTTGAGGAAGCCTGCGCAGAGACAGTTTTCCAGCCAATTGCCTGATTCCCTGGTATCTCTGCCGATTACTATTCTGACTGGCAGCCCTTTACGGCTTAAGAGCTTGGAAAGTGAATTACCAAGGGCCAAGACTGATTGCTCATCTAAGGGAAACTGGCCAGCCTTAGCTCTTAAACCATCTGTTCCAAAAAGTCTGGGCATTTTTCCTTTTTCCTCTTCTATTTTCTATTTTATTTATCTTTTTCTATTTCCTCTATGGTCAAGCTAACCTTAGCCCGGGGATAAGGAGTAAGAAGCCTTAATTCTGGGCGGGGAAGAATCAGGTCAACTTCCAGATTAGTGTCCTCGGTCAGAGTTGAAACATCTATCGGGCTGGTTATCACCTTATCCCTGGCGCGAACCTTGCTTTCTGGTCCGGCTACCATCACCTTAGATGGAGATATCTCCATTCCAGCCAGGCGGTAACCTTCTGGCGGTTTTCCGATGATAGTTGGGACAACTTCCATTTCTATTTTGGCGGTCTTTTCTAACTTAACATGGATGTAGGCTGGGCTGAAACTGACTATCTCTACCCCATCCGGGACCTTAATCATGCTGGAATCAATCAAGTATTCCTGCTGATAAATACTGGCTTTGCTCATATCTAGCCGGGCTGAAAACTGTTCTGGACGCAGCTCGTTGATGATTCTCTGCCTGGCTCTTACTTTAAGATTAAGGGTAGTATCTGGTCTTTCCACTATTTCCACCTCAGGCGGAATGTTAACTAGCTCCAGATTGATGGCCAGATTTTTCTCAGCAAAAGTTTTCTCTTCTGGAATCATGATTATCCATATAACTATAGCCAGAAACAAAGCCAGGAGCTTCAACTCCCAGTTTCTGAAAATTAATTTTTTTAACATAGTCTTCACTTTTTCTGCAGATATTTATTTAAGCTGGCTTTAAGTACATCCTGATTGGGCATCTTAGAGATCTGTCCCCTGATCGCCAGAGAAATCTCGCCGGTTTGCTCAGAGATAACAATAACAGCCGCATCAGTTTCCTGAGCCAGACCGAGGGCCGCTAAATGCCGGGTTCTGGTGGCAAAATTTTCCCCTAAGGTATGAGCTGGGGGTAGGGGCAGAAGACAGGCAGCTGCAATAATTTTATCACCTCTAATAATAACGGCTCCGTCGTGCAGGGGAGACTTCGGGAAAAAGATACTGACCAGTAGGTCTTTGGTGACCAGAGCATCAATCGGTGTCCCACGATCAGCATATGGTGAGAGATCTATTTCTTTCTCAATAGCGATTAGAGCTCCTATTTTTTTTCGCGACATGTAGCTTACAGCCGTCAGAATGTCATCCAGCTTTTCTGTGAGTGAATATATTTTTAGTGGGCGCCGGAAAACCCGCGAACCTATTCCAGCAAAAAACCGTCTGAGCTCCGATTGAAACAGAACAATGATGGCGATGATCAAATAGTTTATGAAGGCAGTGATGATGCGATTAGAAACATAGAGCTTGGCCCATTGGGTCAACAGGAAGAAAAATATAACCAGGATAATACCCAGGGTCAGTTGGTAGGCCTTGGTATCCTTGATCAGCACAAAAATGGAATAGAGGATAAAAGCCACCAAAAGAATATCCACGATATCGGTGAACTGAATGTGTTTGAATATGATAAGCAGATTATCAAGCATTTAGTTGCCCACCTTTTTTTCATTTACAATAGATTGAGCTACACGTAAAGCCCTTTTTGTCTGAATGATATCATGGACCCGGATGAGAACCGCTCCTCGGAGGAGACTAATTATAGCTGCGGCCAGGGTCCCTTCCAGCCTCTGGTCAATCGGAGCTTCTAGAATCAGACCCAGGAAGGATTTCCTGGAAGGTCCTACCATGACCGGCTTCCTAAGGTCTGAAAAATAGTCAAGGTTATTTATCAATCGCAAGTTGTGTTCCAGAGTCTTGCCGAATCCTATCCCAGGATCAATGATTATTCTATTCTCGGGGATGCCAGCTTCGACTGCTTGTCTAATTCTTTCTACAAAAAAGTATTTGAGGTCAAAAAGCACCTCTTGGTAGTAAGGATTTTGCTGCATGGTTTCGGGTGTGCCCAGCATATGCATCAGAATAACTGGGACCTGAAACTCAGCCACCAGCCTGGCCATTTCCGGGTCGTGCCTTAGAGCGCTGATGTCGTTTACCAGGTCGGCTCCTTCTTCCAAAGCGGCTTTGGCCACCTGACTTTTTCTAGTATCTATGGAAATTAAAGTCTGGGTTTGTAGCCTGAGCTTTTTTATGACCGGAATAACTCTGTTGATTTCTTCGGCGGCTTCTACTCCCTTTGAACCAGGTCTGGTGCTTTCTCCGCCGATATCAATTATCCGGGCTCCTTCTTCTTCCATAGCTAAGGCCCTGGCTACAGCCCTATCAGCCTCCTTGAACTCGCCCCCATCGGAGAAGGAATCTGGAGTTACGTTGAGAATGCCTACCAGCCAGGGCTCAGGTCCAATGATTAGCTTTTGCCCGCGAAGGTCAAGGATATATTGATGAGCTATTTTCTGACTTTTTTCCTGTTCATTATCTTCCAGAAACATTGCTCCCGATCTATGTTCCAGTTTATCATTCAGTAGTTTTATTTAAGGCCAGTTTGTCGGCAGTTAACTCCACCTTAACTTCTTTCTTTGGTTTTGGCTTTCCATTTATTATTTCATTAATTTCTTCAGAAGAGAGAATTTCTTTTTCCAGCAAGGCCTCCGCTACTTTAACCAACTTGTCACGATTTCTTTCAATCAGGTCTTTAGCCTGGTCATAACAGCGGCTGATTATCTTTTTAACTTCAGCATCTATTAATTCGGCGGTGTGTTCGCTAAAATTTTTATGGGCAGTCAGCTCCCGGCCGAGAAATATCAAGTCATCTCGTTCCCCAAAGGACAGGGGGCCGAGGTCAGACATTCCCCACTGGCAGACCATTTTTCTGGAAATCTCAGTGGCCTTTTCCAGGTCGTTGGCTGCTCCGGTGGTGATTTTCCCTAAAATCATTTCTTCAGTTACCCGTCCAGCTAAGAGGACTGTTAGTTGAGCTTCTAAATAATCCTTGGTATAAGTATACCGGTCGGAAAGAGGTAGCTGCTGGGTGACTCCCAGGGCCAGACCTCTGGGGATTATGGTGACCTTGTGAATCGGATCAGCTTCAGGGATCAGGGCCGCCACCAGGGCATGTCCGGCTTCATGGAAAGCGGTGTTGCGCTTATCTTCATCACTGATAATCATACTGCGCCGCTCAACACCCATCAAAACTTTATCTTTGGCTTCTTCCAAATCTTTCATAGCTACGGCATTCTGCCCCTTACGGGCTGCCAGCAAGGCCGCTTCATTGATCAGATTAGCCAAATCAGCACCCGAAAAACCCGGAGTAGAACGAGCTATAACTTTAAGGTCCACATCTTCAGCCAGTGGAATTTTTCTAGTATGAACTTTCAGGATCTCTTCCCGTCCCCTGACATCTGGCATGGGGACCACTATCCGGCGGTCAAACCTTCCTGGTCTGAGGAGGGCCGTGTCCAGAATATCAGGTCTGTTAGTAGCCGCGATGACGATAATTCCTTCATTGGAATCGAAGCCATCCATCTCTACTAAAAGCTGATTCAAAGTCTGTTCCCGCTCGTCATGTCCGCCACCCAATCCAGCGCCGCGCTGTCGACCCACGGCATCTATTTCATCGATGAAAATAAGGCAGGGAGCATGTTTTTTAGCCTGTTCAAACAGATCTCTTACTCTGGAAGCCCCGACTCCAACAAACATTTCCACAAAGTCCGAACCACTTATGGAGAAAAAAGGAACGTTGGCTTCACCGGCTACTGCTCTGGCAAGGAGAGTCTTACCTGTTCCTGGAGCCCCAACCAGAAGGACACCCTTAGGGATTCGTCCCCCGAGTCTCTGAAATTTCCGGGGGTCTTTCAAAAATTCGATTATTTCCTGGAGCTCATCCTTAGCTTCATCCACGCCGGCGACATCCTTAAAAGTCATTCTTTTTTGCTGAGGAATAAAAAGCTTGGCTCGGCTCTTACCGAAAGATAAAGCTTTGTTACCTCCGGCCTGCATCTGCCTCATGAATAAAAACCAGAAAAAAATTAGCAGCAGAAGGGGAAACCAGTTCAGGAGAAGGGCCACCCAGCTATTCCGTGAAGTATCTTTGACTACGATGTTAACTTGATTTTCCCGCAGTATTTTGATCAAGTCGGCATATTGAGGTGGCAGGGTTGTTTTGAAGCTGGTATCGTCCTGGAGTTTGCCCTCAACTTGGCTATCCTGAATGGTCACTTCACGGACATTTTTCTGTTCTACCTGGTCCATGAATTCAGAAAAAGTAAACTGTTCAGGCTTGGGCCCGGTGGGAAAGAGGCTCCAGAGCATTATCAGAAGAACCAGGGCAGCAACCCAGAAAATCAAATTTCTCGAGGCTTTATTCTTTTTAGGCATAATATTATTTTCCTTATTTTACGCCCCATTTTAGCATTTTTTCTCAAAGTTGTTAATATAACCGAAGATTAATGAGGGAGAGATAAAGCTACAAGAGGTATTTCAGGCCCACATAAAAGCGTTTTTCCAAATTTCGGTCCTCAAACTGGTGAATCCGGCCCCAGCGCCTGACCCATTCCACCGAACCGGTTACCGACAGGTCGCTTCCTGGTATCCTGAAATCCAGGCTTAATCCAGAATGCCACCTCGAATCTTTAAGCACCGAATCATCAACGATTGAGCTCTGGAAGCGGTCCAGGCCCTGAATAGAGCGATAATAAATGTAGTTAGTAAAGCCCTTCAGCCTTAAATTATTGTAATAGACCTCAGCTTGAGATTCCAGGGCCGGGCCGAGGCCATAATAATAGCCATAAAAAGTCAGGGTGCTTTTCATTCCCTGGACGTCATTTTCTACGGAATATTCGTTTAAGGGCCAGGAATTGATCATCCCAAAACTTGGATAGGCTTCTGCCCTGAGCCTCAGCTTCCAGGGACTGGAAAAATATGTAAGGTCTAAAACTGGACCAAAGATATGGACGGCAGCCAGCTTGTCCCGAAAATCTCTGGGGAGTTCAAAATTAAACTCTTCTGGTTTATCGACTGGAAGATGACCAGCATCATATTCAGTGATAGGTCTTTTGAGATACATAAAGAAAGTTGACCCTAAACCGTAATAAAGACTATAACCCCGTCTGTCTTCTGAAATATTCTGAATAAATCGACCAACCGGAACCATCTTGGCGTTGAAACCGAATTCCTCCCTGGTGGTTCCGTGATACATCAGGTCTACATCAAACTGGGTGTAAAATGGATTGGTGAATTTTTCGTTTATCTTGCTGGGGATGCCATAGCTGCTGTCTGTGATTAACCTGGAATGAAAGCTGAAAGCCAGATTGCCGGTGTTGTCCGGGTTGGTAGAGGTCGGGGAATTGCGGTAGCCAAGAAAAAGATATACATCCTGAGCTGATGGATTAAAATGATGATGATAGGGCGAGAGAAGTTGGCTTCGGTCAAACCAGTTGTTGATTTTCAACAGGGGATTAAGCCAGGACAGGTAGCGGTTTACCGGTTTAGTCGAGTTAAAAAAATACCGGCCTAATTGATACCAGGCTTCACCCAGAATTGCTCCGCCAAGGCCCGTCATAATATTATCGTTAATGGAGATAATTTCCCTCCATTCAACGATATATTCCCAGTAAAGAGAACTGGCGATTGAGAAGAGCCCGGATTTCCACCAGCTTAGGTGGTTTGACCTGGCAAATTCATAATAAAGCATTCCAGAAAAACCATGGGTCCAGTTAAGGTAAAAAGCATTGGAGTCAAACCGCAGGGCCTCGGTTGTAAAGAATCTTCTCTTCTGGTCTTCCCAGGTTAGTTCATACTGCCAATCTTCTATAAACTTAGAATACCTGATCCAATAGCTGGCCTGAGAGTAAGCCATTACTGCAGCCCATTCTAAAAAAGCTCGTTTTTTCTTCGGCTTTGGTGAGGATAATCTGGTCCATTCCACCGGGTCTGTTATAAAAACACTGGTTGTCTGGTTATCCTGGGTCAGAGAGAAGGTTACTACCGAGTTTGTCGCTGGGGATGTTAATCTCGGTTGGTTATTAGACCGCAGGGAGAAATTTTTGACCAGGTCCTCTATGAATTCCTGACCTTTATCCTGGGTAGCCGGCAAGGCAGAAGAGCCTAAAAAAGCCAGACAAACCACCAGCAGGACGATTTTTTTTGGACTTTTCATCTCAGGGCGTCTTTTATCTAATATCTAATACCTTTATACATCCCAGTATATATCCAGTAGACAATTGCCTCTTAAGATAAGATGAGCAAAGCTTAAAATACTATCCCTGAAGTTTTATGTCAACCAGCCCACAGTTCTACCAATTTATATTATAATAACATATGGCTCGCCTGAGATTTTAATAGGTAACTGAATGAGGTAAAATAAAAAACATAGGTCAGGAGAAAGAATGAAGTTTTTTCCCAGACAAAATAGCAGCCGGAGATTTTTCTTAATGGTTGTGCTTTTAGTTCTACCGCTGTCAGGAGTAGGCTGTGCTCAACCTTCTATGAAAGCCGAAGATAAAACGAATTGCCTTATAATCACCATTGATACCCTTAGGGCAGACCGTCTTTCTTCTTTCGGATCGCGAACTGTAGAGACTCCAAACATCGACCGTTTGGCTGTAGAAGGTCTCAAGTTTACCAGGTGTTTTGCCCATACAGTTACCACTTTGCCTTCACATGCTAACATATTACTTGGTGTTTTACCTCCATACCATGGGGTCCATGACAATGCCAATTTTACTGTGCCAGATAGCATTCCTTCGTTGGCCGAGGTATTAAAGGATGCTGGTTATGATACTGCAGCCTTCATCGGAGCCTATCCGCTTGATAGAAGGTTTGGCCTCGGACGGGGCTTTGCCCTTTATGATGATGACTACGGAGTTCAGGATTTTAGCCAGCTCTTTTTTGTAGAAAGACCTGCAGGCCAGGTTATCAACCGGGCTTCTGAGTGGCTGAAGAAGGCTTCAATGCCTTGGTTTCTTTGGGTCCATCTCTTTGACCCTCACGCTCCTTATAACCCTCCTGAACCCTTTCTGAGCCAATATAAGGATAATCCTTATGACGGCGAAGTTGCCTATGTCGACCAGATACTGGGAGATTTCTTCTCGCTTCTCAGGCAGACTGGCAGGTATGATGATACCCTGATAATCCTGACCAGTGATCACGGTGAGTCTCTGGGTGAACATGGCGAGAGAACTCACGGCTATTTAGCCTATAACTCAACTCTTCATGTTCCTTTAATCATCAGGGCTCCGGGATATAAAGGAGAAAAGTCCGAGGCCTCGGTCGTCTCTCACATTGATATATTTCCCACTGTTTGCGATGTTCTCAAACTGAAGAAGCCGGCTAACCTCCAGGGAAGGTCTCTTCTTCCAGCCTTAAAAGGTAAAAAACTTTCGAACGAAAAAGTCCTTTTTGAATCGCTTTATCCTTATTACAGCCGGGGCTGGGCACCGATAACAGGTTATATAGATTTTCCCATGAAATTTATTGATTCGCCCCTTCCTGAGCTTTATAACCTGGAGACAGACTTTAAGGAGACTAAGAACCTGGCTTCTGGCCGGGACCTGGAAAATGAGCGAAAACTGCTGGCTGGAATGATGGAAGCGGCCGTCGGACCGGCTGCGGCTGCGGCCAGAGTCGAATCCCAGTCCCAAGCCACCCTGGAGAAACTAAGGAATCTTGGATATATCGGAGCTGGAGCCTGGCCGCTAAAAGAAAACTTTAAGCCCTCAGATGATGTCAAAAGCTTCATGCCTTTTGAAAGCAGGGCAGAAGAGGCCATGGATTTGTTCAAATCAGGGGACCGGGTCAGAATTCAGGAAGCTATTAGTATTCTTGAGGCCAATATCCAGCAGAAAGACGACCATGATCTGTCCTACAGCTATCTCGCTTCGCTCTATTTTGAGCTGGGAAGGTATAGAGAGGCACTGGCTGTTCTCCGTCAGGGTCTAGAAAAACTTCCGGGAAATTACACTATTTTCCTTTCTTATATAAGCACCCTTCTTCAACTCGGAGAATATGAAGAAGTAGTGCGTTCAGTTGACCGCTTAGATTATTTTCTTCAAGCCCAAAACGACCCGGAAATCTGGAATTCATTCGGTGCGGCCTATGTCGGCCTGGGAAGGTATGATGAAGCCAGGCCAAGGCTGGAAAAAGCCCTGGCTCTGGACCCGGACTTTCCCTCAGCTCTGAGCAACCTGGGTTTTGCTCTTTTGATGAAAGCCAGGTCTGAACAGAACCAGATTCTTCTTAAAGAATCGATGGAAAAATTTAAGCAAGCTATTAGTCAGAACCAGGCCTTCGCTCCAGCCTATAATGGCCTCGGAGCAGCCTATAAGACCGCCGGTGAGGTTGAAGCTGCCATCGAGTGCTGGCTTCAGGCCTTGAGTCTTGACCCGGAGCTTGACCAGGTTTTATACAATCTTGGCTATGCTTATCTCGAAAAGGGTGATAAGGAAAAGGCCCTGAAATTTCTGCTCAAGTATAAAGAGAGAGTCTATAACTTGCTTTCGCCATTGGAAAAACTTGAGCTCGACGAGCTCATAAGAAAAAGCCGGTAAAGGTAAAAAGGTCAGTTGGCCAGCTTCAATTAAATCAGACGCTCCTGCTGATTGAAATCTTCCTATCGGTGCCATTGTTTTTTCTTTCTTTCTTTAAAGAAAAGACTCATGGACGAAGGCATACTCGGCGCATTTGATATTGGTGGCATTAAATTCCTTCCGGTAAATTAGATAACCCTGTTCGGTAAGAGAATTTATCAGGCTTATAAAATCCGTAAAAAGTCCGTCATTCCAGAGGTGAAATTCTACCAGTAGTATTTTCACTCCGAGTTTATTCAGTGTTCCGGAAGAAAGAATTTCCTGAAGAGAAGCAAATTCACCGCCCTCAATGTCCATCTTTAGAATGTCCACCTTCGAATGACCCAGTGAAGATGCAATGTTTGCCAGGCTTTTGGCCGGACAGCGTTTTCGCCCGATCACTAAATCCCATTCTTTCCCTTTTTCCGTTGAGACCGGACCCAGCCCGACTGCCTGGTAGAAGATTTTTCCCGCGCCGCAGTTATAACCCTGATCATCAGGCGGCAGTTTTTTGACCACAGAGGGATTAGGGTCAAACATGAACACTTGAGCTCCAAAGATTCCTGCCATATCGGTGTCAAAGGAAATGTCCTCTCCAACTCCGACAGAATAGATAACCGGGTTTTCACCCAGTCGATGGGGGTTACATATCCATTTACCGCCATCCCCGCGATGGCCAACTCGAATCGTAACTTCGGGGTCAACCACCGCGTCGAATTGATAATGTCTTTCTTTTTTGGGAATCTTTCTGACAAATTCATCTGGATTCTTATTGAATTCCTTAAGGAGAGCCAGGTGATCCTGCAGCTTTTTCTCCTGGATTTGGTTGGGTTGCTGAAGGGGTTGGCTCTGCTCATACAGAAGATCTTTTTTTTTGATCTCTTTGACCAAATCCTGTTGGCCAGGAAGACAGCCGGCTAAAATAAACAGGTAAAAATTAAATAATAAAAAGACGGCTGGTTTTCTGATTGAGGTCATACTGTTTCTCATAATAGCTCCTTGAATCTTTACATTATACTTCTAAGCAATATTAAATCTGCGTTATTCATATCTAAACTATTCTAAACTATTCTCCGGTCAGCTCAAAGACATACTGGCCGGAGCCGGATCTGATGAGAACATTTCCACCTTTAAGCTCAATGTCTTTAACTCCGGAGAGTAGGCCCCGAAGCTGATTATCTGACCAGACAAGGTGGCCGCCTTCGGTGAGCTTTAGGTTTCTTAGCTTGAAGACTGGGAGGTAAATCTCAGCCTCGCTGCCGAAAGGGATAGTCACCTGAAGGCTGATTTTTTGATCGCTTCTTTCCCAGGAACAGCTTACGAGCCCGTTTATTGTGTAGATGGAGCCCGAAGCATGTCTCAGGTCCCTGACCATCTGCGGTTTGATGATTAGCTTCTTAAATGCCACCGAGTCGGCGGCCATATTTATTCCAGCCAGGGCCCGGTAGAACCAGGCCCCGATACTTCCAAACATCGGATGGTTGTGGGAATTCATTGAAGGGCCTTCACGCTTCTGCCAGATCTCCCAGAGGGTGGTGGCACCGTTTTTGATCATGTAGCCGTAGCTTGGAAAATCAGTTTTGGTCAAAATGTCATAAGCCAGGTCAGAGTTGCCAGCGGCGGTTAGGACATCCAGGATGTATTTAGTCCCAATGATCCCGGTCGTCAGGTGAGAGTCGTGCTCATAGACCAGGTCGTTAAAGAGGGCACTCCAGGCTCCACCTCGCTCTTTATCCGTTGCCAGACCGATAAAAAGCGGCAAAGCGTTAGCTGTTTGGGTGGGACCATAATTTCCGGTCTTCGGGTCAAAGAATTCACGGTTAAAGGCAGTCTTAATTTCGGTGGCCAACTTGTCATAAGCCTGGGCCTCGGCCTGCCTGTTGATAAGGCGAGCCATATCGGCCAGCACTTTGGTGCCGTAATAATAGTAAAAGGTCGAGACGAGGCTTCCCGGACATTTGTCAATGGCCACCCAGTCGCCATAGTAGCTATATTTGAGAAGGCCATTTTGGGCTTTGCTCTGCAAAAACTCGACGTATTTTTTGAGCGAATCATAATAGTCTTCGACGAGGCGGCGATCGCCATAATTTTGATACATATACCAAGCAATCAGGGGATAGGCGGCGCCCCAGGCTGGGTCGGCTGGACGTGAACCCCAGATATGAGGAACAGTATCGGTGATGGAGCCATCGGCTGCCTGTTCGTCACGGATGTTGCGCAGGAAGTTGGTGTAGAAGGCTGCCATATCAAAATTCATGATGGCTTCTTCAGCAGTGACCTGGGCATCTCCCAACCAGCCCATCCTTTCGTCGCGCTGGCAGCAGTCGGTCGGGATGCTGTGGAGGTTAGTCTTCTGGCCCCAGAGAATCAGGCGCTGGATATCGTTGATGAGCTGCTTCGAGCAGGAGAAGTTGCCGGCCGAGAGGACCGCCGTGTGGACAACCCGGCCCCGCACCGAATCAATCTTCGGGGTTCCCGGGTAGCCAGTAACTTCTATGTAGCGAAACCCGTGATAGGTAAAGCGCGGCTCCCAGACTTCCTCGCCTTCGCCCTTAAGGATGTAGAGGTCTTCAGCTCGGGCCGAGCGGAGGTTTTCCTGATTAATCATCCCGTTTTCGTAGGTAAGTTCAGCAAAGCGCAGCCGGACATCAGTGCCGGCTGGACCGCAGACTCGTAGCTGAGCCCAACCGCTGATATTCTGACCCAGGTCAAAAACATAGACGCCAGGGGCCGGATTGGTCATGGTCAACGGGACGATTGTGTCCACCACCTGGATGGCTGGCATGAGTTGAGCTGAAAGCCCACCGCCAGGTGCTTTGACTTTCTGGACTGATTTCCAGCCCTTTTCGCTAAAATCGGGTTCATCCCAGCCAGACTGTTCCAGGCGAGCATCGTAGATTTCTCCATGATAGATGCTGTCTTCCAGGATAGGTCCCGGGGCAGTTTTCCAGGAAGTCTCAGAATGGACTTCCATCAGGAGGCCATCGCGGCCTTCTAGGTAAAGCTGAAAGAGAAGGGCTCGCGATTTATACCAGCCTTCTCCCAGCATTACCCCGATGGCGTTTTTCCCTTTTTTTAGGAGGGAAGTCACATCATAAGTGGTGTAAAGGACTCTTTTATCAAAAGTGGTCCAGCCCGGGTCCAGGACATGGCGGCCAACTTTCTGGCCATTTATTCGCAGTTCATAATAACCAAGTCCGCAGATATAAACCCTGGCTCGTTGGGCCTCCTCAGGCAAGTTAAATTCCCGGCGCAGTAGATTATCGCCTCCGATCCATTCGCCTTTCCAGTCAGCGGGGGAGATAAGACCGGTGTCGAAACGGGCCACTTCACTCCAGGGGCTGATCTCGCCACGGCCATCCCAGATTCTGACCTTCCAGTAATAGGTGCGGTTGCTCTCGAGGGGTTTTCCGTCGTAAATGATTTGTATCGAATAGTCGGTATTAATTTTGCCTGAGTCCCAGAGGTCTCCATCCTCAGCTTGTCGTGAAGATGAGACGATAATCTGGAAAGCGGTTTGCCTCTGACCCCGCTCAGGATGCCTGTTTTTCCAGAAAAACCTGGGCTTGGGCATGTCTATTCCGAGGGGATTACTGAGGTATTCTACCCGCAGATCATATGGGGACATTGGCCTCTCTTCAGAGGGTGAGGCTGACGGCTGCGCCTGGGCTTGGAGTGGAGCTATTAGTAACGACGGTGAAATAATCGAAACAAACGATATGAGAAGGACGATTACTGCTGTGGTCAATAAGATTTGCCAGGAATTTAAGGGCTTTTTTGCTAAGGGGCCTTTAATCCTTAAGCCTCGGGAAATCTCAGATAGCCTGGCCAAAGGATGCATTCTTATCTCCTTATTTTTCTCTTGATTATATGCCTATTATAACCCGACTCCCTTAGCCAGATTCAACCTCTACTTTGAAGACTGTAAGGAAGTAAGGAAATATTACTTGACAGAGACATTACTATGGTTTAATATCAAGTCGGAGGCCAAAAAATGCTCTGCAAAAGGACTTATAAAAACCAAATTACTTTGCCTAAAAAAATAATGGAAAACTTTGAAGATGTTGAATATTTCCAGGTGAGAACAGAAGGGGACAAAATCATCCTGGAACCCGTAAAGCTTACACCGGCTGGCGAACGTCCTCTAAAAAAGGTCAGAGAGAAAATCGCGGCCCTCGGGCTTAAGGATGAGGATATAGAGGAAGCTATTGCATGGGCCAGAAAAAAGTAAAAGAGTTCAAAGATAAAACCCGGCCACGCCTTGTCCTTGATACCAGTGTCTTCATCTCGGCTCTTCTTTTTGATAGGCAGCCAGGAAAGCTGATTAACTTGTGGCAGGGGGGTAAAATTGTCTTTCTTGTCTCAGCCGAGGTCTTCAAGGAATACCTGGCAGTGCTTTCTTATCCGAAGTTTCGACTAACAAAAAAAGAGATAAAATCTCTCATTGAGGCTGAGGTGGTGCCGTTTTTGGAGCCGGTCAGAATTAAGACAAAACTTCAGGTAGTAAGCAAAGACCCGTCTGATGATAAATTCCTGGAACTGGCGGTGGATGGGAAGGCGGACTTTCTGGTAAGTGGCGATAAACATCTTCTGGAACTAAGATCATATCAAGGGACTAAAATTATTCCGGTGGCTGAGTTTCTCAGGCGATATAGATAATGCTGCCTGGGCCGAAATTAAGTCCGCTGATACCGGTGATAGTTGAATCTCTCAGGCTCTCTGCTCTTGCTGGGCCGGCTGCTTGGCCGCGGCCCTGGCAGCATAGACTTCGGCCATCAGGTGATCAGCCATCGGTGCCCAGTGGCAGGCGGCCGCTCTGGTTTTGGCACAGAGTTCTTCAACATCCTCGGGTGCTTCCATATCAGTTGACTTGGCTCCGGATTCCTTGACCATTTCGACAAGTCTTTCAGGATTATCAAGGAGGGGGCAAGGCTGCAGCGGGTTTTTATTGAAGGGCTGCCGTTTTCGATAAGCTTTAAATATGGGTGATTGAAGGGCCTCCAGCAGGCTCGTCTCATGAATGTTGACGTTTGAGTAATGGATAAAAGCACATGGTTCAACATCGCCAGCAGCGTTGATATGTAGATAGCGTCTTCCTCCAGCAATGCAGCCTTTAGCATATTCTCCATCATTCCAGAAATCCATGCCGAAAATAGGCTTGGTAGCCCGAATTTCATTGATCCGCTTAAACATATGAGCTCGCTGCTCCGGAGTGACCAGAAAATCGGTCTGGGCCTGCTTGCCGATCGGAATGTAAGTAAAATACCAGGCATAGCGGCAACCACGGGCGATCATATCATCAACAAATTCGTCTGAAATCACATTATGAGTATTATATCGATGATAGCAGGCCGAATAACCAAAAACGAGCCCGTGAGCTTGCATTCTTTCCATGCCCTCAATGACTTTTTTATAAGTTCCCTGGCCGCGGCGGAAATCGGTGGCTTCCTCGTCACCTTCTATGGAGAAAGCTAAAGAAAAGTTCCCCACTTCCTGCATTTCTCGACAAAATTCATCATCAACCAGTGTCCCGTTGGTGAAGGCAAAGAAATAGCAGTCCTGATGATCCTGGCAAAGTCGAATGATGTCTTTTTTCCTGACCAGCGGCTCTCCTCCAGAGAAGATATAGAAATGAACGCCTAACTCTTTCCCCTGACGGCAGATGGAATCAAGCGTCTCGTAGGAAAGATTATATTTGTGCCCGTACTGGGCTGCCCAGCAACCGATACAGGAGAGGTTACAGGCGCTGGTCGGATCCATCAGGATTACCCAGGGGACATTGCAGTCATATTTTTCTTCTACTTCATGGGCCCGGGGGATGCCGTCGAGCATCGAATTAACAAAAAAGCATTCCATAAGTTTTCTGAGACAATGGGGCTCAATTTCCTCCGCTAATTTCTTGGCGAAAATATGCCAGTTGTTACTTTCATCCAGAAGAAAACCGCGTATTCTCCGGATATCTTGTGTCCGCTGATGACCTCGATCCAGGGCTTCAGCCAGAGTGAAAAGTCTCGGGAGCTTCTTCATTGGGTCATTAGAAAGATAATTTAAGGCTAAGTTGACGGCCCTTCTCGGAACTTTTTTCATCCCTTCACCTCCCTATATTAATTGCCGGCAGGCATCAGATAGTCTGATAATCGGCTGTCTTTTTTTGTTTCAGCCAGATTTCATTACCTGATATGAAGGAGGTAAATGTTGTCTGGAATGCCCAGAGGAAAAGTTCCCGCAAACGAGAGTCGCTCAGACCGGAAATTTCCTTGTAGTCATCATAGTAAGCTGCAAAGGTGACCAGAGGAACTGTGGTGAAAAAAAACCGGAAAAGAACCATCTCTTCTGAATAAGAGAAATCATGGTCAGCCTCGGCAATGATTTTGAAAATCGGATTAGTCTCATCATCTTTTGTCAGATCCAGCACCCGAAAGATGCTTTTGTGATGCTTGCCGTGCTTTAATGATTCTAACATTAATATTCGAAATATAGATTTATATTCCAGGACAAAATCAAGAAGGCGGCGGTAATACAGGTCTGAATTTTTTACAAACTGATTAAGGGCCTGTCGGTCCTTAAATTTCAATTTGTCTGGTTTAATATCCAGCCGGTTTTCTTTGATTAACTCAACGATGCCCTGGTGAACAAAATCCATAGCCAGCGAAGTGGCCTGGCTGAGCAGGGAATGGACGATCTGATCAAGGAGATCTTCTTTGCTTTTGAAGTAGTAATAGATGAGGGCTTTATTTACGCCGGCTTCTCTGGCAATTTCATCCACGCTGGTTGAATCAAAGCCATTTTTAGAAAAAAGTTCGATAGAGGTCGAAAGGATCTTCCCCTTGGTAAAGCCATTTTCTTTAAGGTTCATCCTTCCTCGCCCTGTTAACTAACCATTCAGTTAATAATTTAGGCCTCAAAGAGCAAATGTCAAGTGGGAAAGACTTTTTTGGTAAAAAAACCAAGTCTAACAAGTCTAATATGATCTTGATGAGGCTAATAAGATTCTCAGGAATTTAATCCGGGCTATAAAACCGAAAATACAAGAAATTTATCAAGGTTTTATATACGAAAAACCAAAATACAAAAGACAGGGAAACCCTTATGAGATTTATGCTGAAGCGGCCTGGGGTTATTTAGCTCCTCAGGAAGAGTTTACTAACGATCTCCATTTTACATTCTCGCTAAGCGAGACCAGTTTTTTCATCGGACTGACAATTCCCCATAATGCCGGCCAGAGGTGGCAAAGACTTAAGGCAATATGTCAGGATGATAATCTTTTCCGAGAGTTTGAAAGCCTGCTCTTCGAGCTAAGAAGCAAATTGCCTAATATCTACCTTGAGTTTTTGCAGCGCCATTATGTGAGGAGAACAGATGGTGTTATCGACGGGATAATCGAGCTGAATTTGGACACAATAAATGGTAATCCCGAAGAGAACGTCAAAAAGAATAAAGCATTGTGGGAGGGCCTGAGAAACACACTTGCCCGTAAGACAAGCTACAACGGCCAGCTCATGATCAGAACAAGATATTTCTTTAAAGAACATCCCGAGATGGAAAACGAGAATTTCAAAGACGAAATAATCCGCACCACTTCCTCTTTCAAACCCCTGTATAAATATTTGGCTGAAAAATAATACTAGAAATGGCTTAATCCTTAATTTGCAGAAAGCAATGGCTAATCCAACGGTCCAAAAGATAATAGGTGTTTCTGATGTTGCTCAATTAAAAAAAATAGATCAGGAAACAAGTGCACTTCCAGAAAACTTCAAGAAGGCCCTGGGCTTCTGGGATGCTTTTGAAGTCAAAGAAATACATGAAAAACTAAATGACGTTGTTAGCAGCATAGATAAGCTCAAGCTGGTAAGAAGCGAGTTTGCACGATGAAAAGTCCGGCTGTCAAGCTATATTAGCAGCAATACGGTTGATACACTTGGTGAGGCCTAACCTTAATCCTAAAACGTTTTAAAGACTCAGTTTAGAGAAGATTCCTTCTACAAAGTATTCTTCGTCATCATTAAAGATTAATTTTGCCACTTTTTTGCATCAACCCTTAATACTGCCGTTTCGCCGAAAGATAAACGAAGGAAATGGGGACTTTTAATGCTATCTTCGTTACATGGGCTTGGTAACATGTTTCCTTTCGATGCTTATTATCAGATACGAGCAGGCATGACCTGTTAAAGGAAACACACCTTAAAACATAGCTATGTTTGGTCTTGACTATGAGACCATCTCCGAAATTGGGTTAACGCTTTCCCCTTCGGGACAGTGCTGGCCCGAATCCGATTTTTATGTC
>JAQULR010000086.1 GCA_028749205.1 Acidobacteriota bacterium | reverse complement strand
GGGGTTGACCAGATGAGACCGTATCCCTATATAAAGTTAACCTATCAACCCAACCAGGATAACAAGTTGGTCCTGACCTACAGATATTCTGACATTATAAGGCACCACCGTGGAGCCAGTAGATATATGTTAGAAGAAACTACCTGGGAACAGAAGACAGCCACTCATGTTATGAGTCTCGACTACACCAGATTCTTTGGGTCCAATTTCTTTATGGACATTAAAGGCTTTGCCTATCTTAGTCAGTTTGACCTGCTGGCAAAAAATGATAGCCCCAGGTTTGTGGAATACACAACCAGCCGAAGTTCTGGAAGTTATGGCTATGATGACCTTAACCCACGAGACAGATATTCAGCCCAGGTTAGAGGTACACTGTTTCTGGACAATTTACTCGGGAATCACGAAATTAAAGGTGGAGTTGAGTATGTGGAAGGTGTCGGAGGCCGGGATATGGTTTGGAGAGATCATCCCGAAAATCCATTCAGAGATGATGGCTATTACCTTTATTATGTCTATACTTATGGTGGAGAGCCATGGCGTGGATATTGGTATGCCCCTTATAAAGTAGAAGAAAGAAGCCGGAATCTGGGAGTATTTCTTCAGGATGCCTGGGCTCCCACTAAAAGACTTACCTTTAACTTAGGACTCAGATATGAGATGATGAAGGGAATCATTCCTCCTCAGATGGAAGATGAAGGTGAAAAAACGCTTCCTCTCCCTGAGCCCTACAATTACACTTATAATAGAGCAGTAACCGAAACTATTACCACCTATACCTGGCACACATTATCTCCTCGACTGGGCCTTGTTTTTGACCTGACTGGTGACGGCAAAACCACCTTCAAAGCAAGCTTTTCCAGATACTATCTTGCCAACCTAACTCAGTGGATCAGCCGCGGAAATCCCAACGGTTTTGTTTCTTTTTCGGGCATTATAGATGAAGACTATAATTTACTGACCCTTACTGGACTCGGCCTGGCCGGCCCAGAGTATGTCCCAAGATATGGCTATGAAGATTTCAAATTCAAAACTCCTTATACAGATGAGTTTGTCATCGGTATTGAAAGAGAACTTGTTAGAGACACCTCTTTTGGGGTCCGCTATATCAGAAAATGGTCAAGAAATAACATTGAAGACGCCGATGCTGATTACCTAAATCTGGGCAAGCTTCTCTCTACTGGTGAATATGAGTGGTATAATTATGAACCTGTAACTGTTACTGACCCCTACGATGACTCTCCGCAAACATTCTATAACCGAACGGCTATAAGCCCGGGCGATTGGTACATGATAAATCCTCCCGATGCCAATAGAGATTATGATGGCGTTGAAGTTACTTTGAATAAAAGATATTCCAACGGCTGGCAGATGCAGGCATCTTATGTCTACCAAAAATCAAGAGGATTGATTGCCACTGATTTTAATGAAACCTGGAGTGGCACAACATATTACGACAACCCCAATGCTCATATCAATGCTATAGGGCGATTTCCAGATGAAAGAACTCACCAGATAAAACTTCAGGGGATGGTTCAATTACCCTGGGGGATAACCTTAGGTGGATATACCAGATTTCTATCAGGCAGAAGATATACCAGACAGATAAGGAGCACAGATATTTTAGGAGCAGATGATGATCTTAATCAAGGTACGGTAACAATTTATGCAGAAGAGAGAGGCTCAAGGCAGCTTCCGGAAGTAGCTATACTCGATTTACGGCTTGAAAAGAAATTCCGGATATCCAGAACTTCGCTCGGTATTTTCGTCGACATCTTCAATGTCTTTAACGATAACAAAGCCACCGGTGTTTATGCAATTTCCGGCCATCCAACTATCGAATTTGAGTCTATGCAGTCCATTATGGATCCAAGAATAATCAGAATTGGTGCCCGCTTTGAATGGTAAGCCTTAAAGGCTAAAATGAAAAAGAGGGGAGGCACTTTTTTAGGTGCCTCCCTTTTTTTCTCTCTAATATCAAACCAGGACGGCCGCAATGAGAAAATTAATCCAAACCATATTATTAGCTTTCTTTTTATGTCTGTTGGTTCTGCCGGTGGTCTCTAAAGACAAGCCTAAAAACATAATGCTTCTTTTTGACCTCAAAGATTACAATAAGGAAATAGAAAGCACTGTCGACCATTTTTTCAATAAGGTAATCGGCTCGGGTGACCAGCTAATAGTTATGACCCCTGCCGGTAAAATTTTTAGCTATTCCAGTAAAACCATTTCTGCCTCACCGCAGAAAATTATCAGCGAAATCAAAGACGCTTTGAAAAAACATACTTCAGTCACCAGCTCTGATTACCAGAATATCTATAACCAGATGTTGAGCATTGTAAATGATATCAGAGATGGCTCTGGTCTGGAGGATACTAAAAATCTAATCGCCGCCTATGAAAATAACCGTAAAGAATTAAGGATGACCAGAAGAATTAACGAGGCTATGCTTCTGCAGTTTTCTGACGTCTTTGAAAGGTCCCGAAAAATTACCGGCGATACTGATAACCAGATTTACCTTTTCTTCCAGAAAGAAGTTAGGCCTATCCCTGACAAGAACATCATGAATAACATCAGGGAAAATCCCCAATTATCCTTTGACGCCGCCAGAGTATTTTTTGAAGAAAAAACTGAGCCAGATTTTAATGTCGATAAAATTGCTGAAGAATTTAAGAGTGCTGGGGTAACTTTTAATTTTGTCTATATTACTCCGAAGGATTTGCCCACTCAGAGATATCAGTTGGTTGATAACTCCGGGGATTTTTACAGCGCTATGTCTGTTATAGCTGACAGGACTGGGGGGAAGGTTGTCACTACCACCCAGCCCCAGGAAATCTTTAAGGATTAAAGACAGATAAAACTATAAAACTAACCTATTTTTTTTCAAGCTGCTGGATGATGCTTTTGGCGATCTCTACCTGAGGGTCGTCTTCCGGACTTAATTCAATAAATTTCTTAAAATAGGTGAGAGCTGTTTCCATTTCAGCTTTGTTCAGGTAACAATATCCCAGTTTAAGATATGATTTTGGCCACTTAGGGTTAATCTCAGTAGCTATTTTGTAATAGGTAATGGCCTCATCAATCTTGCCAGAATTAAAAAGTATTTCACCAACATTGTAAGGGAGGGCATGGTCAGAACGATCTATACTGATGGACTTTTCAAAATACTGTCTGGCTTCTTCTAATTTTCCTTGATCCATGTATAATTCGCCAAGACTGGCGTAGATTGAAGCTGCGGTCTTATTTCCGGTTAAATCAGGATATTCTTGATTCAGCTTTTCTAAAACAAATTCGAATTCTTTAATAGCTTTATCATATTCCTTCAACCTGACATAGCAATTTCCAATATTAACTCTGGCCTCATAGAGATCCGGCTGTAATTCAAGAAATCTCTCGAACATAGCTAAGGCTTTTTCATATTCTCCTTCTTCATAAAGGCTGGCTCCTTTCTCATAAACGGCTCTGGGATCGTTTTCATCAAATCCTGTTATGGCAGTTTTTTTAATCAATTTGATTTCCTGCTCAGGGTTTCTTAGGCCGCTTATCTCAAGCTGAGGTATTACGGTTGGATCATAGCCTTCCTTAGTGACTGTTATTTTGGCTACGGTTTTCCCGAGGCCCAGGAAAGACCAGGCCCCCTTGGCGTCGGTTGTAGTGGTCATGGTTAGATTGTGAATTAAAGACTCGAGGGTAACTGTAGCACCTTCCACCGGGTTGCCGTCCTGGTCCAACACCACTCCGCTTAGTCTGGCCTGACCTCTACCTTCCTGGGCAGACAGGAAAGAAGCTGAAAAGGCCAGGAGTGATAATAAGATTAATACTGACAATAACTTTTTATTTTTCAT
>JAQULR010000085.1 GCA_028749205.1 Acidobacteriota bacterium | reverse complement strand
TGGGGTAATTATTTTCTTTTTAGCCTGGAGGCCCCTGAAATTGCCCGACTCTCGTCTCCAGGACAGTTTCTGATGATTAAGGTTTCAGAAGCTTATCAGCCTTTATTAAGACGGCCTATCAGTATCCACCACGTTGAGGAAAACCGGGTAGAAATTTTTTTCCAGGTCGCCGGAGAAGGGACCCGGCTTCTCTCTATGAAAAAAGCTGGGGACCAGCTTGATCTTCTTGGTCCTCTTGGCCATGGTTTTACTATAAGGCCAGAATTTAAAGGTCAGGATATCTTCTGCGTTGGTGGTGGCCGGGGAATTGCTCCTCTTTATTATCTGGCCGGAAGATTAATAAAAGCTGGAGCCAGGCCAGTAATTTTTTATGGTGGGAAAAGCTTAGCTGACCTGCCTTTGAAAAACAAGCTGGAACAGGCCGACTGGGAAGTTCTGATCTCCACAGATGACGGCAGTCTGGGTTTCTCTGGTTTGGTAACTTCACTGGTAGAGCAAGAACTCGCTCGGAGAAAACCTGCCTTTCTTTTTGCTTGTGGACCTGACCTGATGATGAAAAGGCTGGCTGAAACCTGCCGACAGAAAAGTTTACCAGCAGAGTTTTCTCTTGAAGCCATAATGGGTTGTGGGTTTGGAGTTTGCTGGGGTTGTGTCAAGAAGATCCGGAGAAACGGTCAGGATAAGTTAATTAAAGTTTGTGAGGAAGGCCCGGTCTTTTCCCTGGAAGAAATAGTCTGGGAGGAGAATAAAAATGGTTGAGCTGTCGGTTGACCTTGGTTTTCTAAAACTAAAAAATCCGGTTATCGCGGCCAGCGGGACCTTTGGCTATGGACTAGAATTTAGGCCCTTTTATGACCTTAACCTTCTGGGTGGATTTGTGGTCAAGGGCCTTTATTTCAATCCCCGGGAAGGTAACAACCCTCCCCGGTTAGTTGAGACCTCAAGCGGCCTGATTAATTCCATTGGCCTTCAAGGAATAGGGGTTGAGGCTTTTTGCCGTGATGTTCTCCCGGAATTAACTAATTTGAGGGTGGCTATAATTGTCAACGTCTGCGGCCAGGACGAGGATGAATACGCCCGGGTAGCTGAATACTTGAGTCAGCCTAAGGGTATTGCTGCCCTTGAGCTGAACATTTCTTGCCCGAATGTCCGGGAAGAAGGACGATGTCCGGCTCAAAACCCGGAATCTACTTACAGAATAATAGAAAAGGTCAAAAAGGTCTCTTCCCTACCCGTCATTACCAAACTATCTCCAAATGTAACCGACATAACTGAGGTGGCTCTGGCAGCCGAGCAAGCTGGCAGCCAGGCTTTATCTCTCATCAATACCCTGTTGGCCATGGCTGTAGACCTGGAGACCAGAAAACCCAGGCTGGGAAATGTCTTAGGAGGTCTGAGCGGGCCAGCCATAAAACCTGTAGCTCTGAGAATGGTCTTTCAGGTATGCCGATTAGTCAAGATTCCAGTGATCGGCATAGGTGGTATTTTTACGGCAGAAGACGCCATGGAGTTTATGATGGCCGGGGCTTCGGCTGTTCAGGTTGGCACCGCCAATTTTGTTGACCCTGATGCTTGTCCAAAAATTATCAAGGGTATAGAATCCTGGGCCGAAAAGCATAATATTAAAAAAATTAGTGAAATAATTGGCTGCCTGGAAGTCTGAGGGACATTATGAGAAAATCCGCGGTTTCAAAACTGCCAGAATCAGCTTGATTCTGATATAATTATCAGGCAGGTTCAATAACCTGCATTATTCATAAAACTGAACATGTCTCGTCATTATCAATTATCGTCGATAAGAAAAGCGGGACGCGGGAAAATGAGGGACTCGATAGGGAAATACGGGATATGATACGATTTTCCCACGAACCAGAAAGCCCTAAGCTTTAGGGCAGGGATAAATGGTAAATTCTGATAGGCTTTCGATGCGAGATTTCGCGCCCTACAGGTGGAGGCTAAAGAGTTAAGCCCATGGAGGCTTTGCTTAAATCGGCTCATGTCCCTGATCTTCCCCGAGAATAATCTATCAGGTTATGAATAAGGCAGGACAAAGAAAGGCTACAACATGAATAAAAACATCAACGATATCAAGAAACAAATAATAATTGCTTTAGACGTTAGGAATCAGCAGGAAGCCAAAAAAATTCTGGAATCCCTGCCTGAGGCCAGGATTTTTAAGGTTGGTTTAGAACTATTTACGGCCGAAGGACCATCAGTGCTGAAGCTGGTTAAAAGTTATGGCAGAGAAGTCTTTCTCGACCTGAAACTTCATGATATTCCAAACACCGTGGCTGGAGCAGTCAAATCAGCTGTCCGCCATGGTGTCTTCATGCTTACCCTGCACACTTCAGGTGGCTTGGAAATGATGAAAAAAGCAATAGAAGCCGCTAAAGAGATGGCTGAAAAAGAGGGTCGACCTCTACCGCTTCTTCTTGGAGTGACAGTTCTCACCAGCCTTAAGGACTCTGACCTGCAAGAAATCGGTTTTGGCTCTGATTCTAAATCTCAGGTACTGAGACTCGCTAAGCTGGCCTTTGAGGCAGGAATTGAAGGCCTGGTCTGTTCACCCCAGGAAATAGAGGAACTCCGGGCCGAGCTGGGACCGAGAATAAAGATAGTTACTCCAGGAATCAGGCCGACCTGGGCTGAAGCTCAGGATCAAAAAAGAATCATGACCCCTGGACAGGCCATCCAGAAAGGGGCGGATTTCCTGGTAATAGGCCGGCCCATAACTCAGGCGGCTCTTCCAGAACAGGCTTTCGCCAGGGTGGTGGAAGAATTACAGGCCGCCATAAAACCTGCCTAAGGAAAAAATCATCCCGGCTATCAAGTCAACTATAAGTAATAAGACTATCGTAACTATTATCGTAACCACAAAATAGCCTGTAATTTTTTTTGGCGGGGTTTCCATCAAACCGGCCCTAAAGCCGAGATAGAAAACATAAAAACTGTAAAGACCGGCCACCAAGACTAGAATTGACAGAGCTGGAATAATATAAAATATTCCAGCTACGAGATATGGGGTCATACTATAAGTAGCCAGTTTAAGAGCGTTAACCTGATTAGCCTTGGACGAAAAGGTTGGAGCCAGGGCGTTGATAATCAGAGCCAAAATGTAGATAGCCGCCAGAGAAAGGATATAAGACACAATGGCTCGCCCTAAAGAAAAGCCAAAGCTCATCCGGACATGACCGCGGTAAGGAAGGCTGAATCCTACCAGCCAGTAGCCAAGAAATTGAGCTACGGCCGGGATAGCCGCTATAATCATCAGGTAGGATTTAAAAATATTCGCTACCGTCGCGGTCTCAGCTTTGATTTTTCCCCATTCTTCCTTAGGTTTTAAAATAATACCTTGAGCTCTCGCAACTATGTCCATTGTTCCTCCTTCCGACAGACTTGCAACTTTTAGTAGGTTAAAATGATTATATTAAAATCAGAAAAAGACGGTCAAGATAATTTTCTTTTCCGGCTAAGACCTGGTAGTTGGTAAAGAGGAAAATCTTTAGTTAGGGAACATCTCAAGAATAGAATCTCCCTGAGGGCGAAAAAATTTTAATATTCCAGTCCAGAGGAAAGCCTGAGCCCGAATCTGACAAAATCCCTATGGCGGTATAATTTCTTAGCGGAAAACCGGACTTAAATTGCAGACAGCAATATTTTGGAAGCAAAATGGAGGCGCGGGTCGGACTCGAACCGACGAATCGAGGTTTTGCAGACCTCTCCCTTAGCCGCTTGGGTACCGCGCCCTTATTTTCATTAATCTTTTACTCCGTAGAATATCTGGAGCGGGCGATGGGACTTGAACCCACGGCCTTCTGCTTGGCAAGCAGACGTTCTACCACTGAACTACGCCCGCCCGGGCATCTTC
>JAQULR010000084.1 GCA_028749205.1 Acidobacteriota bacterium | reverse complement strand
AGGTCAGCCAGAAGAAAATAACCAAGGGGCTGGTTCTCTCTATCTGGCTTGAGTTCCAATCCTTTTTTGGCTAACCAAAATTATCTTTGATACTTTAATTGTAGACAAGATTATATCGTATTATAGATTATAAAAAAGCATCGTTATCCAAAAGGCATAAAAAGGAAAAAAAAGGCAGCCATAAATTTATGGCTGCCTGTGACCTTTATTGTAATTAGCTATTTTCCAGCTACTCAATTACTAATTCAAATGGAATTTTCTTCTCCAGGGTCCGGTTAGAAAGATTGTCTTTGATGTTTACAACCAGTTCATAATTTCCAGCTTCTAAGGGTCTTCTTTCTATTGTCTCCTCTCCCTTTTCATCAGTGATCTTTACCTGTTTGCTATCTGGAATAGGAATGGGTTGCTCGATAAAAGGAGATTCATAAGTCATCGGAGTAAATGCCACTAACTTAGTATCATCTTTGCAGAGCTCAAAGTTGATTTCGATTGAGACTGTCTGGTTCTCATTGAATTGAGCTCCATAAATCATGAATAGCAGAGTAGGTTGTTCCCCTGGTCTAAGTTTCAGCTCAGCGTAGGGATAGGCTTTCAATATCATCCAGACGAAATAATCTTTATGGAAGTTGGGATAATTTTCCTGGGCTGCCAGCTGCTCATATTTTTTCAGTAAAAATAAACTGGTAGTTTGTAGCTGTCCCCTTTGGGCAGCCTTCTCGTAATCTGGAATTTCGAATTCGTAGTATGTTGTTCCGAGCTTTTTGGTATTCCTGTTGCCAATAGCCGCAGCCAAAATGTATTTTCCAGCAGGAAGAGGATAACCAAGGTAGTAATAGCTCACAGCCTCAGGGTTGTACTCACTAGCCGGGATGGTGCAGAGGTCATAAGCCTTGTTTTCCGTGTAGAGTTTAGGGGTGTCGCCTTCAGCCTGATAGATCTGGAAGAATATATCAGCCTCTGCTTGGTAGCTGTCTCCGCTGGTGGCTATCTGGGTATAATCTAAATCAGAATTTTTGATTTTGGTAACGAATATGGCAATGTAAGTACCCTTAGCTGGAAGAATATAAAGGTCAGAGAAGCTAAATGGCAGGTCAGGTTTTACCTGACGGGTCGCCAGGCCTTGCTCTAAGAGAGCTTTAACATCGGTGGGCAGAATTAATTGTGGTGTTTGCTCTTTTTTCTGATTTTTCTTTTGGGGTTCAGCTTGAGCTATGTCAAAAGCTAAACTGAAAGCCAGAATCAGTGTCAGGGATAGTGCGAATAACCTTTTTAGATTCATGTTTCCTCCTGTTTATATCTAGTCTCCAACTTCTTAACTGCAAATATCGTGCCAGCTAAGAAGGGCATTAAATTCTCGGTCCTCTGTTTTTTTGTCTCGCTTTTGTAAATTTATTTTACAATAAAAAATATTTTTTTACTAAAATCTATTTTATTTAAAGATCCTCATTTTTTCAACTGATATTTTGAAACAGCTTTAAGGTGCTCACTATAAGATCGATTAAAGACATGACTACCGTCGTTTCTGGAGACAAAGTATAAATAATCCACTGAGGCTGGGTACAAGGCAGCCTCAAGGGCTTCATAACCCGGGTTACAAATAGGGCCCGGCGGCAGGCCTGGGTAAAGGTAAGTGTTGTAGGGAGACTTAAGATTTTTATCTTTCAGCCTTATATTACCGTCGAATCGATTCTCGAGCTTTAAGGCATAGATAATGGTGGGATCACAATCGAGTTTCATCCCTAAACGAAGACGATTGTGAAAAACTGCTGAAACCAGAGGCTTTTCTTCTATCATTGAGGTTTCCTTCTCTATCAAAGAGGCCATAGTGAGAACTTCCCGGACAGTCAGGTTGAGTTTCTGGGCTCTCTCCTGCTGTTCTTTTCCAAAGACCTTTCTAAATTGGGTAACCATAGCTCTGACCATCTCTTCAGCTTCAATTCCCCGGCTGAAATGATAAGTTTCTGGAAACAAATAACCCTCTAAATTATCGGCTTGGCTGTCCAGGTCAGAAATTAATTCAACCTTGTGGCAAGCGTCCAGAAAAGAACCCTTAAAAGGGTAATTTTTATTCTCCAGGAGCTCGGCTATTTCTTTATAGGTCAGACCTTCTGGAATTGTCAAGGGATGAAGTAGAACCTTCCCGGCTATCATCTCCAGCATTATCTTTTTAGGGTTGACCGGCATCTTAAATTCATATTCCCCAGCCTTCAAAAAATTCGGGGAATAATATAAAGAATATGCCAGCCTGAAAGACCGAGCATCTTTTATAAGCCCATTTTTTTCAAGTTGGCGGCCAATAGCCTCTACATTTAGACCCCTTTCGATAAAAATAATACCAGTCGCTTCCTTTTTCTGCTTAAAACCGTTCATAAAGGCTGATAGATAAAACGTCAGGCAGAGATTGGTGATTAGCAGAAGGGTGAGGATCAAGTCAATTATCTTCCGCAATCTTATCACCGTGGTGACGCAGCTTTTCCAGATAAGCCTCCAGAATTATGGCCGCAGCCTGCTGGTCTTCTTTTTGTTTTTTTTCTTTGAAGCTACCTTTGAATCCTTCTAATCTCTTTAAGGCCTGGCGGGTGGTAAGCCTCTCGTCCCACAAAACTACTTTTACCCTGGTAGCTTCTTCCAGCCAGCGGGCAAATTTTTTGGTTAGCTCAGCCCGCCGGCCTTGACTGCCGTCCATCCTTAAAGGATAACCCAGAACTATTTCTTCTATTTCCTTTTCTTTTATCAGGCTCAGAAAGAAATCTTTGTTTTCAGCCTCATTTTCCTTCAGCTTATAAATCCCGAAAGGTTGGGCCGTAATTTTTAGGGGATCACTGAGAGCCAGGCCTATCTGGCTGTCGCCATAATCGATAGCTAGTATTCTAGACATAGTTCAGGTTCTTTCTAAGCAGCGTTTTTTAAGACGATGACGGCTTAAAGCCAGTTCAATCAATTTATCTAAAAGCTGGCAAAAGCTCAGCCCGCTCGCTTCCCAGAGCTTTGGATACATGCTGATCTCAGTGAAGCCAGGAATAGTGTTGATTTCATTGATGTAAATTTGTTCAGTCCCTTTCTCCAGAAAAAAATCTATCCTGGCCATCCCGCAGGCATCTATAGTTTTGAAAGTAGCTACAGACAACTCCTGAAACTGGGAAATCAGGTTGGCTGAGAGGTTAGCTGGAATCTGGAATCTGGTTTTTTTGTCTAGGTATTTATCGGCATAATCATAAAATTCTCTGTAAGGAATAACCTCACCTGGCAATGAGGCTATGGGCCGTTCATTACCTAAAACACTGCATTCTATCTCGCGGCCGGTAATAGCTTTTTCTACCAGAATTTTGCGGTCATAACGGAAAGCAGTCTCCAAAGCCGAGGGCAGACTTTTCTGGCCTTTAACCTTGGAAATGCCAACTGACGAACCCATATTGGAAGGTTTGATAAAAAGGGGCCAAGATAGTTCTTTAAGAATTTTTTTTTCAGTCCCAGATGGATTTTCTTTCCAGTCTTCTTCATTGATCACCATATAGGGAACAACCGGAAGTCCTGTTTTGCTGAGCAAGTTCTTGAAAATGGCTTTGTCCATTCCTAAAGATGAGGCCAGGACCGGAGCTCCCACATAAGGGACGTCAGCCATTTCCAGAAGCCCCTGGATGGTTCCATCTTCTCCAAAGGGGCCGTGAAGAACTGGGAAATAGACTCCAGCTTTGATTTTGGCTTTAAGAGATTGATTACTCCAGGGAAGAAAGGAAAAGCTCTGTCCAGATTGCAGCTCTTTTCTGGAAGCCTCCGGCGAGGAAACTGACTTCCATTTACCCTGTTTAGTCACATAAATAGAAATTACCTGGTATTTTTTGCGGTTAAGGTTTTTATAGATGGCCCGAGCCGAGATAATGGAAA
>JAQULR010000083.1 GCA_028749205.1 Acidobacteriota bacterium | reverse complement strand
GGAGGACGATCTTTTGAGTATCACCTCCGTTCATCCCATGCGAGAAGAGGCTGTTCGGGAACTTCTCGACCAGGCTGAAGCCGGGTGGGAACAGGTGGAAAGTTTGCTACAGTCAGGTCGGCTAATTGAAATTGAATACCAGGGCAATAAATTTTATCTGAGAAGATTAAAACAAAACGGAATCCTTTGACTATTTCCTTGAAAATATTTTTCACTTTTGCTATAGATATTTAAAATGATTAGCGGACGAAAAAGACACGGCCTCTCACTTTTGGGAGTATTCCTGTTCCTTTTTGTTTCGTCTGCTAATTTTTTCCATACAGAAAAAACTCTCTTAGAAGACGGGAAATGTCCAGCCTGCCACTTGCAGAAATCTGCCAGTTGTGTGGAGTACATAAGTGTTTTTCAGCCCGACATTCCAGAATGCTGCTATCAACTCCAGATCGAAAATAATCATAAATATATATTTATCTTTAATACCCTCACCTCCTCTCGCGACCCTCCTTGTTTTTAGTCATCCTGCCTGGATGAGCTATTCAGGCTCAAGGCATCATTAAGAGCATTTTTTTACTAATAATAACTACTTTATTTTTTCTAATTTTATTTTGTAAGCCAAAAAGCCTTAGTCGTAGAGGAACAATATAATGAAACTAAAAATACATATCATAATTCCGATGATTATCTTCATCATTTTCTCCAGCCTGGCCATGGCGGCTAGTCCCCAGCAAGAACAAAATCGCCAGCGACACCAGCGGCATGGGCAATCTTCCCAGATATATATAAAAGGAAAAGTTGAAAATCTGGAGGATGAGCCGGTAAGAAAAGCCGTTATCGTTATTCCTGCCTTGAGCATTTCTGTTGAAAGTGATGACCGGGGCCTGTTCGAAATCGGGCCAATTGCCCCAGGAAAATATCATCTAGAAGTCTATGCTGATGGCTACATGGACTATGTTTCTGGCCCATTTGAGCTCGAGGATAGTCTTGAAAATTACAAAATCATTTTAGTCAGGAAAATAGAAGAACAAATCGTGGTGACCGCCACCAGAACGCCGAAACGTTATGCAGAAACGCCAGTGAAAACTGAAGTCATAAGTAAGACCAAGATTGAACAGAAAGTGGCCGCCAACTTAGCCGAATCTTTAAGTCTGACCCCTGGCGTCCGAGTAGAAAATGATTGCCAGAACTGCAATTTCACCCAGGTTAGAATTAATGGAATGGAAGGTAAATATACTCAGGTTCTGATCAATGGGCTGCCAGTGGTCAGTGCCATGACTGGAGTCTATGGGCTCGAACAGATTCCAGCCGGCATGATTGAACAAATCGAAATCGTCAAGGGTGGAGGCTCTGCTCTTTATGGTGGAAATGCCGTGGCCGGAGTTATTAACATTATTACCAGAGAGCCCCAGGAAACCAGGAGCAATCTGAAGTTCTTTGGAGAATCTTTATCGGGGAAGCCTTATCTGAACCTGAACTTCAATACCAGCCATGTTTCCAGTGATATGAATACCAGAATATATCTATTCACCAACTATCAAAAAAGAGACCCGGTCGATCTCAACGACGACAGCTTTTCTGAACTGGGTTTAATCAACAATACCTCTTTCGGATTGAATTTTTACCACGATTTTCAGGATATAAAAGGAAAAGCCAAGGTCGAGATATTCAGAATTTTCGAAGATAGACGGGGCGGAAATCTCTTTGACCGCCCCTGCCATGATGCTGATGTCTGTGAGTGGGCCAAATCTGATCAGCTCGGCCTGTCGGCTGAATGGAATCAGGCACTTAAGCCTAATCTCTTTTACAACCTATCGTTTTCTTATCTAGACGCTAAACGTGATACTTATTATGGAAGCCATCAAGATCCAAATGCTTATGGTTCAACTAAAAACCCATTACTGATCGGTAACGGCCAGATGAACTGGCAGGCCGGAGCTCATCTTCTTTCCTTTGGCTTTCAACTCAGGCGGGATAAGATCAATGACCAGGCCTTAGGTTATGGCAGGATAATAGACCAGACCTATGACGAAGCTGGACTTTATGCCCAGGATGATTGGAAAATAAGCAAGAAATTTAGTCTGCTGAGCGGTTTAAGATTAAACACGCATACGGCTTTAAATCATCTCATTCTTACTCCCAGGCTCAGCCTACTGGTTAATCTGACCAGGAAGATAACCTGGCGAACAACTTTTTCTACCGGTTTTAGAGCTCCTCAGGTTTTCGATGAAGACCTTCACATTACTCAGGTCGGAGGAGAAGGAATGATGATTATTAATTCTCCGAACCTAAAGGAAGAAAGCTCCTACAGCTTGACCACTGGTTTTGATTATGGCCACCAATATGAACGATACAACTTACAGCTCAGCCTGGAAGGTTTCTACACCAGGTTAGCTGATACTTTTATTCTCCATGAAATTAGCGGCCCGGAGAATACCCGACTCATGGAAAGAATCAATGGCTCCGGTGCGAAAGTCTACGGGATATCAGCCGTGGCTGGACTGGGCCTCGGCCGCCGACTGGCTTTAAATTCCGGCTGGACAATCCAGAATAACTTACTCGACGAACCGGAACCTGAATTTAACTCGAAGGAATTCTTCCGGACACCTAAGGTTTACGGCTATGCCAGCTTAGAGTATAGGAATGAGCGTTGGCTTAATGTTGATTTATCTTTAGAATATACTGGTCCGATGAAAGTCCCGCATTATGCAGGCTATATAATATCTGACCGCCTCGAAACGACTGACCCTTTCTGGGTAGTAAACCTGAAACTTAACCGGAAAGTCGAATTGAATAGCAGCACCTCGTTTAACTTCCTGGCCGGTATTTTTAACCTCTTTGATTCCTATCAGAAGGACCTTGATCTGGGAGCAGACAGAGACTCAGGCTACGTTTATGGACCTTCTAAACCCAGGAGTTTTTATGCCGGACTGGAGTTCTCTTTCTGATAAAAATTAGATTATCCTGGAGTATTCACAAATAATCCGGGTCAATCCGCTTTATTTCCTGTACCAAAAGAAAATCAGCTATATAGACCGATTTAAGAAAGTCGTATCATGTCCCGATTTTCTTACCAATAACAATTAAACATTAGGCTAATTTCGCCTTTAAGTGAAAATTTCAGGTAAAATAAAAAAGGACAGAAAAGATCCAGGGACACGATAGTGGGTCCTTTTTTTTAGGCTGGCAGGCAGGAAAGGAGAGTAATTATGAGAAAACTTAAATGGACGGCAGAGAGAATTGAACCGATAATGAGGTATTTGTTTATAATTCTGGCCACTGCAGCCATTGTATACAATTTTATAAATGCTCAATGGGAAGTTTTTCTGAGCGCCGTTATGACTATGCTGTTGTTCTTACTTCCGACAATCTTTTCCAAACGCACCAAGATTGTTATCCCTGCTCCGATGCAGATTATAATTCTCCTCTTTATCTTCGCCTCTATGTATCTAGGAGAGGTGCATCAGTATTTTAGCCGTTTTTGGTGGTGGGATAGAATGCTACACACTACTTCCGCTTTTCTTCTGGGCTACATAGGATTTCTTCTAATATATACTCTGAACAAAGATAGAAACATTCATGTTAAATTAAGTCCCTTTTTCATCGCCCTCTTTGCTTTCTGTTTTGCTGTGACTGCAGGTGTTATCTGGGAAATCTTTGAATTTCTGGTTGATGATATCTCTGGCTCTGACATGCAAGGAGCCAGAAATCTGGAGCAGGTTTATGGCTATTTTAATACAAGATTAGGGCTTCTCGATACCATGCGAGACCTCATCCTCGATACAGCTGGAGCTCTGGTCGCCTCAGCCATCGGCTACTCCTACAGCAAGAAGAAGCTCTCGAAAGATAGCACCTTCTGGAAAATGAAGGATCTGTTTATTGAAGAGAATCCTGAGCTTTTTCCCGTTATTCAAAAAA
>JAQULR010000040.1 GCA_028749205.1 Acidobacteriota bacterium | reverse complement strand
CTGCCCCGCAGGCCATCAGGATAAAAACCAAGAGTGAAGCGGAAAAAGCCTTTCTGAATTCGGATTCCAGGCGAAAGCGGGTAGCCGGCATCCCGGATGCTTCCAGATCCAGAGCATATCGTTTCAACTCAGATAAATTCATATGGGCAGGTTCTTTCCATTCTCTTAAAAGATAACTTTCGGCTCCCTTCATCTCAAAGGGCTTCTGACTAAATCTGTTAAGCTGAGAGCCATCAGCCCAAAAAAACCGTTCCCAGCCCTCCTTCAAGATAAGCTGCCCATTTTCTATCACCGCCTCTCGAGCAAAAATTATTCTATTCAGTTCTGATCTGTTCTCTATAGGTTCCATAATGAGCAATCTTTGGACCAGTCTTCGGTTTGGATCTAATAGTTCATAGTGGTAGAAAGCACCATTTTCTTTGGCCCGAAGCCAGTACCGGTTAAGGTAACTAAAAGTTCTTACAGGCCGTTCAGAAATTGTTGACCAGATTTCTTCAGCCTTGAAATTACTTCTGCTTAAGCTTCTATCCTGAAAGATAAAAATCAAGGGGATGAGAATCAGGCCGAAGATCAATAGTGACCTGACTGCACGGAAGTAGCTAATTCCTGAAGATAAGAAAGCCAGAATTTCTTTTCTCCGTCCTAAAAAGCTAAGACTCAGACTAACGGCAATTAGAGTTGAAACCAAAAAACCCAACAAAACAAACTCTGGAATCTTATACCAGATAAAAGACCATAACTCTTTAACAGGTCTTTGATTCTCACGGACTAATTCCAGCCGCTGAAGAAAAGTGATGGCCATCATGATGATGAGAATAGCCAGAAAAATCATAATCAGCAGTCGGAAAAACCTTGAAAAGACATATCGGTCAAGTAAGGATGGAAAAGAAGCAACTCTTTTTTTCTGGGCTGGACTGGCCTGGTTCCTCTGCCGAGGGTTGCCAGCTTTAGAAATAAATTTTCCCAAGCCAAAAAACTTCAGGCTTCCTAAAACATAATTTCTCTTGAAAGATGAGAAATAAAAATATATTCCAAAAAAAAGGACAAAAAAGTTAGGCAACCACATAGCCACCCAGGGAGCCAGATTTCCCCTGACTGATCTTTGCTCGCCACTTACTAAAAGGAAATAATAAATTAGAATTATTATCAGACCAACCCCATAGCCTGCCAACCGACCACCTGGCCATCTCCTCCAACCCAATCCTGCCCCCAAAAAAACGAACAACAGGCAAGTAGCCGGAAGGCTGAATCTTTTATGAATCTCCAGAAGGATTAGCCGTCCTTCCTGAGTCGATCTGTTTTTTTCTTTAAGCCTCTGCCAATCTCGCCAGAGTTCCCCAATATTTTTCTCTCGGCTTTTTTTTTCTAAGGAAAAACTGTTCCGAAGTTTGTTCAGGTCAAGGCTCTGTTCACTCCTCTTAAATTCAATCAGGCTCAGGGCTTCAGGATTATCCATATCAAGCTCATAACTCCGACCATTTTGAAGTTCAATCCAGGCTTCTTGCTGGCCAGGCTCTATCTTTAGAAAAGCCGACTGGGCCAGGACGAGTTCTGCTTTTCCCGATTCTTTTGGCTGGTAAAGGAAAACTTGCTGCCAGCGGCCATCAGTTAGTTTTTTCTGAACAAAAATTACTCGGCCTGGAATCGATTCCACAAACCTACCTGGTTCTATATTTAGTCTGACCTGATTAAGCACCGAATTTACCATAGTCTGCAACCAATGATAATTAGCTGTTGGGGTCAGCCAGAGGGTAAAGCTCAGGCAGACTATGGCTAAGACCAGACCAAAAGAAAACAGCGGTTTAAGGAGACTGGACGGAGTGAACCCGAGAATTCCTAAAGCTTCTATTTCTCGCTCAGCCGCTAAACGCCCCAGTCCACCCAGGACACCGGCCATAAAAGCCAGGGGCAAGGCCAAAGCCACTACAGAAGGTAAAAGGTACAGCAAGACCTGTAAAGCAACGCTCAGGGGGACATCCTTGGTTAAAAAAATTTCGGCTAAATAAAAGAGCTCATTCATCAGGATGATGAAGATTATAAAGCCCAACGAAATCAGGAAAGCCGGAAGGATTTCCTTAAGGATATAGCGATGTAGAATCTTCATTAGAAATATTCAGCAAAGACTCTTTTTTACTAGGCTTAATATACCACATCCTTGGAGATTTACTAAAAATAGAAAGGCCGTTTCCAGATCTTCTGGAAACGGCCTGATTTTTTTGTCTGGCTTTTCAGGTATCAGTACATGTCGGCTGGCGGAGCAGGATAGGGAGACTTCTTTTCCTCTTCAGGTATTTCAGTTACACAACCTTCGGTGGTCAGCATCAATCCGGCAATACTGGTAGCATTTTGCAGGGCAATCCGGACAACTTTGGTTGGATCTACAATCCCAGATTTGACTAAATCTTCATATTGTTCACTCAGAGCATTGAAACCGAAATCCTGTTTCATTTCCCTGACCTTTTCAACTACAATAGAGCCTTCATAACCAGCATTCCCGGCAATCTGGCGAAGAGGCTCTTCCAGAGCCCTACGAATAATCTGGACTCCAATCTGCATATCGCCATCCAGGTTAACTTTTTCCAGAGCTTTCTGGCAGCGCAATAAGGCCACTCCACCACCAGGAACAATGCCTTCTTCCACTGCAGCCTTAGTGGCATGCATAGCATCTTCTACCCTGGCTTTCTTCTCTTTCAGCTCGGTTTCGGTAGCAGCGCCGACTTTAATCAAAGCCACTCCACCGACCATCTTAGCTAATCTTTCCTGTAGCTTTTCCCGGTCGTAGTCAGAAGTAGTCTCCTCAATCTGAGCTCTGATCTGCTTGATTCTGGCCTGGATTTCGCTCTGTTTGCCTTTACCCTCAACAATAGTGGTGTTGTCTTTGTCAATAACCACTTTGGCTGCTTCACCCAGCCAGTCAATAGTAACATTTTCCAGCTTGACCCCAATGTCTTCAGTGATAACCTGGCCGCCAGTTAGAACGGCAATATCTTCCAGCATAGCTTTGCGTCTATCACCAAAGCCCGGGGCTTTCACCGCACAGCACATTAAGGTACCTTTTAGCTTGTTGACTACCAAAGTAGCTAAAGCTTCTCCTTCTACCTCCTCGGCTACTACCAGGAGAGCTCGACCCATCTTAGCCACATTTTCTAACAAGGGCAGGAATTCTCTCAGGTTGGAAATCTTCTTTTCATGCAACAGAATAAGAGGATTCTCTAAGATACATTCCATTCTTTCCGGATCCGTTACGAAATAGGGAGAAAGATAACCACGGTCAAACTGCATACCTTCAACAAATTCTAAAGTAGTCTCCAGACCTTTAGCCTCTTCCACAGTAATGACCCCGTCTTTGCCAACTTTGTCCATAGCCTCAGCAATTATTTTCCCGATGGATTCGTCATTGTTGGCAGAAATCGCTCCAACCTGGGCAATCATCTCGCCGGTAACATCACGGCTTAATTTCTTAAGCTCTTTGACTACCTCTTCTACGGCCTGGTCAAGACCCTTTTTAATAAGATTTGGATTGCGACCAGCAGTTACATGTTTAATTCCCTCAGTGTAAATAACCTGAGCCAGGACAGTAGCGGTGGTGGTGCCATCACCAGCGACATCAGAGGTTTTTGAGGCCACTTCTTTGACCAGTTGGGCCCCCATATTCTCCCACGGGTCCTGGAGCTCAATTTCCTTGGCCACAGTCACTCCATCTTTGGTGCTGGTAGGAGAACCAAATTTCTTATCCAGGATGATGTTTTTACCCCGCGGCCCAAGAGTTGCCTTGACCACGTTACTTAAAGTATTAACACCTTTCAATAAGGCCTGCCTAGCTTCATCTCCAAGAATGATTTGCTTTGCCATAGTTTACCTCCTTTACAATTACTTGGTTAATATTGCCAGAATTTCATCTTCCCTGACGATTAGATGCTCTTCTCCATCAATGTTTACCTCGGTCCCGCTGTACTTCCCGATAAGCACCCGGTCTCCCTTCTTAATTGTCAGGGGAATAACTTTCCCGTCTTCAGTAACCCGCCCTTTACCAACCTCAATCACCTCAGCTTCTTGGGGCTTTTCTTTAGCAGTGTCAGGGATAATAATGTTCCCTCTTTTTACTTCCTGTTCTTCAATCCTTTTCAAGAGAACCCGGTCATACAAAGGTTGAATCTTCATATTTACCTCCTTTTTAAGTTTATTTAGCAGTCTGCCTTTTAGAGTCCTAATTATAAATTACTAAGTTTTAGTTGTCAAGATTTCCACAATTTTTTAGCTTAAATTGCTCACAAAACCTAAGATCTCTCAAGATCTTCAATTATCATTGATAAGAAAATCGGATCTGGCCCTAGTTTTTCCCAAGAATAAGCTATCAGGTCCAGAATAAAGCGGGTTGAATTGAATCATTTGCGAATAATCAAGATAAGATAATTCGCCTTAAAAACCAGCCTCAGAATCCTTTTGCCAATATTATCTTACACTCATGTTGGCTATTTTTTTTGCTTTATTTTCAGGGCTTTGAATCTGTTATGAAGAGTATTACGGTGGATTCCTAAAGCCTGGGACATCTTTGATTTATTACCATTATATTTACCAGAGGCTGTCTCTATATAAATTTTCTCGAATTCTATCAGAGCTTCCTTAAGGTGAATTTCTTTATCCACCATATCGCTAATCAGTGATTCCAGCTTCTGATGAATAGTCAGTTCTTCATATTTTTTGCTCATACCAGTTTCCCTTCCCTTCAAATTTTTTCAAAGCCTCTCTAAAGTGATTCTTAAAATCATCAGGGACTAACTCCAATAGCCCCTTAGAGATTTTAAGCATGGCTGGAGCCAGTTTTGACTCAATCAGAGCTTGTCTTTGAAAGTTAAAGCTCAGCATGGCAAAGACTATGACTGTCCCTATCAGTATACCTTTTAGCAAACCCAGCCCTCCACCAAGAAGATGGTTGGTCAAGCTCAGGCTGCCCTTCATCAGTTTGCCAATTATGAAACCGAGTAGCCAACCAACCAGCAAAACCCCGAAGAAGATTAAAAGAAAGCTCAGGCAATTTCTCCAGAAATCAGAATCAATCAGATTATAAAATTTAACCGAAAGCCTGACGTAATACCGAGAGGCCAGAATCACTCCAGCCACGATAGCCAGAATGCCGATTATCTGCCGGAAAAAACCTTTAACCAGTCCGAAAAGAAAGGTTATAAGTAGGATAATAAGGAGAATACTATCCAGCCAGTTTAGATGTATGGCCATCAGCTTTTTCTCTCTCTCAGCCTTTCAACCATAGAATAATCCCCCTCTTTTATCAATCCGAATTTCACTCCCGGCTTTATTCGGCCATGAAAGTCAGAACCGGCGGTAATTACCAGATCCAGCTCCTCTGCTATTTTTTTATAATACTCAATCTCGTCCTGATGGTGATAAGAAGTATAGACTTCCAGCCCCTGTAAGCCAATTTCTTTTAGATAAGTCAAATCTTCTCTCGTAGCCAGTTGAAAATAGGCCCCCGGATGAGATAGAACCGGGACCCCTCCAGTTAATGGTGCCAGCTTTAATACTTCTTCTAGCTTAGGATATTTCTTTGGTACATAGGCCAGACCACCTTCAGCAAAAAAATCCTGATAAAAAAGAAAGGGAGCAAAAGGCTGGCCATCCTGGTCATAATATTTTTTTAGCCTCGGATTCTGACGGTTTTCAGGTTTATCCAGAAGAATCTGGGCGATTTTAACACCTAAGGGTGGATTTTGCCCTGATCTGGTCCAGACTTCATCCCAGTCAAGTTCCAAGCCAATTTCCCTGAGCCTTTGGACTCTAACTTTGGCTTCTTCCATTCTGTTCTCTTTCATCTGGGAAACCAGGCTCTTAATAGTCTTGCTTTTCCAGTTTACTAATGGAAGAAGCAAATGAAATTCTCGGGAATCAAAGATGGTAGTTAGTTCAATACTCGAAATTACCTCAACTCCGTATTTCTGGCCAGCTTCTATTGCCTTAGGATAACCAGCTACTGTATCGTGGTCAGCTATGGCTATAGCTCTAAATCCATTATCCCTGGCCATCCTGGCCAGCTCTTCTGGTAAAAAATCACCATCACAACTAAATTTTGAATGAAGGTGAAGATCAACCAGCCCGTTTCTCATATCTCTTAGGCTCTTGTTTCAGGTCTATGGTAAATCGTTTTTTCCAGTTAAAAGCCGATATATTTCCAAATAGCGCTTAGAAGTCTGGTTAATTATTTCTTCAGGCAAAGGAGGTGGAGGCGAAGTTTGCCTGTCCCAGCCAGTGCTCAAAAGATAATCGCGGACGAATTGTTTATCCAGGTTTACTTGAGGTTGACCGGGGGTATAATCTGCCAGTTGCCAGAAGCGAGAAGAATCTGGTGTAAACAACTCATCTATCAGCAGAAGTTCGTTATTTTCGTCCAAGCCGAATTCAAATTTAGTATCAGCAATAATTATCCCTTTCGAGACGGCATAAAGAGAAGCTTTGGTATAAAGTTCCAGGCTTACCTTCTTGATTTTTGCGGCCAGCCCAGCCCCAGCAATCTTCTCCATTTCTTTATAAGTAATGTTTTCATCGTGACCAACGTCAGCTTTAGTTGAAGGCGTAAAAATTGGTTCTTCCAGTCGGGCTGATTCCTCAAGCCCCTTTGGCAGTTTTATCCCGCTGATTTTACCGGTTTCCTTATACTCTTTCCAGCCAGATCCAGAAAGATAGCCTCGAACCACGCATTCCACCGGAATTACTCTGGCTTTTTTAACCAGCATGGAACGTTTTTCTAGTAGGCTGGCATAAGGTTGAAAAGGAGCCGGTAGCTCAGAAATATCTGTTGAAATCATATGGTTTGGGCAGATCAAGGTGGTATAGTCAAACCAGAATCTGGATAGCTGGGTCAAGACCTTCCCCTTATAAGGGATTAACGAAGGTAAAACGAAATCAAAAGCCGAAATCCGGTCGGTAGCTACGATTAGAAGCTGATCGCCGAGGTCAAATACATTCCTGACTTTCCCTTTCTTAAAGATCGGAACGCCAGCAATTTCAATTTCACCTATCGCCTCTTCCTTTTTTTCCATTAATCTCTCCTAAAAATCAGTAACAAAAAATTCACTGCCCATTCTTTAATTAATTATAGATTATATTAATCAAAACAAGAATTTAAATCAATTAACCTGGCATTATACAGGGTAGCCTCCGCCACCCCTAATTAGGGATAGCTTTTTTTAGATGCTTCTAGTAATTATTCATTTACTGCTCTGTTGACCATAAGCTGAGGCTGTATTCCTATGAAATTTATCAGCCTTAAGCTCTTTTCTTTGTTTCGCCGGAAAGAGTGAAGTCCGGGCTGGCAAAAAGTACACTGGTTTAGCTGGAAAATATTCTCGGGCTTAAGCCCTAATCTTTCTACCAGAAACCACCAGTTAGCCTTCCTTAAATCTAAGTAAAATCGGCCCTGGTTTCTAGAAGGCCAAAAGATGAAGTCTGTCTTAAAACCAGCAGCTGAGAAATTCTCAAAGATTTCCAGACCAACTTCGTAACAATCCTTTTCAATGCAGGGGCCAAGAGCTGCCAAGAGGTTTTCAGCCTGGCTGCTGAACTTTTCCTTCATCAGGTTAACGGTAGCCAGGAGAATTTCCAGGTAAGTACTTCGCCAGCCGCAGTGGACAGCCGCCACCACCCGGTTTTTTATATCAATTAGAAAAACTGGCAAGCAATCGGCTGTTTTGATTATTAGAAGAAGGCCCTCAGCACCAGTGACCAGCCCATCCCCAGCTAACCTGTCGGCAGGTGGACCTTCCAGATAGTATACCCTGCTGGAGTGCTCTTGTTTCATTTCCACCGTCTGAAAACTGGCCAATTTTCCGTCTTCCTTAAGATCCTCGGGAGTGAAACTGGCCAGACCAAAACCATGAACCAACCAGGGAATTTTCTTTAGCCGAGAAATCGTTAGATATTTCTCTTTTTTACTCATTTTTTCTTTTTATAATAAATGGAGCCTTTTTAATCAAGACTAAAGGAAAAATTTAATAATTATTATCCAACCGACCTTTGGGCAAAATTGGACAAAAGAAAATAAAGCAGGTTGACCTGGATTATTGGCCAGTAATCAAGGTAGAATAAAAGGGCAGGCCCGATATTCTGGTAGAGGAGAAAAAAATGAGACCAGGAGTAATCTTATTTTTGACATTTCAATTATTGTTTTTTTCCTCTCTTTATTCTGATGAAGAAAGCCGGCCTCGGGTCAGGGAATTTGGCTTGAGGGTCGGAGTAATGGAACCAGGGCCACTTAATGCTATTACCGATGTCCCAGGAGTCCTGGTCGGGCACAAGACCCTAATCCAGGGGAAAAGCATCCGGACTGGAGTTACGGCTATCATTCCCCATCCCGGAAACATCTTTCAAGAAAAAGTGCCAGCTGGAATCTATGTAGCTAACGGATATGGCAAGTTAATGGGTTCAACTCAGGTAGATGAACTGGGCTATCTGGAAACACCTGTCATTCTAACTAACACCTTGAGCGTTCCGGTGGCTGCCGAGGCAGTGATTGATTATATTCTTTCACTTCCGGGTAATGAGCAGGTTGAATCTGTAAATCCCGTCGTTGGAGAAACAAACGATGGCTGGCTTAATGATATCAGAGCCAGAGTGGTTAAAAAACAGCACATTCTTGAAGCTATAAAAGACGCCGCCAGCGGCCCGGTGGCAGAAGGTTCGGTCGGGGCAGGAACTGGAACCACCTGCTTCAGATTCAAAGGTGGAATAGGAACAGCTTCCAGAAAGCTTCCAGAAAAACGCGGTGGCTGGACGGTCGGGGTTCTGGTCCAGACCAATTTTGGAGGAGTTCTTCAAATAAAAGGCTTGTTAGTTGAGGAATACCTAAAAACGAAAGCCTCTGGTGAATTAGACCAGACTCCTGGACAGGAAGGCGGCTCTTGTATGATAATCGTAGCTACTGATGCTCCACTTGATAGCCGTAATCTCAAACGACTGGCAAAAAGAGCTCTTCTGGGAATTGCCAGAACCGGCGGTTATTATTCCAACGGCAGCGGTGACTATGCGGTTGCCTTTTCCACAGCCCCTCAGGTAAGGCTGCAGCCCCGGGAAAGAGTTCTGACTCAAAAAATTGAGGTAGTCCGGAACGAGGCCATGTCTTCCCTATTTCAGGCGGCAGCTGAGGCTTCAGAAGAGGCTATCCTGAATTCCATGTTCAAGGCTACCAGAATGATTGGCCACGAAGGACACACGATAGAACCCCTACCTCTTGAGGTACTCAAAACCTGGCTGGATAAGCAACCAGATGACTAAAAAAAACCAAAAAACTATTGGAATACTGGGGGGAATGGGACCTGAAGCCACAGCCCGTTTTTTCGAACTTATTGTAAAAAACACTTACGTCAAAAAAGACCAGGACCACCTAAAAATTATAGTCCTTAGTTTCCCGCAAATTCCAGACAGAACCAGAGCCATCCTTTACGGCGGGGAAAATCCAGGGCCCTATTTAATTAAAGCTCTTCGAGTGCTGGAAAAAGCTGGAGCAGAATTAGTTGCTATTCCCTGCCTCACTGCCCATTATTATTTTCCAGAGCTCAGGAAAAAGACCAGGCTAAAGATAATTAGCCTGTTAGAAGAAACAGCCCTGCATATAAAATCTAATTTTCCTCAGGTTAAGAAAGTCGGTCTTTTAGCTACCGAAGGCACCATAGCCACTGGAATTTTCCAAAAAGCCCTGGCCCGGAAAAAGATAGAAGTTCTCATCCCACCTTCTGCTGATCAGACTAAAATCATGGAAGCAATATATGGGGAGAAAGGAATAAAGGCTGGATTTAGGGGCAGGGGGCCAGCCGGAGTTTTGAGGATGGTGGCCGATGGGCTCCAGAAGAAAGGAGCTGAAGTCATAATTGCCGGTTGCACTGAAATTCCCTTGGCTCTGAAACAGAAAAATTTAGAGCTGCCTTTAATTGACCCCTTAATAGTGGCAGCCAGGGCTTTAATAAAAAAGGCTGGAGCCCAAGTCAGGGAGAGTCCCATTGCTTGACAAAGAGGCCACAATCCAGTATAAAAATGTCTGACTTTCCAGAAGATCGGAGGTGAAATTTAGTGGCTTTTGTGGTTGTCGAAGATGGAGAAAGCTTAGAATCGGCACTCAGGCGGTTTAAAAGAAGAGTTCAACAGGAAGCAATCATTAAAGAAATCAAAAAGCATTCAGTCTATCTAAAGCCTGGAGAAAAGCGTCGTCTTAAAGATGCTCAAGCCAGAAAAAGAATGCGGCGTAGGCTGAAAAGAGAACGCGACTTCGAATATTAGCCTCTTGTCGGGAAAGTCTCTTTACCTACATTATTCATAAAGCTAAGTATGTCTCGAGATTTTCAATCATGATTGGCAGGAGAATAATCCAGGTTTATTGCCAGAAAATAAAAAAAGAGTTTAAGGGTTGGATCATCTAAAAAAGCCTGATTGGCTCAAGGTAAAGCTGCCCTCCAACCAGGCCTGCTTTGAAGTCAGCCAACTGCTGAAAAGGCAGGGGCTAAATACCATCTGCCAAAGCGCCCGCTGTCCGAACCTGGGTCAATGCTGGGAAAAAAAGACGGCCACTTTTCTTATCCTGGGAAATATTTGCACCAGAAATTGTGGTTTTTGTGGTGTGAGAAAAGGCCAACCATTACCGGTCAACGAACATGAGCCAGAAGCCCTCCTTCAAGCCGTGAAAGAGATGGCCCTGCGCTATGTGGTCGTTACTTCCGTGACCAGAGACGACCTGCCAGACGGGGGAGCCAGCCTTTTCGCCAGGGTTATATATTTAATCAAGGAAAATTTTCCTGACACTAAGGTTGAGGTTCTTATTCCAGATTTTAAGGGAGAAGAAGAGCCTCTTCGCCAGGTACTGGAAGCTGGTCCTGATGTTCTGAACCATAATCTTGAAACTACCCTTAACATTTATCCGCTGATAAACCGGCCGGCCGCCAACTACTACCGTTCCCTTAGAGTTTTAAGTCGAGCGAAAGCCTATGGGGCAGTTACCAAATCAGGTTTAATGCTCGGGCTGGGAGAATCATCCGATGATCTTAAACAGGCCCTGACTGATCTCAGAGAAAGTGGTTGTGACCTTCTGACCATGGGACAATATCTTCAACCATCTCGCCGCCAGGTGCCCATCACCCGCTTTTATACTCCCGAAGAATTTTCTGGCTGGCAGGAATTCGCCTTGAGCCTCGGCTTTAAGCAGGTAGTGGCCGGACCACTGGTTAGAAGCTCTTACCAGGCTAAAAGCCTGTATGAATCCTTAAGGAGCCCGGGCTGATGCGCTACTTAGTTTTCTCAGACATTCACGGAAATCTTGAGGCCTTGGAGGCCGTTCTGAAGGACGTTAGTCGCAAAAGAATTGACCGCTGTATTTTTCTTGGAGACCTGGTCGGCTACGGAGCCTCACCTAATGAGGTAATCCAGAAAGTTATTTCTTTGAAACATCTTTCCATGGTTAGAGGAAATCACGATAAGGCTGTCTGTGGTCTGGAATCCATTCAGACTTTCAATCCGGTAGCAGCGGCCGCCATTCAATGGACCGGAAAAGCTCTAAATAAAAAGCATCTTCAACTGCTGGCCGGACTGACCAAAAGCCCTCTGGTCATCCACAAACAAATTACTATCTGTCATGGAGCCCCTTTTGATGAAGATTACTACATATTTGGTGAATTTGATGCTGTAGAAGCCTTTAACTATTTTGATACTCCGATTTGTTTTTTCGGCCACACCCATTTTCCCTTTATCTACATGGAAATGGACGAGACAGTCGAAGGTACCTTTATTCAGGGAAACCACCTGGAAATAAAGCTGGAAAAAGGAGCCCGTTATCTTATTAATCCAGGTTCTATAGGACAGCCACGAGACCGCGACCCCAGAGCAGCCTATGCCATCTATGATTCCGAGCAGCGGAAAATCAAATTCTACCGTGTTGAATATGATTTTAAAGAAGCTCAAAGAAAGATTCTTGAAGCCGACCTACCTTCAACTCTGGCGGAAAGATTATCCCTGGGAATTTAACCTTAGCTTTTTCTTTTTTCCATTGGCCTGTCTTGTTCACCAAATAGGCCATGTCTTCAAAAGAAGCCTTCGGAATAAGGCAATGTCGCAACTGGCAATTTTCCAGGCCCCTGATTTTCAATTGAGAATTATCTATCTTAAAGAGAATAATTTAGGATAGCAAAATATCTCTAAGTTTAACTTTTATCGCTAAGGCGAGTATCTGTCTTAATTTTGGGATTAGCATAACAGTATAAGCAGGCTGTTGGGCAGCTCTGCGTGTAGCTTCCTATGTCTATTGATTCGGTGCAAAGGCAATCTTTTCTTTGGGTCTTATCCTTAATAGTCGAGGCTGGCTCTCTCGTCGGGTGAAGTTCTGACAGCCAGGACCCATCTATGCAGGCTGAAGCTTTTATTCCCGGGAGGCAGGCAATCTCTTGCTGGCTGCAGTTCCAGAGCTCCAAATCATATTTGTCAGCAATTTCGGTCAGCCTTTTTACTGCCTCAACTTTTTCCCGGTAATCGGGGTCATAAAATTTCAAGCCGGCTCTTTTAGCCCTGGCTACCGATTTTTTATACCATTGAGTGAAACTGAACCTGACCGTTCTAATTCCCAGGCGGTTGATTTCAGGACCGAGCTCGTTAAAAAAATCTAGATTGGTTTTGAGCTCGTCCCCCTCATACCAGTAAATTATCGGGTCAAAACGGATAGAAATCCTTTCAGGCCGGCCGGCTATTCCCAACAAAGGCTCAAGTTGACCTAAGGCTTCCGAAACCGCCGGAGCCTGCCGTTCCAGAAAAGTTCCGCCCAAACCAGTAATAGTGAAATGAAAATAAGCCTGACTGTATTTTTTCAATAGATCCCTGAGCCCAAAACGGTTTTCCAGCAGGGCTTGAAAATTCTTTGACCAAAATACCAGAGTATGAACGCACTCCGGAGACAGGTTAGCCCGGATTTCTGTCTTTTTCCCATGATGAAAAAAACAGGCTTCCTCCTCTCCCAGAACCTTAGCTACCAATTCAGGGTAAAAAGCAATTAAATCAGTCCTTCTAGAAAGGCTAATAACTTGTTTCATTTTTGAGAATCGAATCAATTAGAAGGAGGTCCGTCCAGCCTATCTTTACCCCTGACTTCTGGTTGAAAGACTATCTTCTTCACCCTCCCGAAAAAGTCTGTCTCCCAGGGTTTCTCCCATAAAAAAATAGAAGAGGAAAAAATAGAAGAAAGTCAAAATCAATAGATAAATCAACAGGCCGCTACTGGCCACCCCCATCAGCTTGAAGATATTAGTTTCCATCGACCTGGCTGCCAGCCAGATGGAAATCAGCCAGAACATTATGAGAAAAAGTAGGTCAAAGATTTTGGCTTTAATAAAATTTTTAAATCCCATTGGTGCCAGACTCCGGTTAGCACCTGGACCCCTCTGACTGTTCTTTGCTGATCTTCCCGCAAACATTTCTGGAGTTTTTTCAAAAGTATAGTCTTCACTTCCTGCCTTTTCTTCTAACTCTTCTTCAAGCTCCATGTTCTTCTCTCCAGTCAATTCTTCTGGTTCTTCTAATTGTTCCGGGCTCTGAGTAAGTTTCTCCGGAAAACCCATGGTGGCCTCGGTTGAGGGCTTCTCCTCCAATCCGAACTGGTCGGTTTCAACCTCGATTTTTTCTGGTTCTAACTTATTAACCTCTGCGGTATCTTCTTCAGCCAGGCTCTCAGATGATGTAGCTTTAACTTCCTTAATCCAGGAAGGCACCTCACCTGTTTCTTGCTCTTCTTTGCCCTTAGGTCCTGCTTTTTCTTTTAGATAATCTCTTTCTTTTTCCTCCAGAACCTTAAAGAAATCTTCTACTTTTCTTTGCCCAACCTCCACGGTTGGACCGACTTCATCCAACTCGGCTGATTCCAAACTTGTCTCAACAGAAGCTGGCTCTTTTTTAGTTTCTGATTCATGAACATCTTTAGCCGTTCTTTTTTCTTCCACTCCCAATTCCTCCACCATCTGTGTTACCAAACCTGGCTTTGTTTCTTCTTCAGGCTGGTCAGGAGATTGCTCCTCTTTCTTTTTAAGCTCTTCCACAACTTGAGTAACCAGGCCCGGGTGTCCGGTAGAAGGTTGTTGGTTGTCCCTGGCTTCTTTTTCGGAAAAAATCTCTTTCTCTATTTTCTTTACCACATCTTCATCTCCACCGGTTTTATCAGTCTTAGTTTCATCTAACCTTCTTAGCTCTTCAGTTTTTTCTCGTTCAAATGGCAGTTCAGACTCATCAGGGCCATAAAAAAGTTCCTCAGAAGGGGGGGGTTTTTTGCTGCCAACCTCTTCCGTTCCACTGGTTTTAGGTTTAATCTGAGATTCTGCTATTTGTTCTTCATCAACCAGGATTACCTCTTCCGTGTCTTCTTCTGCCTCGCTTACCTCGGCCAATTCTTCCTGTTCTTCTTCCCCCTCCTCTTTCTCTTCCCAGTCATCCTCCCTCAGTTCTTCTTCGCTTTCCTTATCTTCCAGGTCATCTTCAACTATCCGTTCACCTGGGATTTCTTCTTCCAGGTCCTCATCCTCGGGGAAAAGTAGCTGGGTCCCACAATTTTTGCAATACTGGTCCTCATCACTTATCAAAGCTCGGCAGTACGGGCAGCGCTTTATAGCCATCTTATTGTCGCTATTTCATTTATAGAACTTAAAAAGTCCCTTGTCAAATAGATTTTC
>JAQULR010000082.1 GCA_028749205.1 Acidobacteriota bacterium | reverse complement strand
GGTCGGGGTAAAACCCGACGCTGGATTAAAAAGGGGGACACAAATTTGTGTCCCTAAAAAGTTCCACTTTTTTATTTTTGTCCATCTCGACCCAGAAAGGGGAAAATATGGTTTCTCTCCGGTTTCGAATGCTTACCAGCTCGAATTTTCAGTATTAAAAGTCCTTTCTAGTTGAAACCGGCTCACTAAAGCAAAGAAGCTAAGATAAATTTAATGATTAATTAGGGATTTAACTGACAATTTTTAGGCAGGGCCCCTATCAAAGCGATATTTTTAAGCCGAACCTTATAGAAAACCTGCTCATATCTAACCTGGCCGGCCTTTCTACATAGCCGGGTGGCAGCGGCTCTATAATCATCAGATGGGGTGGTGCCCCAATACTTATCTCATAGTAACTGTCTGGAGAACCGTAAAAGTAAAGCTCTCCGCTATCCCCGAACGTACTTTCTCCACCATAATTCGTCGTCCACTCCACGCCTCCCTTTAAATGGGAAATCCTGGCTACGTGCCCTTCAAGCTCGCCAACTAAAGACAGGTTCCTCAGGAGGTCATATTCAAATGATAGACCCGCCTGCCATCCAGGTGATAGCTTTTTCTTAACCTTAATGTAGGCAGTGTTATAGTAAACGCTACCACTTGGATAAGTATTGAACTGAAGTCTTTCCTCGTTCATCTTGACGGAGTATAAGCTAATCCCTGAATAAAAATAAAGATTCATCCTGGATTTCGAAAAAATGGAATAATAAAGAGATAGTTTGGCCGGCATCCAGACTTTTATTTCTGGCCTGAAAATCTTTTCATGGTCAACCCGGTAAACGTCGATCGCGGCTCCATAGAAACGGCTTTCGTTCTCTAAATGGATAGGCACAGAAACGCCCAGCCCAAGCCTCAATTTTCGGGACAGATCCCGCATTATCTCCACCTCAAAATCGCTTGCTCCATTATTGAGCGATTTAATCTCTCCAGAAGCCAGTTCGCCATAATAATTTCTGTAGTAAGCATCCATCGAGTTTAGATGCTTATTCATATCGCCAATTGCGGCATAGAGGAAGCCGCCCGAGACTTTAAAATGAAATTTTGGCTTGAATCCTACGTTCTCTTCAGAAAAGCCATGGCTCCAGACCATTACGGCAAAAAACGACAAACAGAGCAGAACAGCACCTTTCCTTTTTCTTAACTGACCCGTCTTATAATCTCCTCAAATTTAATTTAAGTAGAATATAAATTTTTGTCAATCCAAAGATGGCAAGCGGCTTGTCTATAAGCGGCCACGCGGCAGCAGTCCTTCCTATCACCTTCGCTGCGATCCTGGTTGGAGCTCTGGCTATTAGGCTTATTAGTTGCTCTCTATGATGAAATGGGTCATGAAAACCTCCTGTGGGTGCTCGGTAGAATAGCTGTATGAGCTGTCCCGGGAATTTATATAATCGCCAAGAGCAGTCAATCCAAGCTGGAACCGGAAAGGGTTTATGTTTTGCCGAAAAAACAGGTGAATCCAGTTCAATTCAGATGATAAGAGTTTCGGTTGAAAAGCTTTCTTCGGTCAACTGGATTAGCATCGCTATAATGAAGCAGCTCTAATCATTCAGAAAACAGTAAGCACAGTCAGTATAGATGGTACCTATCTGTGTCTGTTAGCCAAAACATTTAAGAAGTGCTTTGGTTTTTATCAGAGAGGAACCTTTCCAGCCTGGTCAAAAAACTTTTAGAAAGTTTCTTTCGCTCAATTTTTCTCTTAAGCTCGACTATTCGGCTTCTATGCTCAGCCTCTTTCATCACATTTAGAGCTGCCCCGTAGGATATCCAGTCTCTGTAATCCTTCCAGATGGCCGATTCTTTTGGATCACTGTCAATCAGTTCCCAGCTATCATAAACGATTTTTTGAGCATCATGATCATCATATTGAAGCTCGAGATACTTCTTTTCATTAACCAGCCGATTATAATGGATTAAAAGTACTTACCATGCCGCGTAAACTGGCAAACTGGTTAAACTGGGGGTACATAAACTGAGGACTAAGCCTGGGGCGCAATCTATATTCTTAATTTTTGCTTGCTAAACAGATCTTAGATCAAAATCCGAAAGGACTAATTTAAGCGGGACAACCAACTTAACGGTTAATACGTATAAGGCGCCTGAGGCGCCGGATGCCAGGGAAATAAGGATTATAGATTGTACCCAACCATGCCCTCGTCTTGAAACTTTGGCGGTAACAAACTGGTAAGAAAATATCGTGTCACCTTTTTATTTGACATAAAGTCTACTTTAGAGTAGTCTACTTTAGAGTAGACATTTTGGCGGAGGGAGGCTTTAGGCAATGAAATTTATCAACCGGAAAAAAGAACTGAACAGCCTCAACGACTGCTGGGCCTTAAATGAGCCACAGTTTATTGTAATCTATGGCCGAAGGCGCATAGGCAAGACTGAATTAATAAAACAATTCATTAAAAACAAACCTCATATTTATTTTCTTGCTCAGCAGATAAGCGAGCAAGAAAATCTGAAAACACTTGGGAAGCTCGTCGGTGAGTACTTTGATGATTTGATCCTTAAAGAAAAGGGGTTTGATAATTGGGCGGTTTTTTTTGAGTATATAAAAAAGCATGTTGGCCAGAGGCTCATTCTGGCCATCGATGAATTCCCCTATCTGGCTGAATCAAACAAGAGCATCTCGTCTATTTTTCAGGCCGGCTGGGATGAACACTTGAAGGACGTGCCTATTGTTTTAATCCTTTGCGGCTCAAGCGTCGCCATGATGGAGCGCGAAGTTCTGAGCTCTAAAGCAGCTCTATATGGCAGGAGAACCGGCCTGATAAAGTTGAAGCCTTTTAGCTTTTATGAAGCTTCGGAATTTTTTCCAGGCAAGCAATTTGAGGAAAAACTTAAATACTTTACAGTGATGGGCGGGAATCCAGCTTATCTAAGCCGAATCAACCCGGAAAAAACATTTGAAGATAATATTATTCAATTAATATTATCACCAGTTTCTCCACTTTATAGCGAGGTTGAATTTCTACTACAAGAAGAATTGCGGGAACTTAGAAACTACCTGGCGATTCTAAAGGCTATCGCTCTTAATAAAACCAGAATTAGTGAAATTGTCAATGAGACTGGATTTGAAAAATCTATCCTCCACAAATACCTTTTCGTTCTGGAAAACCTCCAACTGGTGCATAAAGAATATCCAGCGACTGAAAAAAGCCCTTTGAAATCAAAAAAAGGCCTCTACAAGCTGCAGGATCAGTTCTTCAAGTTCTGGTTCCGGTATGTGCTGCCAAACCGCAGCAGAATAGAAGAAGGGAAAATCGGATTTGTTCTCGAATCGATTAATTCAGATCTTACCAGTCTGGTCGCCGAAAATTATGAGCTGGTGGCCAGAGAAATTTTAAGGATTAACGAGGATAAAATATTCAGTTTTGATACCATTGGGAGATGGTGGGACAGAAATGAAGAAGTCGATATTGTTGCTCTGAATGAAGAAGAAGGCAAAATTCTTTTTGGTGAAGTCAAGTGGAGTATCAAACCTGTTGGGATTGACATAATGGAGAATCTGAACAGGAAAGCCAGGCTCGTCGACTGGAAACAGAGAGAGCGGCAAGAATATTACTGCCTTTTCAGCAGGACCGGATTCACCGAGGCTTTGATGGCGAGAGCCAGGGAAGCCAAAGGCCGAGGCGAAAGAATATTTTTATTTAAGAAAGATAGGCTAATCAACATACGTTATTCATAAAACTTATCATGCTTCGAGATTTCCAATCATTAGTGATATGAAAATCAGGACATGAAAGGCATTTGAGCGTATCAGAGAAGCACCGTTTTCTGCCGATACTCCAGAGCACACAGCATCAATCTTTCCCGGACATTCCGCATTAAATTGAAACAACTATGAAAAGATGTTAAATTTAGCCTGACTTGATAATGCCTTTATCAA
>JAQULR010000039.1:8184-14733 GCA_028749205.1 Acidobacteriota bacterium | reverse complement strand
ATAATGCCAACGTAGAGGTAGAGTTGATAACCACGGTAGCCATGGAGAAGGGTCTGCGGTTTGCCATCAGAGAAGGTGGCCGAACTGTAGGAGCCGGAACAGTCACCGAAATTCTGGAATAGGAACAAGCGGGATCAGATATTCTGAGTTAAGGATTTAAAGATGAGGGAAATAATTACTCTTCAGTGCTCGGAATGTAAGCGCCGGAACTATAGCACCACCAGGAATAAGAAGACGCAGACCGAAAAACTGGGACTAAAAAAATTCTGTCCATTCTGCAACAAGCATACGCTTCATAAAGAAGTTAAATAATGGCTAATGGACTGAGGGTGAGTAGCTCAATTGGCTAGAGCAGCGGTCTCCAAAACCGCAGGTTGCGGGTTCGAGTCCTGCCTCACCCGCCAGTATAGGGATGATAAAAAGGCATAGATAAAATGAGTGATAAGCTACCCTGGTACAAACGTTTTGTAAATTTCTTAAAAGACGTCCGGGCTGAGTTAAAGAAGGTAACCTGGCCGTCAAGACAGGAGGTCCGCGGGACAACTGTTATTGTAATTATCACCGTTATTTTCTTCGGATTTTACCTCTTTTTTATTGATGTAATTTTTTCCTGGCTGATAGCCCAGATAAAAACATTCTTTGGATAAAGCAGGATCTAAATGGCCAAGAACTGGTATGTAATTCACACTTATTCTGGTTTTGAAAATTTCGTGGCTGAGTCTATCCGTCTGAAAGCAACGGAGATGAAGCTTGAAGATAACATTGGCCAAATTGTCATTCCAACTGAAGATGTGGTGGAGATAAGGAGCGGTAAAAAGGTAGTGACAACTAAGAAGCCTTATCCGGGATATATTCTGGTAGAAATGGAAATGAATGATGAAACCTGGTTGATGATCCGCCAGATTCCCAAGGTCACCGGGTTCGTAGGGTCAGGGCACCAGCCAACCCCGTTGAGCCCGGAAGAAGTGAACAAAATCATCCATCACATGGAGGTCACTTCAGAAAAACCGAAGCCAAAACATAGTTTCGAAAAAGGTGAGGCCGTCAGAATTATTGATGGTCCATTCTATAATTTCAACGGGATAGTTGAAGAAGTAAACCACGAGCGTAATACCTTAAAAGTGATGGTGACAATCTTCGGCCGCTCTACTCCAGTAGAGCTGGAGTTCCTGCAGGTCGAAAAAATCTAGGAGGAATTAATGTCTAAGGAAGTTGTGGCCAAAGTCAAATTGCAGATTGTAGCCGGACAGGCCAGCCCGGCTCCGCCGGTAGGTCCGTCCTTAGCTCCTCACGGTATTAATTTGATGGATTTTGTCCGGCAGTTTAATGACCGGACCAAGAGTATGGAAGAGGGCACCATTGTTCCTGTGGTGGTTACCGTTTTTAAGGACCGAAGCTTTACCTTTGTTATAAAAACTCCCCCAGCTTCTTTCCTGTTAAAGAAGGCAGCTGGTATTGCTAAAGGTTCGAGCGCCCCTAATAAGGAGAAGGTCGGGAAGGTTACTAAAAAACAGCTTGAGGAAATTGCCAAAATCAAGCTTCCAGACTTGAACACCGATGATTTAGAAAAGGCTATCCAATCTATTGAGGGGACAGCCAAAAATATGGGATTGGAGATCGTCAGTGAGTAAGCACGGTAAGAACTATCTCAAAGCAAAATCCTTGAAGGAAGAAAATAAGGAATATTCTATCGAAGAAGCTGTCAGCCTGCTGAAGCAGGCAAAATACTCTAAGTTTGATGAGACGGTGGAAATTGCCCTTCGTCTTGGAGTGAACCCAAAGTATTCAGACCAGATGGTCAGAGGGACGGTGGTCCTACCACATGGCACTGGCAAGAGCAAAAAGATTTGTGTTATTGCTTCTGGAGAAAAGATTAAAGAAGCTGAGGCGGCCGGCGCTGATTATGCAGGCGGAGAAGAACTCATAGAAAAGATTTCTTCTGGCTGGATTGATTTTGATGTGGTCATTGCCACTCCTGATATGATGAGAAGCGTTGGTAAATTAGGAAGAATTCTGGGCACCAAGGGGTTAATGCCAAATCCTAAAGCCGGTACGGTGACCTTTGAGGTTAAAAAAGCTATCGAAGAAACCAAAGCCGGTAAAGTGGAGTTCAGAGTCGACAAAGCTGGAATTGTCCATGCTGGAGTTGGCAAGATTTCTTTCCCTGAAGAGAAGCTGGTGGAAAACATCAAAGCTTTTATCCAGGCAGTCCTTCAAGCTAAGCCGCCGGCAGTCAAAGGTAAATACATCCGATCTATGTTTATATCGTCAACGATGGGACCATCCTTTAAGATTTCAGAAGGGGTCTTAGAAAAATAGGAGTTCACAAGTGAAAAAAGAGGCCAAATTCAAAATTGTTAAGGAGCTGGAAGAAGCCCTTGAAAAAAACCATACCTGGTATCTGGTTGATTATAAAAAGATGCCAGTTTGGAAAATGGTAGAACTCAGAAAGCTCCTCAAGAAGAATGGTTATAAACTGAGGGTTGTTAAAAACAGGCTGGCTCTCAGAGCTATAGGCCAGCGTTTCTCAGAGCTCAAACCATATTTTCAGAGTAGAACAGCTCTGGCCTTTACTGACAATGATCCCATTGCTCTGGCCAGGCTTTTGAAGGACTTTTCAAATCAAGGTGAGGTTTTGGAAATAAAGGCCGGAGTAGTAGAAGGTCATTATTTGGCCCCTGAAATGTTTGCTGATATAGTCAGATTAAATTCAAAAAAGGATTTAATCGCCAGAATCGGGTATCTAATTTCATATCCGTTAAACCAGTTCTTGAGAACTCTTCAAACCCCCATGGTTAATATGGGAAGGTTGTTAACTGGTCTCAAGGATAAAAAAGAGAATTGAGGGAATATCCCTTGAACTAAGTTCAAGTAAAGGAGAGAACAGAACAATGGAAAAACAAGAAAAACTTACCAAAGAACAGTTTTTCGCTCATCTGGACAACCTGACAGTTGTGGAGCTCATTGACTACATCAAAGAGTTTGAGAACCGTTATGGTATCAGTGCCGCCATGGCAGCTCCGGTAATGATGGCTGGTGGAGCGGCTCCCCAAGGAGAAGCTAAGGCAGCTGAAGAAAAAAGTTCTTTTGATGTTATACTCAAAGATGTGGGCAGTCAGAAGATTCAGGTAATTAAAGTGGTGCGCGAAGTCACCAATCTTGGCCTGAAAGAAGCCAAGGATTTTGTTGATGGTGTGCCCAAGACTCTGAAGGAAGGTGTCAGCAAGGAAGAAGCTGAGTCCATCAAAGCCAAGTTTGCTGAAGTCGGGGCAGTGATTGAAATACAATAATCTGGGCTAAAAAATTAAATTTTTAATGATAGAAAATAAAAGCTATCAAAGTCTTTTTTAGAGAGCCATCATGCTTGATCAAAACAATAATACTTATCGTCAGAGGGTCGATTTTTCTGTAATTAAGACAGAGTTTCCTCTGCCAGACCTTCTGGAAATTCAGAAAAAATCCTATGACGAGTTTCTTCAGATGGATCTTCTGCCTGAAGAAAGAAAAGATGTCGGACTTCAGGCAGCCTTCAAGGATGTTTTTCCTATTACCGATTTTAAGGAAACCACTGAACTTCAATTTCTGAGCTATACCATTGGCGATTGGGAATGTAAATGCGGTCGCCTTAAAGGGGTAGAGAATTCCAGGCCGCGCTGCCAGAGCTGTGGAACTCTTCTTCCGTCTGAGGTTGCCCTTGAAGAAAATAGAGTCTGTCACTACTGCGGGGAACATAAAAAGATAGAAATGCCTCGTTGTGATTATTGTGGTGACCGGGTCAAGCTGAAGATCAAGTACAGTCCGCTTGAATGTATCCAGAAGGGATATACCTATGAAGCTCCACTGAAACTTAAGGTTCAGATGGTTTCATGGGAAAAAGATCCTTCGACTAAAACCAAACGTCTGAAGCATATCAAGCAGCAAGAAGTCTATTTTGGCAACATCCCCCTGATGACTGATAAGAGCAATTTTGTTTTCAATGGTGTAGAAAGAGTGGTAGTTAGTCAGCTCCAGCGCTCTCCGGGTATCTTTTTCCGGCCAGGGGAAATAAAGGGGCAGTTTATAGCTAAGATCATTCCTTACCGCGGTGCTTGGGTGGAATTTGAGAATGATACCAAGAATATCCTCTGGGTGAGACTTGACCGCAAGAGGAAATTTCTGGCCACTGTTTTCTTTCGAGCCCTGGGTTTCAGTTCAGATGAAGAAATTATTAAATTGTTCTTTAAATCGTATGAAATAATTCCTGAGGCTGGTAACCTATTCTGGAAGGTATCTGAAAGTTTAGCTGGCAAGGTTCTGAGAGAAGATGTTTACAAGCCGGGAAGCTCCAAATCTGCCCTGATCAAAGGGGGGACCAGGCTTGACCTGGAATTGATCAACAAGCTCAAAGAGGAAAATATTACCAAAATAAAAGCATTTCGGCAGGATTTGCAGGGAGCTTACTCTCTGATTAATGTCAAAGGAAAGATAAGAGCAGGTGAAGAACTAACCGGCGAGCAGCTGGAATATCTTACTAACCGAGGAGAAACGTTTGAAGTCTTTTTCCCGGAGGAAGAGGAATCAGCTCAGATCATTTTAAATACTTTGAAGAAAGACTTGAAAAAAGACCGGCAGCAGGCTTTAGAAGAAATCTACAAGAAACTCAGACCGGGAGAGCCTCATACCGAAGAAAGTGCCAAGGCCCTTTTTGAGAATATGTTTTTCAATCCTCAGAAGTTTAATTTCTCCAAAATTGGCCGCTTGAAGTTTAATATTAAACTTGGTTTGGACAGTGGAACCCGAGATTTTCTCTTAGAAACCGAGAAAAAATCTGGGCCGGAGTCTTTAGAAGACCGCCTTCTTTCCAAGGAAGATTATATTGAGGTGGTTAAATATTTACTAAGGTTGAAGAACGGAGAGGGTTCAGTTGATGACATAGACCACCTCGGTAACAGGCGGGTGAGGGCAGTTGGAGAGCTGATGGAAAACGCTTTTCGCATCGGGCTGACCAGAATGGAGAGGACCATCAGAGAAAAGATGACTGTCAGTGCAGATCTGTCTTCAGCCATGCCCCAGGATCTGATAAATTCCAAACCAGTGATCGCAGCCTTAAAAGAGTTTTTCGGGAGTTCCCAGCTGTCACAGTTTATGGATCAGATTAACACCTTGGCTGAACTTACCCATAAAAGAAGGCTAAGCGCCCTTGGACCTGGAGGGCTGAGCCGGGAAAGAGCTGGTTTTGAAGTCCGGGACATTCAAAATTCCCATTATGGACGAATATGCCCAATTGAGACGCCTGAAGGTCCAAATATTGGTCTGATTTCCTCTTTAAGTTGTTATGCCCGGATTAATGAATACGGATTCATTGAGGCTCCTTATCGTAAAGTTGAAAATGGTCAGGTCGTAGATTACGTGAAAATCATTCACCAGGGAGCAACAGATTACCGGCCAGGGCAACTGGTTCGCCAAGATGAGATTGAAAAAGCCGTTAATCAACTCCAGGGTCAGAAAAGCAAAAATTTACCTCTCTATGAGCCTTATATATTTTATCTTACAGCCTGGGAAGAAGAGAATTATAAGATTGCTCAAGCCAACGTAGAACTAGATGCTCGAGGCTACATCAAAGAAGAAATGGTTAGTGCCCGTGACCGAGGTAATTTCAGGATTGTTCCCAGAGAAGAGATTGATTTTATGGATGTCTCGCCCAAACAACTGGTTTCGTTATCAACAGCCCTGATTCCGTTTTTAGAGCATGATGATGCCAACAGGGCTCTGATGGGCTCCAACATGCAGCGCCAGGCGGTTCCGCTCCTTAAGCCGGAAGCTCCACTGATTGGGACAGGAATTGAACATCTGGTAGCTAAAGGTTCGGGCGATGTAGTGGTTTGCCGGCATTCAGGAGTGGTCGAGTTTGTTGATGCCGAGAGAATCATTGTTAGAGTTGACGAAAAAGAAAACAGCCTTTATGACCTGGGAACAGACCTTTATCTTCTGACCAAATTCCTGAGAACCAACCAAAACACTTGTATCAACCAGAGACCTCTTGTTAAGAAAGGAGACCGGGTTATCAGAGGGCAGATCCTGGCTGATGGTTCCTGTACTGATAGAGGAGAATTGGCTCTGGGCCGTAATATTCTATGTGCCTTTATGTCCTGGCGCGGCTATAACTTTGAGGATGCGATAATTGTCAGCGAGAAGCTGATTAAAGAAGATGCCTTTACTTCTGTTCATATCGTGGAAGAAATGATCGAAGCCCGGGACACTAAACTGGGGCCAGAAGAGATCACCCGAGATATACCTAACGTTTCTGAAAATCTGCTTCGTAATCTTGATGAAAACGGAGTTGTCAGAATAGGAGCTTATGTCAAACCTGGAGATATCCTGGTAGGTAAAGTTGCCCCTAAAGGTGAGACCCAGTTATCTCCAGAAGAAAAATTGCTGAAAGCTATTTTTGGGGAGAAGGCCCTGGATGTTAAAGATGCTTCTCTTTATTGTCCCCCTGGCGTCGAAGGGACAGTTATCGATGTTCGTATTTTTACCAGGCGAGGTCAGGAAAAAAATGAGCGGGCTAAG
>JAQULR010000039.1:0-8084 GCA_028749205.1 Acidobacteriota bacterium | reverse complement strand
CTTAACCCCTTAGGTGTCCCCTCACGTATGAACCTGGGTCAGATCCTGGAGACCCACGCTGGTTGGGCTGCCGAAATGATGAACCTATGGTTGTCCTCTCCTGTTTTTGATGGGGCCACAGAAAAAGAAATTGATGAGCTGCTAAAAAAAGCTGGCTTGCCAAAGACAGGTAAGATTCACCTTTATGATGGTATGACCGGGGAGCTTTTTGACCAGGAAGTGACAGTCGGCTTTATTTACATGATGAAGCTCTATCACCTGGTTGATGACAAGATTCATGCCAGATCGACTGGCCCTTACTCTCTTATAACGCAGCAACCACTGGGAGGTAAAGCTCAGTTCGGCGGACAGAGGTTTGGTGAAATGGAGGTCTGGGCTTTAGAAGCCTATGGAGCTGCCTATACCCTGCAAGAAATACTGACTGTTAAATCAGATGACGTGGAGGGAAGGGCTAAGATCTATGAAGCTATTGTTAAAGGTGATCTGGATTTCCAGCCTGGATTACCAGAATCAGTCAATGTTTTGATCAGGGAGCTTCAGGGCCTCTGCCTGAATATAGAATTGCTTAAGGGCGAAAAAGAAGAAACTTTGCCCTGGGGTATTTCCATTCCTCAGGTTGCCAAAGGAGATGAATAATGGAGATAAGGCAAGCAATAAGTCCAAGGCCTAAGGTTGATTTTGACCGGGTTAAAATTGGCATTGCCTCTCCCGAAAAAATCAAGAGCTGGTCATGGGGTGAAGTTACCAAACCCGAGACCATAAATTACCGGACTTTCAAACCGGAAAAAGATGGCTTATTCTGTGCCAAAATTTTTGGTCCGATCAACGATTATGAATGTCTCTGCGGTAAATACAAGCGGATGAAGTACAAGGGAATCATCTGCGAGAGGTGCGGAGTTGAGGTTACCAAATCTAAGGTTCGCCGGGAAAGAATGGGGCATATTCAGTTGGCTTCTCCGGTAGCCCATATTTGGTTTTTTAAGAGTCCCCCGAGCCGCATCGGTTTGATCCTGGATAAGACAATTAAGGAATTAGAAAAAGTTCTATATTTCGAATCTTATATTGTGATCAATCCAGGAGAAGCCAATCTCAAAGAAAAACAGCTCCTGAACGAGGAAGAATATCGTGAAGCCCGTGAACAGTGGGGAAATACCTTTGAAGTGGGCATGGGCGCCGAAGCCGTTAAAAAGCTGCTGGAAAAAGTTGATATTGACAAAGAAACTGAAAAACTGCGCCGGGCTATGAAAAAGGAACACTCCCAGCAAAAAAAGCTGCGCTATGCCAAAAGGCTTAGAGTTTTCAAGGGATTAAAGATGTCGGGTAACCGTCCAGAATGGATGATTCTCGATGTTATTCCAGTTATACCGCCAGATTTAAGGCCGCTGGTAAGGCTTGACGGTGGGCGTTTCGCCACCTCTGACCTCAATGATCTTTATCGTCGGGTCATCAACCGGAATAACCGTTTAAAAAAGCTGATTGAGCTAAAAGCCCCTGAACTCATAATCAGAAACGAAAAAAGAATGCTTCAGGAAGCAGTTGATGCCCTTTTTGATAATGGTCGCCGTGGGCGGGTTCATTTAGGAGCTAACCGCCGGCCTTTGAAATCATTAAGTGAAGCCCTTAGAGGTAAACAAGGAAGATTCAGGCAAAACTTACTTGGAAAAAGAGTTGATTACTCCGGCCGGTCAGTGATAGTAGTTGGCCCAGAGTTAAAGTTAAATCAATGCGGACTTCCGAAGAAAATGGCCCTGGAGCTTTTCAAACCTTTTATCTTCCACATGTTAGAAAAAGAAGGGCTGGTTCCATCAGTCAAGATTGCCCGGGAATGGCATGAACAGGAAAAACCTGAGGTATGGGATTGTTTAGAAGAAGTAGTCCGAGAACATCCCGTGATGCTTAACCGGGCGCCTACTCTTCACCGTCTTGGGATTCAGGCTTTTGAGCCGATTTTGATAGAGGGCAAGGCCATTCAGATTCACCCTTTAGTTTGTGCAGCCTTTAATGCAGACTTTGATGGTGATCAGATGGCGGTTCATGTCCCATTGTCAGTTGAGGCTCAGATTGAAGCCAATACTCTGATGCTTTCCTCCAATAATATTTTGTCTCCAGCTAATGGCCGGCCTCTGGCCATCCCGAGTCAAGACATGGTTCTGGGCTGCTATTACCTGACCCTTGAACAAAAGAATGAAAAAGGTGAAGGCCGGATTTTTGCCTCTTTTGATGAAGCTCTATTAGCTCTTGAAGCTGGACAGGTAAGCCTGCAGAGTCGGATCAAGGTCCGCTATTCTGGCCCTTTTATGAATCTTAAAGTTTTTTATGATGACCAGGCGGTGTCCAGCTGCCCGGTTACTATAGTTGATAATGATTTAATTGAGACTACCCCGGGGAGGATTATTTTTAACCGGGTTTTGCCGGCTGGCTTGCCATTTATAAACGGAATCCTGAAGAAAAAAGGCCTGGAAAGCCTGGTGTTTTATGTTTATCTTAAGGCTGGACTGGAGAGCACTACTGAGATGCTGGATAAGATGAAGCAGCTTGGTTTTAATTATGCCACTTATGCCGGCTTTTCGCTTGGAATTGAAGATTTTATGATTCCTGAGATGAAAGAAGAGATAATAAAAAAGGCCGAGCAAGAAGTCCAAGATATAGAGAAACTTTACCGGGAAGGCACTATTTCCTCTGGTGAGAGGTTTAACCGGGTGGTTGAAATCTGGACCTCAGTCACCGAGAGAGTTACTAATGCCATGATGGAATCTATGAGGAAAGCCAGTTTTGAGGAGAAGAAGCTCAACCCGCTTTATGTCATGGCTGATTCTGGTTCCAGAGGCAACAAGCAGCAAATACGTCAATTGGCAGCCATGAGAGGCTTAATGAGCAAGCCTTCTGGCGAAATAATTGAAACTCCTATTACTGCCAATCTGCGTGAGGGTCTTAATGTCTTACAGTATTTTATTTCCACTCATGGGGCCAGAAAGGGTCTGGCTGATACGGCTCTTAAAACAGCTAATTCTGGTTACCTAACGCGGAAATTGGTCGATGTCTCTCAGGAAGTTATCGTTGACCAACATGATTGTGGAACTCTGAAAGGCAGTAGTGTTAGTGCGATCGTCGAAAACGGGGAGATCATTGAGCCCTTTATTGATAGAATTGTGGGGAGAACTTCCTTAGATAGAATAATCCATCCAGATACTGGTGAATTAATAGTTGATATGAACCAAGAAATTACTGAGGAAGTAGCAGAAAAGATCCAGGATCTGGGTATTGAAAGAGTTAAGATCCGCTCAGCCCTAACTTGCGAATCCAAACGGGGAGTCTGTCAGCTCTGTTATGGCCGGGACATGTCTGCGGGCCGAATAGTAGACTTAGGGGAGGCTGTAGGAATTGCTGCGGCTCAATCTATCGGCGAGCCAGGAACTCAGCTAACCATGAGAACCTTCCACGTTGGCGGAATTGCTATGCGAGGGGCCGAAACGTCGGCCTTGGAAGCCAAGAACGATGGCCAGATTAAGTTCAATAATCTTAACTGGGTTGAAGACAGAGAAAGTAATCTGATCGTAGTTAACCGGAATGCCAGTATAGCCATCCTCGATCATCGTGGTCGAGAAATAGAGCATTATCAAGTTCCTTACGGTGCCAGAATTCTGCTAAAAGATGGCGAACAGGTAAAAGCCAGGCAGAAATTTGCTGAATGGGATCCGTTTAGCTCCTTCATCCTGACAGAAGAAGGAGGACAGGTTAGATTTAAGGACCTGATACCTGGGATTAGTATGGAAGAACTTAGGGATGATTTTACCGGTCTGATTACCCTGGTTGTAATGGAACCTAAGGACGAGAAGCTTCAACCAATGATCGAGATTATCGACCCTAAACATAAAGATGATCAGGGTGAACCTATTGTTAAGAAGAGGTATTTTCTCCCCAAGGGGGCTAACCTGGAAGTTAAGGATGAGGAAGAAGTTTATGCTGGCGATATTCTGGCTAAGATTCCAAGGGAGGCAGCCAGAACCAAAGATATTACTGGTGGTCTACCAAGAGCTGAAGAGCTTTTCGAAGCCAGGCGTCCTAAAAATCCAGCTATTATATCGGAAATTGATGGCCTGGTTCAGGTTGGGGAGCTAATTCGTGGCTATCGACGGGTAATCGTTAGAAGCGAGAGAGGGGGAGCCAAGGAATATCTTATTCCCAAGAGTGCCCATCTTCTGGTTTCAGACGGAGAAAAAATTAAGGCGGGGACTGCTCTGATGAATGGGCCAATAAATCCTCATGATATCCTGAAGGTCCTTGGTGAAAAAGAGCTGGCGGAATATCTCCTAAGAGAAGTTCAGGAGGTGTATCGGCTGCAGGGTGTTATCATCAACGATAAACATATTGAAATAATCATCAGACAAATGTTGCGTTGGGTAAAGATTGAAGAGGTAGGTGATACTGAATTTCTGGTTGACGAGCAGGTTGATAAGTTCAAATTCCAGGAGGAAAACGAGAAAGTTCTGAAAAAAGGAGGCAAACCGGCTAAAGCCCGTCCCCTGCTGCTTGGTATCACCAAGAGTGCCCTGAGTACTGATAGCTTTATTGCGGCAGCTTCCTTCCAGGAAACCACCAGAGTGCTGACTGAGGCAGCTCTTTATGGCAAAATTGATTACTTAAGAAAAATCAAAGAGAACGTCATTATGGGCCGGCTTATTCCGGCTGGCACGGGGTTCAAGTATTACCGGAACGTTATTCTGAGAGAAGAGCCGGCTGGAAAAGAAGAAAAAGAGGTAGAAATCCAGGCCGGACATTAGAGTGTAAAAAAAACAAAATAGCCTGTTAATTTCTTGACAAGGCAAGCTGTTTTTGCTATTCTTCAAGCATATTTTCCGGGAAGTTCATCCTGGAAGAAGAAAATTTATTTTTTCTGAAAAGAGGAGAATTATAAGTGCCAACTGTTAATCAGCTTGTGCGAAAAGGCAGGACGCTCAAAAAGTATAAGAGTAAAGCTCCGGCTTTGGAAACCTGTCCGCAGAAAAGAGGAGTTTGCGTTCGTGTCTTTACCACCACGCCCAAGAAGCCTAACTCTGCTTTGAGAAAAGTAGCCAGGGTCAGGCTTACTAATAGCGTAGAAGTTACTGCTTATATTCCGGGAATTGGACACAATCTGCAGGAACACTCTATAGTTCTAATAAGGGGAGGAAGAGTCAAAGATTTGCCTGGCGTCAGATATCACATTATTCGTGGTGCCCTTGATTCCGAGGGAGTCCAAAATAGATTTCAGGGTCGTTCCAGATACGGAACCAAGAAGCCCAAAGAGAAAAAGGCTCCCGGGCAGTGAGCTGAGCGAGGAGAAGAAACATGCCGAGACGTGGAATAGTCAGGAAACGGAAACCACAGCCGGATCCGGTCTATAATTCTACCCTGATTGGTAAGATGATAAGTCTTGTCCTTAAGGATGGCAAGAAAAGTGTGGCAGAAAAAGTCGTTTATAACACTATGGACATCTTAAAACAAAAGACGAAGGAAGACCCGCTTAAGGTGGTCGAAAAAGCTATAGATAATGTCCGGCCCATGCTGGAAACTAAGTCAAGAAGAGTTGGCGGAGCTACCTACCAAGTTCCGGTAGAGGTGCCAGAACAAAGGTCGATTTCTGTTGGTATGCGCTGGTTAATAAGGTTCTCCAGGGAGCGCAGCGGAAGAAGCATGGAGGAAAAACTATCTGCTGAAATTCTTGATGCTCTCTCTAATAAAGGAGCAGCCGTCAAAAAAAGAGAAGATACTCATAAAATGGCTGAGGCCAACCGAGCTTTTGCCCACTATAAATGGTAAAAAATAAAGTTATAAAAGAGCCGATAAATTTAATTTTTTTATCGATAAATGGAGAAAAGTCTTTATGCGGATGTGCCCGATCGAAAGAGTCAGGAACATTGGCCTTATGGCTCATATCGATGCGGGGAAGACTACCACTACAGAGAGGATACTGTACTTTACAGGAATTACTTACAAAATGGGAGAAGTTGATGAGGGCACTGCCGTCATGGACTGGATGGTTCAGGAACAGGAGCGTGGCATTACCATAACAGCAGCCGCCACAACCTGCTACTGGAAAGATCACCGAATAAATATAATCGACACCCCAGGACACGTCGATTTCACTGCTGAGGTCGAGCGATCGCTGCGAGTCCTTGATGGGGCGATTATTATTTTGTGTGCGGTCGGGGGTGTAGAGTCCCAGTCTGAGACAGTCTGGAGACAAGCCGACAGATACCATGTGCCTCGAGTAATTTACGTGAATAAAATGGATAGATTAGGTGCTGACCCCGTAAGAGTAATTGATGAGGTGACTACCCGTCTGGGAGCCAGGGCCCTGCCTGTTCAAATTCCCCTGAGAGAAGAAGATACTTTTATTGGAGTAATCGACCTCGTAGAAAAGCAGGAAATTATCTGGGATAACGACCTCGGAGGAGCCAATTTTGAAAAACGACCGGTATCTAAAAAATATATAGAGGAAGTTGAGTTCAAAAGAAGGGAGATGCTGGAAGTCCTCAGTGACGTTGATGATGAACTGATGAAAAAGTATTTAGATGATGAAGAGATTACTTCTGAAGAGGCCAAAAAGGCCATAAGAAAAGGTACCTTAGATTTAAAAATCTTCCCGGTATTTTTTGGGGCTTCCTTCAGGAATAAAGGCATTCATCCGCTGCTTGATGGTATCGTTGATTATCTACCCTCTCCAATTGACATTCCACCTGTTGAAGGTTATCATCCTAAAACCCGCCAGAAAGAAATTAGAAAAGCCTCTGACAGTGAGCCTTTCTGTGCCCTGGTCTTTAAAATTATGAATGATTCTTTTCTGGGCAATTTGGCTTACTTCCGGATTTATTCCGGAAAGCTGCGGGTCGGTTCCTCTGTTTACAATGCCACTAAAGATCAGGAAGAAAGAGTTACCAGATTGCTGGAAATGCATTCCAATAAACGACGCGAAATAAGCGAAGTCTATGCCGGTGACATAGCAGCTTTTGGTGGGATGAAGACCCTGTCAACCGGTGATACCCTTTGCCTTAAAAGCCGGCCTGTTCTTTTAGAGGCCCCTACCTTTCCTGAGCCAGTAGTTTCGGCTACTATTGAGCCCAGGACTAAGGCTGATCATCAAAAGCTGTTCAATGCTCTGGAAAGATTAATGGCTGAAGATCCGACCTTCAAAGTGGTTCAAGATCCCATGACTGGGCAGACTCTGGTCAAAGGAATGGGAGAACTGCATCTGGAGATTATAATGGACAGGTTAGTCAGAGAGTTTGCAGTTCAAGCCAAGCTGGGCCGACCTCAGGTAGCCTATAAAGAGACCATTACCAGAGAAGCTGAGGGCGAAGCTAAATTCATCAAACAACTTAGCGGTAAAGTTCAGTACGGGCACTGCCGGCTTAGAATCGAACCATTACCGCGAGGGCAGGGTTTCCAATTCATTAACAATCTAAAGTCGGGCACTATTCCAGCAGAGTTTGTTTCAGAAATTGAAAATGGGGTAAGAGAAGCCTTAGAGGCTGGTTTATTGATCGGCTATCAGGTAACTGATATTAGAGTAACTTTACTGGAGAGCAGTCTCCATGAGGTTGATTCAGTGCCCATAGCTTATAAAATAGCTGCAGCTATGGCTTTTAAGGAAGCTGGAAAGAAAGCCGGCCCGGTTATTCTTGAGCCTATTATGAAGCTAGAAATAATTACCCCTGATGATTATGTTGGTGGGCTGGTCGGAGATATAAACTCCAGGAGAGGCCGGGTCGAAGCCATGGAATTAAAGGGGAGTTCCCGAGTTATCAGAGCTTTTGTCCCTCTGGCCGAAATGTTTGGTTATGTCACTATCCTGAGAACTATAACTCAGGGACGAGGTTCTTTTTCCTTAGAGTTTTTCAGGTATGAACAGACCCCGCCAGAGGTTCAGGGAGAAATAATTGCCAGAATCGAAGGGAGAATTCCCTTCAATGAAGACAGGAGGTAAAAGAGATGGCCAAGGAAAAGTTTGCCAGGACGAAGCCGCATGTAAACATAGGGACGATAGGGCACATAGATCACGGGAAGACGACGTTGACGGCGGCGATTACTAAGGTTTTATCGAC
>JAQULR010000038.1 GCA_028749205.1 Acidobacteriota bacterium | reverse complement strand
GTTAAATTGAAAGATAACCGGGTGATGATTGTCTTATTATCCACTTTCAATCTTGTTCAGACGGAAATCTTTGAGACCGAGACCCAATTTACTCAAAACGAACTTGACCGTGCCGCTCAATACCTAAATCAGAACTTCAGAGGAAAAAATCTAGCTTTTGTTAGAGACTATCTTTTCAGAGAACTGCCCAGGCTCAGGATAAAATATGAAGATTTAGTTGAAAAGCTGATCATTATTCTCCGTAACTATTCTTCACTGGAGAAAGAAGGCAATAAGATTTTTCTTCAAGGAACTGCCAGACTGCTAAGTAAAGCAGAGCTTTTTGACTTTAATAAATTAAAATCGCTCTTTCAGAATTTTGAAGAAAAGGCCAATCTGGCGAGATTGCTTTCGGATCTAATCAGCCTGGAACGAGTCAAGGTCATCATCGGGTCAGAGTTACAGTTACCAGAAATTGTTGATTGCACTCTTATCCTTTCTCATTATAGTTATCAGAATCAGGTTCTCGGTTCTCTTGGAATTATTGGGCCTAAGAGATTGCCCTATGGAAAAATTATCCCGTTGGTAGATAATATGGCGAGACATTTAACCCGGACTATTACCCGACTAGAAAAAGGGGTCCAGCTATGAAAGCTAAAAAACCAGATAATGGTCAGAATCAGGACCAAATGATTCCAAAACCAAAAGAGTCTTCTAAAGAACCTGAAGTTCAGGAAACCGCAAAACAGCCCGGTCAGGTTTTTGAGGTCAGTGATCAAGAAGAGATTGAGTATTTAGAGCAGGAGCAGGGCGAAAGAAAGCTCAGCTGCCGCGATGAGAGCGAGACGACAGCTGAGATCACAGCAGCAGACCAGAATTTAATCAAAAAATTGGAGACTGAACTGGACAATAAAGAAAAAGAATTAACTCAGTTTAAGACTATGGCAGAAGAATACAAGGATAGGTACCTTCGGGCTCTGGCTGAGCTGGATAATTTCAAGAAAAGGGCAGAAAAAGAAAAGGAAGAGTTCTATCAGTATGCTCTCAGTGACCTGCTCAAAGAAATCCTGTCAGTAATTGACAATTTTGAAAGAGCTTTAAAGACCCCTCCAGAAAATACAGAAGACAAAACCTTGCGGGAAGGAGTTGAGCTTATATACCGGATGCTTATGAATTTGATCAGCAGATATGGTGTGACCCCAATTGAACTAAAAGATAATAAATTTGACCCGGCTATTCATCATGCCCTGGCTGTGGAAGAATCTGAAGAAGTCCATGACCCGAAAATTAAAGAAGAATTGCAGAAGGGTTATTTCATCCATAATAGACTTCTCCGCCCAACTATGGTAAAAGTAATTATACCTAAGAAGAACTAAGTATGGCTGAAGCTATAGGGATAGACCTGGGAACCACTTACTCCTGTATTGCTTACCTGAAGGGGCAGGTGCCAACGATAATTCCCAACCAGGAAGGCAATGATACTACTCCCTCATCGGTCTCTTTTACCTCCACTGGCCAGATGTTAGTAGGATTACCATCTCTGCGTCAGGCCGTTACTAATCCTGAAAATACAATCTATTCAATCAAGAGATTAATTGGGAAAAAGTTTGATTCCCCAGAAATGGCTCGCTTACGAGCCAGGTTTCCTTTCAAGATGTTACCGGCTCCCAATGGAGATATTTTAATAGAGGCTGGTCAGCAAATTTACACTCCCCAAGAAATCTCAGCATTTATTCTCAGTTATTTAAGGCAAAGCGCAGAAAGTTACCTTGGTACCAGTGTCGAAGAAGCCGTTATCACAGTTCCGGCCTATTTTGATGATCATCAGCGCCAGGCTACTAAGGATGCGGCGGCCATCTGTGGTCTTAAAGTTTTAAGAATAATCAACGAGCCCACAGCTGCCAGCTTGGCCTATGGTTATGATTATAAAAAAAATGGTCTGGTGGCGGTTTATGATCTGGGTGGAGGCACTTTTGACCTGTCGATTCTGGAAATTCAAGATGGCATTTTCCAAGTTCTCTCTACTAACGGTGATACCTTTCTGGGCGGAGATGATTTTGATAATCGGTTGATTGACTGGATGCTGGAAGAGTTTATGAAAGAACACGGAATTGACCTGAGTCAGGATCGATATGCCCTTCAAAGGATAAAAGAAGCCGCCGAAAAAGCCAAACGAGAACTATCATTTACTCCCGAAACAGAAATAAACTTGCCCTTTATCTACTCAACTGATCGTGGATCTTTCCATATTCAGAAGAAAATCAGTCGAAGTCTTTTGGAGAATCTAACCTTCGACCTAGTGGAAAATACTTTGACTATCTGTGACCAGGCTCTCAAAGATGCAAACCTCGAGGTCTCGAAAATAGAGGAAGTTATTTTGGTGGGTGGGCAGACCAGGATGCCCCTGGTCAAACGTATGGTCTCAGAGTATTTTCACCAACAACCTGCCCGACAGCTAAATCCTGATGAAATCGTGGCTTTGGGAGCAGCCATTCAGGCCAGCATAATAAAAGGGACCAAGCGTGATTTGGTGCTATTACTGGATGTCATTCCTTTTTCTCTGGGTATAGAAACAGAAAATGGCGGCTTTCAAAAAATAATAGACCGTAATACTACTATTCCAGCTTGCAAAACGATGGCTTTTACTACTGTAGAGAATAATCAAAGAAGAGTGAGAATCCATGTCCTTCAGGGAGAGGGGCCGAGGGCGAAAGAAAATAAATCTCTGGCCACCTTTGACTTGGTAGGTATTGATCCAGCACCGGCAGGAGTGCCACAGATAGATGTCACCTTTGAGGTCAATGCGGATGGTCTGCTCAGAGTTTCAGCCAAAGATCTGGGGACCGGACGGCAACAAAAAATAGAAGTGAAACCATCATCAGGTCTGTTGCCTGAAGAACTACAAGAAATTATAGAAAGGAGGAGTAAGGAGGTTAAGAGTACGGATGAAGAAGGATTATTATGAAACCTTAGGAGTTTCCAGGCAGGCTTCTGCCGAAGAAATAAAAAAAGCCTACCGTCAAGCAGCTCTTAAATTTCATCCTGACCGGAATCCTGGAAATAAAGAAGCGGAGGAGAAATTTAAAGAAGCAGCTGAGGCCTATAGCGTTCTAATAGACCAGGAAAAGAGGTCACTCTATGACCGATATGGGCACCAAGGCTTGGGGGGCGAAGGCTATGGAGGCTTTAGCGGTTTTGATTCCTCCATTTTCCAGGATTTCGAAGATATTCTTGGTAACTTCTTCGGGTTTGGTTTTTCGAGTTTTTTTGGAGAACAAACCGCTAAGCGGGAGCAGGCTCCACAAAGTCGAGATCTGGCTTTGGAGCTTGAAATAAGTCTGGAAGAAGCAGCTTCAGGAATTGAAAGAGAGCTGACTATAAATCGTAACGAGCTCTGCCCTGTTTGTCAGGGATCGAGATTAAAACCAGGAACTAGCAAAAATGTCTGCCCGGCCTGCCATGGAACTGGCCAGCTTCGGTATCAACGGGGCTTTTTTACTGTTGCCAGGACCTGTGCCCGGTGTGATGGTAGCGGAGAAATAGTTACTACTCCTTGTCCGGAATGCCGGGGGACTGGCAGGATGAAACAGAAGCGGCAGCTAAAATTTAAGATACCTCCAGGGGTAGACGATGGAGTCAGATTGAGAATCCCCGGGGAAGGGGAGCCTGGAGATAAGGGGAGATCTTTTGGAGATCTTTATCTATTTATAAGGATTAAGAAGCATCCATTTTTTGAAAGAAAAGGCCGCGACCTTTATTGTGAGATCAATCTGAGTTTTTCTCAGGCGGCCCTGGGAACCAAGATAGCAATTCCTCTTCTTGGTGGGGACAGTGAAATGTTGAAGATCCCTCCAGGTGCTCAAACTGGCGACGTTTTCAGGATCAAGGGAGGAGGCCTCAAAGAACTGGGGGGACATCGGACTGGAGACCTGTTTGTCAGTGTCCGGGTAAAGACACCGGATAAACTGGATAAAGAACAAAAGGCTTTATTAAAACGTCTGGCCGAGTTGGGAGGTGAGAACCTTGATCAAGTTGACCGGTCTGTTTTGGAAAGATATCTGAAAATGGTTGCAGACGAGAGAAGTGACCAGTAATCAGTTTTTTATCAAAAAAATTCCCGAAACAGGACGCCGTTTTTTTATTGAGGGGCAGGAACATCATCACCTATGCCGGGTGGCCAGGGCCAAACCAGGTCAGCATATCTGGCTGACCGATGGCCACAACCGGAAGCTCCTAGTTGAGATAGAGGATATTGACAGCAGCAAAGCCTGGCTCCGGCCTTTAGATACGGTAGAAGAAAAGATTAGCGTCAGAATCATTTTAGGCCTGGGTTTGACCAAACCGGCTACTTTTGATTTTATAGTTCAGAAGGCTACTGAACTTGGAGTGTCAGAAATTCAGCCTCTAATTACGGAAAGATCGCAATCCCTGCCGGCTGATGAAAAGCTAAAGAGGAGACAGGAACGCTGGGGAAGAATAGCTAAAGAGGCTCTCAAACAATGTAAAGGAGCAATCTTGCCTGAGATCAAGCCGCCTGTTGAATTAAGAAAAGCAGCCAGGGCTGTCTCGACAGTAAAGAAAATTTACTTAGATGAAAGCAGCAGGGTTTACTTTCGTGATATACTCGAAGGTGAAAAAGCAGATGCGATCTACCTGATGATTGGACCCGAGGGGGGCTGGACACAAGATGAGATAGCAGATCTAAGGGCAGAAGGCTTTAAGGGCTTATCCCTGGGAGGTAGGATATTAAAAACAGAGACAGCTGCCCTGGCAGCTATAAGCTTGATATCTCATTTCTGGAACTGGTGAGAGATGTTTCTTCAAGGGCAGAAAGTAGGAAAGTACGAAATCCTAAGGTCTTTGGGTAGTGGAGGTTTTGGTTCTGTTTACTTAGCCAAAGATACCTGGCTGGATATCAAGGTGGCTATTAAGGTTCCCCATAAACAGTCACAGGAGCTTTTTAAATTGCTTAAGGAGCCCCGACTGCAGGCGGCTCTCAACCACCCTAATATCGTTCGGGTTCTAGCAGCTGAGAAAGAAAAAAGTGTCTTTTTTATGGTCATGGAATACGTTAGGGGCAAATCTCTGGAGAAAATTATCGGAAAAGAGAAAATTCTAGATAGTGACCGGGCTATAGATATAATTAAACAGATCTCTTATGGAGTAGATCATGCCCATAAAAATAAAATCATTCACCGGGATTTACGACCGTCTAATATTCTGGTTTCGGAGGAAGGGACAGTTAAAATAACCGACTTTGGCACCTCGGCCTGGCTAAACTCCAGTCAATATGCTTCCACCCGAATAGGCTCGCCGCCCTACATGGCCCCAGAACAATTCCTGGGCAAAGCTTCTTATTCCTCGGATGTATATTCTATCGGCTGTATTTTTTATGAGATGATTATTGGCCGGCCTCCCATCTTTGATCCTGATCCCTTTAAGATCCTGGAAAAGGCTCAACAAGGGAAAATAACTCCGCCCAGGATTAAAAACCAGAAGATCCCTAAAGAAGTGGATGCCCTGATCATGAAGTGTTTAGCCTCCAGGATTGAAGAGAGAGTTCAGAGCGCTTCGGAAATTATCCGGGAGCTGTCAAGAATTAAGGGGCGGGAAGAAAAAACCACCGAGTTGGAAGATATTTTTGCCAGGATTAAAGCTCGAGAGCAGAGAAAATCAGACCTCTGCTGGAACTGTCGGCGGCCTCTGCCATATAAAGCACGGACTTGTCCATATTGCGGAGAGAATGTCTGACTTATCGAGTGATTGCATCAAGGCCAACTCCATAAAACTTGATAAAACCTGTTTGGTGAATAAGACAGCTTAAATTGACAATAATCTTTAGTTGTTTTAATATTAAGGCAATTTTTAAGTTAAGACAGGCTGGGCTTAGTCAACAGAAATGAGAACTCTAAAGTCAATTCATTATTTAACCCCGGAAAGATTAATTTTATCCAGGAACCTGAGACCAGAAGGCTGCCGGGGGTTAATTTTTTCTGAAGAGGGAGGGTATGATGATAATTGATGATTTATTAAAAATTGCTATTGAAAGGGATGCTTCTGATTTGCATCTAAAGGCTGGAAACCATCCAATAATCAGAGTCCATGGTTCTCTGATACCCCTGGTTGGTTTTCCCCGATTAACAGGCGAAGATACTGAAAGCTTAGCCAACCAGATTATGTCAGATTATCAGAAAAAGAAATTACAAGAAGAATTTGATGTTGACCTGGCCTATAGCCTTTCTGGCTTCGGGAGGTTTAGAGGAAACATATATTATCAAAGAGGCACTCTGGCTATTTCTCTTAGAATCATCCCCCTGGAAGTCAGGACCATCCGGGAGTTATTATTGCCAGAGGTCTTAGAAAAAATAGCCTTTTATCCAAGAGGATTGGTGGTAGTTACCGGTACCACCGGGAGCGGCAAAACAACCACCCTGGCAGCCATGATAGATTACATTAATAGTTACCGGAGAGAAAACATAATAACCATTGAAGATCCAATAGAATACCTACACAAAGACAAGAAAAGTACTATCAATCAGAGAGAAGTAGGAATGGATGTTCTTAATTTTTCCAGGGGGCTTAGAGCTTGTTTGCGTGAAGACCCGGATGTTATCCTCGTAGGCGAAATGAGAGACCTGGAAACCATTGAAACTGCTCTACTGGCTGCAGAAACCGGACATCTGGTCTTGAGTACACTCCACACTCTTGATGCCCCTGAGACTATAAACCGGATCATCGCTATTTTCCCTCCTCACCACCAACGTCAGGTCAGGTTACAGTTAGCCAGTGTCTTAAAAGCTGTAATTTCTATGCGTCTGGTTCCCAGAATGGATGAGCAGGGAAGAGTGCCGGCAGTAGAAGTCATGGTCTCTACTCCTTATATCCAGGAATGTATTGCCGACCGGGATAGAACTGGTTTAATAAGAGATGCTATTGCTACTGGGATATCTCAGTACGGCATGCAGACCTTTGACCAATCTATCTATCAACTTTACCGGGATGGATACATATCCTTTGAACAAGGCATCAAGTACTCATCTAACCCGGATGCCTTCAAGTTAAGGGTCATGGGAGTTCAATCCACTCTCGATATTGCTCTTGAACAAATGGAAAAAGAAATGGTCAAAGTGGAGAGAGTTGAAGGAGAGGGGGAAGAGGAAAGTTAGAGGACGATGAAATCTCATGAAATCAGGACTTCCTTCCTAAACTTTTTTGAGAAAAAAGGTCACCGAATTATTCCCAGTTCCTCATTGATTCCCAAAGATGACCCGACCTTACTTTTTACCAATGCTGGAATGAACCAGTTCAAGAATATTTTTCTTGGGCTGGAAAAGAGAAGCTACAACCGGGCTGCCAGCGTCCAGAAATGTTTGAGGGTTAGCGGCAAACATAACGACCTGGAACAGGTAGGCCGGACACCTAAGCACCATACTTTCTTTGAGATGCTTGGTAATTTTTCCTTTGGAGATTATTTTAAGAGTAAGGCTATCAGCTTGGCCTGGGAGCTAGTGACTGAAGTTTATCGCCTTCCGGAAGAAAAACTGTATATAACGATTTATCAGGACGATGAGGAAGCCTTTAGACTCTGGCAGCAAGAGATTGGCCTTCCGGAGTCCAGGATTTTTCGTTTTGGCCAAGAGGATAACTTCTGGGCAATGGGAGAGACCGGACCTTGTGGCCCATGTTCAGAAATCCATTATGACCTGGGTGAAGACCTGGAGCCCGGGTCTCCTTGTGACCTGATTGCCAGCGGCAGCAACCGGTTTGTAGAGCTGTGGAATCTGGTTTTTATGGAATTTTATCAGGATGATAAAGGGCAAAGACATCCATTGCCCAAGCCCTCAATTGATACGGGTATGGGACTGGAGAGAATGGCTGCTGTCCTGCAGGGAAAAAGAAGCAATTTTGATACCGACCTTTTTGTCCCATTAATCCAGGCTATAGTTCAAGAAACCAGTATAGAGTACCCTGAAGGTTCGGAAACAGATGTCTATCTGAGAATTATTGCCGACCACATCAGAGCGATTACTTTTTTGATCGGAGATGGAGTGACTCCTTCTAATGAAGGCCGGGGCTATGTATTGAGACGTCTAATAAGAAGAGCTTTTCGCCGCGGTAATCTCTTGGGCCTGGATAAGCCTTTTCTCTACCTCCTGGCCGGGACAGTGGTAGATATCATGAAAGATGCTTATCCTGAGCTAATAGCTAATTTGCCTTATATCAGTCGGGTCTGTTTAGCAGAGGAGGAAAGATTTATTTACACTCTAAACTCAGGCTGGCGTTATTTTGAACAATATGCTGAGGAAACTCTGGCTGCTGGCAGCCGGATTATACCAGGAGATAAAGTTTTCAGACTTTATGATACCTTTGGGTTTCCAATGGACCTCTGTCAGGAGCTGGCTAAGGAAAAAAATTTGGAAGTGGATGAAACCGGATTTAAGAAGGAGTTGGAAATCCAGAAGGAGCGGGCCCGACTTTCCTGGGAAGGTGAGGCTAAGGTTAAGGAAAAATCTATTTATCATAATTATCTCCATCTTAAGGTGCAACCAATTTTCTATGATAGGGAAGAGGTAGAAGAAACCCGGGTTTTAGCTCTGATCCAAGACGGCCAACCGGTAGAATCCTTAAAAGAAGGCCAGAATGGTCAAGTAATTCTGTCGATAACGCCGTTTTACGCTGAAGCTGGAGGGCAGATTGGGGATAGCGGTATCCTAAAAAGCTCCAATTTTTCAGGAGTTGTGGAAAATACCTTTGCGCCAATTCCCGGGCTTATTGTCCACCAGCTAAAGGTGGTAGCCGGAGAAGTAACAGTAGGCCAAGAGGTAAAAGCCATGGTAGATTCTGCCCGGAGAAAAGCCATCAGCCGAAATCACACCGCTACCCATCTTCTCCACGCTTCTCTCAGGCAGGTTCTTGGGGATCATGTCCGCCAGTCTGGTTCTCTGGTTAGCCAACGCAGGTTAAGGTTCGATTTCACTCATTTTGCCGCCTTAACCGAAGAAGAAATCCGGAAAGTGGAACATCTGGTAAACGAAAAAATCAGGGAGAATCTTCCTGTAACTACAGTGATCACCACCTTAGAAGAGGGAATCGCAGAAGGGGCTATGGCTATTTTTGAAGAAAAGTATGGAGAGAAAGTCAGATTGGTCAAGATAGGGGATTTCAGCAAAGAGCTATGTGGTGGAATCCATGTAAAGAACACTGGAGAGATAGGCATTTTTAAGATAATCTCTGAGTCAAGCGTAGCGGCTGGCTTAAGACGGATTGAGGCGGTGACTGGGGAAGAAGCTTTAGCTTACTTAGAAGATCAGGAACGGGAAGTAAGGGCCCTGGAAAAGCTATTCAAGGTAAGCCGCAAAGAACTTTTCTCCAGAGCCACAAAGATTATGAAAAGCTTAGAAGAAAAAGAAGAAGAAATTAAACAACTCAAGCAAAAATTGCTCCACCAAGCAGGGCAATCACCAGAAATGAAGGTCAAGGAAGTCAAGGGTATTAAGCTGATCACTCAGAAGTTTGAAGGAATTGATATTGAGGCTCTAAGGTTCCATGCTGATAACCTAAAAAGAAAAATGGGTTCGGGAGTTATAGTATTAACTTCATTAGCAAATAGCCGAGTGTATCTAGTGGTAGCGGTGACTTCAGATTTGACAGACAAGATTCAAGCCAATAAAATTATCAAGGACTTAGCCAGCGTAATAGGTGGTGGAGGAGGTGGCCGAGCTGATTTTGCCCAGGCTGGCGGAACGAAACCTGAAGAGATTGATCAGGCCCTGGAAAAAAGCTTTGACCTTCTGAAGAATATGATATAAAATCACCCCAAGGGGTGATTGCCCTGAGAGTGAAAAGGGATTTAAAGTAAAGACAAATGATTGGAAGGGCAGGACAGCAAATTATAAGCGGGTGGTTAATCTTAGTAATGTGGCCTGTCTTTTTATTGGCCTTCCCTCAAGAAAATTTGAAAGCCAGGTATGATCCCATAATTCAGAAAATTGCCGAGAAGCACGGAGTTCCGCCTGACCTGATTCATGCGGTTATCAAAGCAGAATCGAATTATGATCAGTTTGCTCTTTCAGACAAAGGAGCCTTAGGGCTGATGCAGTTGATGCCGGAGACGGCTATGAAATATGGAGTGCTGAATGTTCTGGATCCTGAGCAGAATATTGAAGGGGGAGTTAAGTATTTAAAAGATTTAATCAAGCAATACAACGGAGACCGGAATCTGGTTCTGGCAGCTTATAACGCCGGACAGACGGCAGTAGAAAAGCACAATGGAATCCCGCCCTACCCTGAAACCAGAAATTATCTAAAAAGAGTTCAGTATGATAAGCCCTATATAAAAACTAAAACCATCATCTACCGTTTTTATGATGAACATGGCAATCTTTGTCTAACCAATAATCCCTATTATCTAACAAAAAAATCAAAATAGCCTGGGATTCAGGATCTTTTGATAAACCCTTTGGTCTTAAAAGACCGGGGGATTATTTCAAACAAAGCTGGCAAAGTACCTACCTGCTCTCCGTCCAATTCGACCAGAACTGGTTCCAGATAGAGCGAGGTAACTTGAACCCGCTTCCCCCTGGTGAAACTTACCTGGCGGTGAGAAAGATGGCTGCCAGAAATCAGTTTCCAACCTTGGAGACAAAGCTCTATAAATTTCAGACTTTTGACCAGGATGATATCAAAAAAGCTATCATCCAAGCGGGCCAGAGGAGCTATCTTCATTCCTTTTCCAAAAACCTGGCCATTGGCAATAGCCCCAATTAGGTAGTTATCTGAAGCTTTTTCTTGCCCATCAACTGAAATTTTGACCTGATAGCCCTTAAAAGAAAGCATAACCTCAGCCAGGCAACGGACATAAGAAGAAGCCCTTCTTTTTAATCTTTGTTCATTTACTTTTTTGACCACTTCTCCACCTAATCCAAAATCGGCAATATTTAGGTAATAGCGGCTGGCTGTCTGGCCTTCAGGTCCAGTGTAAGTAACCTGCCCCAGGTCAATATGCTGATCAGGGGCTTCGGAAATGAACCTGACCGCGTTCTTTAAGTTACGCGGAATATTCAAACTTCGAATCAGGTCACAACCGGTCCCTGATGGCACTATACCTAAGGTAGCTTCGGGGTTAATGATTTTCTGGTTGGAAAAAAACCCATTGGCAATTTCGTTGGCCGTTCCATCACCGCCAACCCCAATCAAAAGTTCGGCCCCCTCTTTTATGGCCTCGCGGGCTAAATCAGTTGCCTGCTGGGGTTTTTCAGTGAAATCATACTTGAATTCCTTGAAAAAGCTTTTCAGATTTTCTTTTATTTCCAGCCAGCGATGCCTGGTTCTACCGCGGTCAGAGGCTGGATTGACTATTACCCTTGTTTTGAGGAGTCTGGGTTTCATTCTTTGCTCCTGGGGTGGGCTTAAAAATAGAATAGCCAATAAGTCCACCAAGGGCCCCTAAAAAAGCAAAAATAAGGCAGCTTAGTAGCAGATTGAGTAAAAAATAGAAGGGATCCCAAGTCTGGGAACCAATTTCACTTAAGCTTTCCCAGCCGGCCGGAACTTCTTCCATAAAACGAGACAGGCTTTCCAGAAATCTCCTGGTCCATTCCAGATAATAATCAGCTAAGGGAATCTGGACTATCACGTTGATTATGGCTCCAAAGACTCCAGCCAGGGCCCCAACTAATAGACCATCACTTATTTTGAAAGGCAGAGATTGCTTAGATGCTGAATCTGCCAGAAAATAAGTTGCTAGGACGCCTCCAGCCAGACCCCAAACACAACAGAACAAATGCAGGAAAGGAATAGCTGAGGCTAATCCAGCCAGAGCCCCACCAATCAAAGCCGGTACTAAATAACTCTTTTCTTTCACTCCCATTCTTTTAGCCTTTTGTTATTTAAATCTATTAACTTGAGTTGTTCATTTTTCATTAGTGGGCACAGCTAATTTTACGATTAAAAGCTCCCAGAAGCAAACGCTTTAGCTTTTATCTGGCTGGCAAAGTTGATTCAAGGCCTGAAACCAGAAAAAAGGGAGAAAAATCGACCAAATGATTCCAGTGGCTAATCTAAAGGTAAGGGAAGAAGCCCAGATTTTAAGAATACCGGCTGCAGCATCTACTATCATAGGTCCGGCTCCGAATAGAATTATAACCGGACGGTCTATTACCCAGTTTCTTAAACTTGAAGGTAAAAAAGTGTAAAAAAAAGTTCCTAAGAAAAAACCGGCATATATTCCCAGACATCGGCTGCAGACAGCCAAGGCCTGATCTCCCAGGTAATAGCATCTGTCTGGTTGCTGATGGCAGAAAGAAGAATAAAGATTATAAAGAAAATTAGAGAAAGCAGGTTGAAATTCCCTGACCATAGGAGCTAAAAAAATGCCGATCAGGATTAATCCTGAGATAAGCATTGTCATCCACCAGAGTAATTGTTGCTTCGCTTTCATAAGAAAATCTATTAATTATACATTATCCATAAAACAGAAACTGTTTCCCAGAAATTTAATACAATCCTAATGATGATAATTGAAAAGTATTTGATCTGTTCAGTTTTATGAACACTGTAGATAAATAGTTTGACATAATTTCTTAAACATAATATAAATTTTTACAGGAAGGAAAAGAAGGAGGCATAACATAATGAAAAAAAGCTATCTGCTTTGGCTGGTTAGCTTATTGGTCTTCTGTCCGTTTCTGTTTTCTCAGGAGGTTAGACAAGCGGATGAGATTCTCGGCACAGCTTCTTCGGGTGTAGTTACTTTTTGGGCCAGAGATCAAAATAAAAACATCGTCGGTGAAGGGACGGGTTTTGCTCTGGCTGATAACCTGATTGTTGTGCCATATCACCTGGTGTGCCAAGCTTCAGAGGCAGAAGTAAATACTATTAGCGGGAAAAGAGCTAAAGTAGAAGCTCTGGTAGCTACTGATCGTGATTTTGACCTGGCTATTATCAGGATAAAAGGGAAGGTAGATAGTCTTCTGCCGGGCACCTCTGAAAAACTAAACCCTGAAGACCGTCTCCTGTCCCTTAACGAAATCAATGGTAATGTGGTTATTACTGAGGGAAACTTAAAAGGCTGGCTGGAAATATCACCAGGAAGGGTCAAAATTATGGAAGTGTCTATGAATTTAGAAAAGCCAGCCTGTGGAGCTCCATTATTTGATGACCAAGGTAACGTAGTCGGAGTGGCTCTGGTTTTTGGGCCAGGAGTGAAATTCGGAGTCCCTATAGAACCAGTTTTGGCACTTGACAGAGGACATAAAGGCCAAGATTTAAAATCGGCCCCTAAAGAAAATTATTTTGAACTAGCTGAAGGGTGTTATTTTGTAGGTAAGGTTGCCTGTTTACTGAATGAGCCCGGCCTGGCTACTGTTTATTTGGAAAAATACATTGGGATGAAACCAGATGATCCTGAAGGCCATTTGTTGTTGGGAAAGGCCTATTACCAGCTTGGCAATAATACTGCTGCCCAAAAATGTTACTCTAAAGTAATTTCCCTGGAGCCGGGGCACCCTGAAGGGCTTTATGGACTTGGTTTGACTCAGCTCCGAGGCAGAAACTTCCAAGAGGCCGCTGAGGCTTTTGAACAGGCCATAAGCAATAATATTGATTCCAACGAAATATTTTTTGAATTAGGGACTGCTTATGAGGAATTAGGAGATCTGAACCGGGCGGTGGAAAATTTTGAAAAATACGCTAAATTGGGCCCGGCTAATCCTTATAGTACCTGGCTGAAGATCGCTCAAGCTTACGTTAGATTGGACCAAGCCGAAAAAGCCATCACGGCCTACAGAGAAGCTCTTAAAATTAATCCCGATGATATTAATTGCAACTACAATCTGGCCAAATTGCTGGCCGATAGTAATCAACTCGAAGAGGCTGAAATTTTATTCAAGAAGCTGGCTGAAAAAAATCCTAACGATGCCATAACTTATTATGGACAGATCATGCAAATGTATGACCGGGCAGAAAAATATGACAAAGCAGTGGAGGCTGCCAGGAAAATAGTAGACCTGAATCCACAAAACGAGGCGGCCCTGTATAATCTGGCTATCATGTATGACCGGCTAGGCCAATTGGAGGAAGCGGCCAGTACCTTGAATCAATGCTTAGCTATTAAAAACGATTATACTTATGCCTGGTTCAACCTGGGAATAATCTATGATAAAATGAAAAAACACTCAGAAGCAGTAGAAGCCTTTAAAAAATATACCGCTCTGGCTCCTGAGGACCCCAGCGGTTGGTTAAACATCGGGCTGGAATATATGCTGATGAAAGATTTCGAAAGCGCTTTGCCAAATCTCCAGAAGAGTGTTTCTCTAAAACCTGATAATCCCATAGCTCAGTACAACCTGGGAATAACTTATATTAATCTGAATGATTATTATAGTGCCAGAGAGGTTCTCAGAGTCTTACAGAATCTGGATCCAAATCTGGCTAATCGACTAAGTCGGCTAATCAAGTAAAGGGGTTGTCTGGTCTCAAGCCTGACCACCTGAAGTGTCGCAGAGCTAATTGACTGAAAAATCAAAGTATGGTATCTATAGAATCTAATTCAGCCGGAGATTGTTGGAAAATCAGTATGTTTTAGATAAGGAATATGGGCAGGTGGCGGAATTGGCAGACGCACTAGGCTTAGGACCTAGTTCCTGAATAAGGAGTGCGGGTTCGATTCCCGCTCTGCCCATTGTCAGCTTCCAGGAGTGTAAAATCCAGTTTATACCCTGAGGGTGGAAGCTTAAGTATTATTTAGAGGAAAAACCATGGAAAAA